>JAGWPU010000094.1 GCA_028870355.1 Gammaproteobacteria bacterium | reverse complement strand
GCTGTCCCGCGGCGCCGAAGGTCGCGCCGACCAGCGAGTTCAAGGACTGCTCCTTGTTCGCATCCGGCATCACGACCGCGTGGTTCTTCGCGCCCATCATCGACTGAACGCGCTTGCCGTGCTGCGAGGCGAGCTGATACACGTGCGTTCCGACCGCGGTCGAGCCGACGAACGACACCGCGACGATGTCCGGGTGGGTGCACAGCGCGTCGACCGCGCGCTTGCCGCCGTGCACGATGTTGAGCACGCCCGGCGGGACTCCGGCCTCGAGCGCGAGCTCGCCGAGCAGCATCGACGTCATCGGGTCCTGCTCCGAGGGCTTCAGCACGAACGTGTTCCCGCAGACGATCGCCATCGGGAACATCCACAGCGGGATCATCGCCGGGAAATTGAACGGCGTAATGCCCGCGCACACGCCGATCGGCTGGCGGATCGAATAGGTGTCGACGCCGTTCGCGACGTTCTCGGCGTACTCGCCGAGCTGGAGCGTCCCGATCGAGCACGCGTGCTCGACGACCTCGAGGCCGCGGAACACGTCGCCCTCGGCATCCGGGAAGGTCTTGCCCTGCTCCATCGAGAGCGTGCGCGCGATCCGCGGCATGTGCTCGCGGACCAGCGCCTGGAGCTTCAGCATGATCCGCGCGCGCGTTCCGATCGGCGTGTTGCGCCAGGTCCTGAACGCCTTCTTCGCGCTGGCGATCGCCGCTTCCAGCTCGGCGTCGGTCGCGAACGGCACGCGCGCGAGCGTCTCCTGGGTCGCCGGGTTCACGACGGGCTGCCACTCGCTGGTGTTCGACTCGACGAAGCGGCCATCGATCAGGAGTTTCACGGTCGACGCGGCGGTGGCGACGTTCGCGGATGCGGTGCTCATGGTGCTCGGATTCCTCTGGGTCAATGGGTGTCAGGCGCCGGGTCCGGCGCTCTCGAGCAGCTGACGCGCGATCAGCAGGCGCTGGATCTCGCTGGTGCCCTCGTAGATCTGCGTGATGCGCGCGTCGCGATACAGCCGCTCGACGGTATAGGCCTCGAGGTACCCGTAACCGCCGTGGATCTGGATCGCGCGCGAACACACGTGTTCGGCCGTCTCCGAAGCGTACAGTTTCGCTTGGCTGGCCTCGCTGAGGCAAGGGCAACCGGCGCTGCGCAACGCAGCGGCGCGGTGCGTCAGGAGCCGCGCGGCGTTGATCCTCGTATGCATGTCCGCGAGCAGGTCGCCGATCCGGCCAAATTCGCCGATCGGCCGGCCGAACTGGCGGCGGCTCTTCGCATAGTCGAGCGCGCGCTCGAACGCCGCGCGGGCGATCCCGACTGCCTGCGCGGCGATCCCGATCCGCCCGCCCTCGAGGTTCGCGAGCGCGATCTTGAGGCCCCGGCCGCGCTCCCCGAGGAGCGCCTCCGGCCCGACCCGGCACTCGTCGAGGGTGATCGCGCAGGTGTCCGAGCCGCGGATCCCGAGCTTCTTCTCCGGCGCACCGACGATGAACCCCGGCGTGTCGGTCGGCACGATGAACGCCGAGATCCCGCGCTTTCCCTGGTCGGGATCGGTGACCGCGAACACGATCGCGACCTTCGCGCGCCGACCGTTGGTCACGAACTGCTTCGCGCCGTTCAGCACCCACTGGCCGCCGTCCAGCACCGCCCGCGTGCGCAGTGCGCCCGCGTCGGAGCCCGCTTGCGGCTCGGTCAGGCAGAAGCAGCCGATCGAGCGCCCCTGCGCGAGGTCGACGAGGTAGCGGCGCTTCTGTTCCTCGGTCCCGTACGCGAGGATGGGTCCGCAGCCGACCGAGTTGTGCACGCTCATCAGCGCCGAGGTCGCGGCGCACCCCGCCGCGATCTCCTCGACCGCGAGCGCGTACGCGATGTAATCGGTGTAGGAGCCGCCCCACTCCTCGGGCACGACCATCCCGAGGAAGCCGAGCTCGCCGAGCTTCGCGACCGCCGCGTCGGCGATCCATCCGTCGCGGTCCCAGGCCGCGGCGTTCGGCTCGAGCTCGGCGCGCGCGAACTCCCGCGCGGTATCGCGGACCAGGCGTTGCGGCTCGGTGTACAGGCGCTCGGAGGGGTCCATGCGGATCACCGGGTTGCTGCGGTCGCCGAAGCGTCCGATCCCGGGAATTATAGGTTCGCCACCCGTCGCCCGGGTGCCCCGAGCGCGCACCGCGCGTGAGCGAATCGGCCACAGCCGGCCACGCGGCATGGCGCAGCGCACCGCGGGACGTTTATGCTGCGCGCTGCCGCCGCCAACCCCTGAAGGGTGTCGCTCGATGCGAACGTTCGGAATCGCCCTGTGCCTCGCGCTGCTCGCTCTCGCGCCTTCCGCCGCCCGCGCGGGGATCGTCGCCGCGCCGGGATCGGACCTCGCCGTGTCCCTGGTGACCTACGGGCCCGGGAGCGTGTACTGGGAGCGGTTCGGGCACGACGCGATCCAGATCCGCGACCGGGTGTCCGGCGAGTCGGTCGACTTCAACTACGGGGTGTTCGACTTCGACGAGCGGGGCTTCTTCTGGAACTTCGCCCGCGGCGTGATGCACTACATGATCGACGCGGAGCCCTCCGCCGTGGACGAGAGCAGCTACGTCGACGACGGGCGCTCGGTCACGATCCAGCGCCTCGCGCTCACCCCGGCGCAGGCGGCGAGCCTGCGCAACTACCTGCTGTGGAACCTCGAGCCACAGAACGTCGTCTACGACTACGACTACCTCACCAACAACTGCGCGACCCGGGTGCGCGACGCGCTCGACCGGGCGCTCGGCGGCGCGATCCACGCGGCGCTCGTCCCGCGGCCCGCCTCGCTCACCTACCGGCAGGAGATCGTGCGGCTGATGAGCCCGCAGCCCTGGCTGATGATCCCGATGGACCTCGGGATGGGGCCGATGGCCGACCAGCCGCTCGATGCGTGGCGGGAGAGCTTCCTCCCCGGCGTGCTCTCGCGGGACATGCGCTACGTGAAGGTGCCGAACGGCCATGGCGGCTTCGAACCGCTGGTGAGCGGCGAGCGGCACCTCGCGCCGAACCGCCTGAGGCCGCCGCCCGCGCGGCCGCCGAACCTCGCGTGGCCGCTCGGGATCGCCGGCTTCGCGCTCGCCGGCGCGATCCTGCTCACGCGGCGCCGCACGCCGAACGGGTACGCGACGATCGTGACCGCCACCCTCGCGCTCGCCGGCTTCGCCGGCCTCGTGCTGCTCGCGCTGTGGACGCTCACGCTCCACCGGGTCGCGTGGGACAACGCGAACCTGCTGCTGTTCAATCCGCTCGCGTGGGCGCTGCCCGCGACCGTGTGGCGCACCCGGCGCACCGGCACGCCCGGCCGGCTCGCGACGGCCATCGTCCGGACCCAGATCGCGGCCGCCGCGATCGCGGTCGCCCTGCACCTGTTACCGGGCGTGGTGCAGCAGAACCAGCCCTGGCTGTGGTTCGCGATCCCGGTGTGGCTCACCGTGGCCTGGGCGCTCCGCGCCGGCCGTACGACGAGGAGATGATCCGATGGCGACCCCGACGACCGATGCGACGATGGCGGTGTTCCTCGACCTCGAGAACGTCGCGCTCGGCGCCCGCGACGCGAAGATCGGCGACTTCGACGTCGCGAAGGTGCTCGAGCGGCTGCTGCTCAAGGGCCACATCGTCGTGAAGAAGGCGTACTGCGATTTCGAACGCTACAAGGAGTTCAAACGGAGCCTCCACGGCGCCGCGTTCGAACTGATCGAGATCCCGCACCTGCGCCAGTCGGGGAAGAACTCCGCCGACATCCG
>JAGWPU010000093.1 GCA_028870355.1 Gammaproteobacteria bacterium | reverse complement strand
TGCTGGTCGCGGCCGCGCTCGCGCGACGCGGCTATGCGCTCGCCGCCGACCGGCTGCCGCTCGCGCTCGCGGCCTTGCTCGCCGCGTACTGCGCGCTGTGCGTGCTCCCGGCGACGCAGATCTACCCGCAGGTCGATCGCTGGCACGACCTGCGCTCGGTCGGCCGGGCGCTGCGCACCGATCTCGGCGACGCGCCGCTCGCATTGATCGGCGCCGACGAGACGACCCGGGCCTGGGTCGATCTGTACACGACCGTACACGTCGCACGCTTCGCCGCGCCGCTCGGCGCGCGACGCCTCGAGCAACTGCGCGCGGCCGCGCTGGCCGATCCGCGCGAACGCTTCCTCGTGCAGATCCGCGGTCAGGTCTGGTCGCCGCGCCTCGTCGCGCTCGCGCGCACGCTCGGGATCCACCCGCACGACCACGCGACCGGCGTCCCCGCATGGGTAGGACCCGCCGGTCTCGGCGTCGAGAAAATCTATGCGCTGCCCTTCGGGAGGCGCTACGCGTTGCTGCGGCCCGCCGCGGCGAGGCGCCCGAACAGCGCTTCGTATTGAAGGATCTGGCGGCCCCAGGAAAAGTCCTGTGCCATCGCGTTGCGCATCAGGCCTCGCCACACCGCGGGATCACGATACCAGTCGAGCGTCGTATCGAGCGCCCACGCGACCGCCGCGGCATCGTAGTCGTTGAAGACGCAGCCGGTGCCGATGCCGGTCGCCGGATCGAAGGGCATCACGGTGTCCGCGAGGCCGCCGGTGCGGTGGACGATCGGGATCGTTCCGTAGCGCAGGCTGTACATCTGGTTCAGACCGCAGGGCTCGTAGCGCGACGGCATCAGGAACGCATCGCTCCCCGCCTCGATGGCGTGCGCTCGCGCTTCGTCATAGCCCTGATGGAACGCGAAGCGCCCCGCAAAGCGCTGGCTCATCGCCTCGAAGAACTCGGCGTAGCGCGCATCGCCGGCACCGAGGACCGCGAATGCACAGTCGCGACGCTCGAGGAAGGACGGCAAGGCCTCGATCAGCAGATCGATGCCCTTCTGTTCCGTGAGGCGTCCGACCATGCCGACGAGCGGCACGCCGGGGCCGATCGCGAGCCCCGCGAGTTCGATCAGCGCGCGCTTGTTCGCCGCCTTCCCGTCGAGGTGCTGCGGATCGAAATGCGCGCGCAGGTACGGATCATGGCGTGGATCCCATTCGGCATAGTCGACGCCGTTCAGGATCCCGACGACCTCGTCCGGGCGCGCGCGTAGCGCATCCTGCAGACCGGCGCCGAGCGGCGCCGAGCGGATCTCCCGGGAATAGGTCGGACTCACGGTCGTGACCGCGTCGGCGTGACGAATCCCGGTCTTCAGCGCGTTGACGAAGCCGCGCGCGAGATCCGCCTGGTCGAGCAAGGACTCGTTCGCGCCGAGGCCGAGGTCCCCGAGCGCGGTCGACGGCAGGTAGCCTTGATAACCGATGTTGTGGATCGTCAATACGCTCCGCGAGCGCGCGAACAGCCGATCCCATCCGTAGACCGACCGCAGCAGCAGCGGCAGGAAGGCCACGTGCCAGTCGTTGCAGTGGAACACGTCCGGCGCGAAGCCGAGCCGCTGGCAGGACTCGATCACCGCACGCGTGTACAGCAGGAACCGCCGGTACTCGTCGGCATCCTCCGTGTAGTACGAGCGCCGATCGAACATCGGCGGGCAATCGATGAAGTACGTCGCCACGTCGGTACCGGGCAGTGTCGCGGTGTACAGCGAGAACTCGTAGCGGATGCCGCCGATCGACACCGGCACCTGCGAGGCCGCCGGCACCTCCGCGAACGTCCACCCGGCGCCTCGAACCGCGCGGTAGAGCGGCAGGAACGGCCGTACGTCGTGACCTCGGCGCGCGAACTCGCGGACCAGCGCGCCGGCGACGTCCGCGAGCCCGCCGGTCTTCGCGAACGGCACCATTTCGGCAGCGGACAGGCAGATCTTCAACGGCGGCACGCGGCGAGTGTAGCAAACGACGACCGCCGAAACCTGATGCGCACGCATGACGACTGTGGCAGTCTTTCGGGGACGGGAAGGAGCAGAGCGGTTCGCTCCGAAGAGCGCGAGGCAGCCACGATGGCACACGAACATTCCGCCCGGAACAGCGCCGGCCGTTACGTGAGTCGGCTGACGAGCGGCACGCTCGCGGTCGTGATGGCCGGCGGCCGTGGCGAGCGGCTCAAGGGACTGACCGAGCACCGCTGCAAGCCCGCGACGCCGTTCGGCGGCAAGTTCCGGATCGTCGATTTCGTGCTGTCGAACTGCGTGAATTCCGGGATCCGTCAGATCGCGGTGCTCACGCAATACAAGGCGCAGTCGCTGATCCAGCACGTGCAGCGCGGATGGAGCTATCTGCGGGGCGAGTTCGGCGAGTTCATCGAACTGATCCCGGCACAACAGCAGATCGGCGAATGCTGGTACCGCGGGACCGCGGATGCCGTGTACCAGAACCTCGAGTACATCCGCAGCCACCACCCGACCCACGTGCTGGTGCTCGCGGGCGATCACATCTACAAGATGGACTACGGTCCGATGATCGCCTATCACGAACAGTGCGAGGCGGCGATCACCGTCGGCGTGGTCGACGTGCCGGTCGAGCGGGCGAGCGAATTCGGCATCGTCACGACGGACGATACCAATCGCGTCGTGAAGTTCGCCGAGAAGCCGCGCGACCCCGACCCGATCCCCGGCCGCCCAGGACTCGCTCGCGCGTCGATGGGAATCTACGTGATCGGGACCGAGCGCCTGGAGAAGATATTGACCGACGACGCCGCGGATGCCGGCAGCAGCCACGACTTCGGCAAGAACATCATTCCGCCGGCGATCGAACGGATGCGGGTGTTCGCGTACCCGTTCTACGACGTCGAAACCCGGGCCCAGAGTTACTGGCGCGACGTCGGCAACCTCGATGCGTTCTATGAAGCGAACATGGAGCTCGTCGCGGTGAATCCGGAATTGAACGTCTATGACGAGCAATGGCCGATCTGGACCTATCAGGCACAGCAACCCCCGGCGAAATTCGTGTTCGACGAGGATGGTCGGCGCGGTATGGCGGTGAACTCGATGACCGCGGGCGGCTGCATCATCTCCGGCGCGTACATTGCGCAGTCGCTGCTGTCGACGGACGTGCGCGTGGACGAAGGCTCCCGCGTCGAGCAATCGGTGATCCTGCCCTCGGTGTCGATCGGCCGGCGTTGCGCGATCCGACGCTGCATCATCGACGAGCACTGCGTGATCCCCGACGGGATGCGGATCGGCTTCGATCCGGCGGCGGATGCCGAGCGCTTCACGATCACGCCCGGGGGCGTGGTCCTGGTCACCGCGGATACGATGAAGGCGAAGCGCTGAGCGGCGCCGCGAGCGAGCGCCACGCGCCGACGACGTCGTCGATCTCGATCGCGAGCATCGTCGCCTCGCCGCCCACCTCCCGGCGAATCAGCCGAACCGGTGCACCGGCGGCGCCGCGCGGTCGGTACAGGGACGGCGAGGCCCGACCGAACAGCACGACCGTGGGACAGCCGACGGCGGCAGCGGCGTGCGCGGGTCCGGAGTCCACGGAAATCAGCGCCTCCGCACGCGCGAGCAACGCGATCAAGCGCGCGACCGGCAGATCGTCCGCGACATCGTGGACTCGCGCGATACCCGCGCGAGCGGCGATCTCGGCGTTCAGCGCGACCTCGGGGCCGGTGCCGAGGAGCACGATCCGGGCGTCGGGACGCTCGTCGGCGATCGCGCGGATCACCGCCGCCCAGCGTTCGCTCGGCCAGTACTTGGGATTCGGCGCCAGCCGGCGCAATCCGCGTCGCATCGTGCGCTTGTTGCCGGCCTGAACCAGGATCAGTGGCGCACCGCCGAGTCCGCGACGCTCGAGCCAGGCGTCGAGCGCGCGGCGCTCGGCCGCCGAGACGAGGAGTTCGCAGCCGTCGTGATCGGTGAAATCGCCCGGCGGGTCGCGGCGCGACCACAGCGGCGGCGTGATCGCGGCGATACGCCGCCATTGCTCGGTCGCATGCTCACCGGGCAGCAGCGGATGGTCACGGACGTCGACGATCGCGTCGGTCCGCACCCCGGCCCTCGCGAGCAGCACGCGCATCGCCTCGCTGTCGTCGCACAGCCAGGTCGCGGTGAGGCCGCGCGCGCGCAGCCAGCGCACCAGGCGGCGCTGGTCGGGTGCGAGCCAGTACGGGGTCTTGCGGCTGCGCAGGGCGATCACCTCGCCGACGCCCGGTTGTCCGGCGAGCAGCGGCTCGCTCCACGGCCCCGACGTGACGACGTCCACCGGCCGGCGCCAGCGCGCGTGCAGCTCGCGGATCATCGCGGTCAGCAGCACCATGTCGCCGAACGCGCCGCAACGGACCACCAGCGGACGCGCGTCGGTTGGCGCCGGGGCGGGACGATTCGCACCGCCCTGACGGCCATCGAGTCCCCGAGTAATGCTATCCTCGTCGCGCGTAACGCGATTCATGGTGCCAGCAAGGCGGTCATTCGCGCATGATACTCGTGATCGACGTCGGCAATACCCGCATCAAGTGGGCTTGGTTGACGAGCAACGGCCTGTCGAACCCGCAATCGATCGTCCACCGCGGCGCGAAGCCGAAGATGTGGCGCGCGGCGCTGTTCGACACCGGGCAGAAGCCGGAGCAGGTGCTGATCTCGAACATCGCCGGCGATGCGATCGGCAAGACGCTGTACCGGCTCACGAAGAAGCACTACGGGGTCAAGGCCCAGTTCGTGCGGGCGGAGCGCCGGCATCAGGACCTCAGCAACGGCTACCAGGATCCGGACCTGCTCGGAGCCGACCGTTGGCTCGCGCTGATCGGCGCGTGGACCATCGCACACGCACCACTGTGCGTCGTCGACGCCGGCACGGCGGTCACGGTCGACTGCGTCGACGCCGGCGGCCAGCATCTCGGCGGCTTGATCGCGCCCGGAATCCACATGATGCGCGAGGCCTTGCTCACGCAGACCAGCGACATCGCGAAGGCGGTCGAGCTCAGCCAGCCGTCGATGGCCGGCGCGCTCGCGAACAACACGATCGGGGCGGTGTCGCGCGGCGCGGTATTCGCGCTGGCCGGCATGGCCGACCGGGTCGTCGATGCGATCACGGAGAACACCGGCACGCGGCCGCGGGTGTTCATCACCGGCGGCGATGCCGGAATGCTCTCCGCGGTGATGCGCAATCCGGGCGAACAGATCCCCGATCTCGTGCTCCAAGGCCTCGCCGCGATCGCGTCCCAGTCGCGCTGAGCCGAGGGGCGGCGGTCGGCGGCGCCTTCAGAACCGGTAGCCGACCTCGATCGGCACGAACTCGATCGGCGTCGATGCGCTGACCCGGTTGTAGCGCGCCTCGATGAACCAGGATGCGCCCGACGGCAGTGCGAATTCGAGGCCGCCCCCGACGTTCCAGCCCAATTTGGTGGTGTCGTGCGCCATCACCACCGCATTGCCGTAGCCGTAGCCGCCGTCGCAGAAGCCCCAGAACGGATCGCAGAAATAGTAGCCACCGTAGACCGGCACGGTCTGCGTGAGCTCGACCCGCGTGTGGTAGACACCGACCCCCGCGAGTCCGTACGCGCGGACCCCGTAGACGATCGGAACGTGCAGCACCGCGTCGCCGGTCAGCGACCACAGCTGCACGGTGCCGCCGTCGATCTGGACGTTGGTGCTCTGCTGACCGAGGTTGATCAGCTCGCTCGACGCGTCATGTCCCGCGTAGGACAGGTCGAAGCGCCAGGTGAGCGGACTCGTCGCCGAGGGCACCAGCGTGAGTCCCCCGCCGATCGCGTAACCACCCTGAAGGTAATCCGAGGTCGTGCCGATCGGCTCGCTGAAGCCGCCCATGACGTGCCAGTGCGCGCCGGGCGAATCGGCGAACGGGTCCGCCGCATTCGCGGCACCGGCGGCGAAGAGCAGCAGTGCCGCGGCGATCGAAGTCTTGATCATCGTGCAATCCTCCACTCGAGGATACGGTCCGCTCAGAAACCGACCCAGGGTCCGGCGACGCCCGCGGCGGTGTTCGATTCGAACGCAACGTAGACCGGGCGCCCGTAGAAGAACGGCAAGCCCCAGTCGAAGGCACCCGACAGAGTCGAGCCCGCGGGTCCCGCGAGATTCGGCAGCACCGGGAAGTTGGTCGCGAAATCGGTCAGCGCGTTGTCGACCGAGAACGAGACGGCCGCGGTCGCACCGTTCTGCCCCTGGATCAAGCCCTGGAGCGTCTCCGTCGCGCTCGGGCAATAGAACGAGGTCTGACTGGTACAGGTCGGGATCGTATCGTCGGTGAAGAAGTACGCATTCGACCCGCTGTCGATGAAGCTCGAGGAATAATTGGTCCCGTTGTACGTGGTCGACAGGGTGCCGTAGTTCGGATCGAGGGTGTAGATGCCGGCGTTCGCCGGCATGGCGTTGTCCGACTGGGTTCCGATCCCGAAGATCAGCGTACCCGCGAGCGTCGCGGTCGGCGACGATGCGGCCGGCAGGTCGATCACGACACCGTTGTTGTCGGCGGCGAAGAACGACACCGGATTCTGCACCTGGGCACTCAGCGCGACCGCGACCGGCGCGCAGGTCCCGGTCGGCGGGCAATCGTAATAGGCCCCGCTGACCGCGCCGGCCGCGCACGCGGCACCGCAATCGGTGAGGAAATTGCCGATCCCGAGGATCGCGTTCGCGCCGAAGGTCTGCACCGTATTCTCCTGCGGCCCCTGCACGCAGGACGCAGGGACGGTCGCGGCCGCGGGGTCGCCGATCACCTGGATCGGCAGCGACGCGGCCGTCTCGTTCCCGACGACGAGATCGGCGGTGCGGACCGTGCCCCAGCTGTACCCGTCCGCGAACTGCGTGCATTCGTCGAGCGGATGGCCGTTCACGTCGCTCGACTGCGGCATGTCCGTGGCCTGCAGACCCGTGCCGAGCACCGACGCGAGTACCCGGAACCCGGTCGAGCCCGTGTCGACCTGCACGTGATCGATCGTCTGGCACTGGGTCGTGCTGCCGGGAGCGCACAGCGTCACCGTGGTGTACAGGACGTTGGTCGAGCCGCCGGCCGCCGCCGGCCCCTGATCGACGACGACGGGCACGGTGTTCAGGCCCGGCGTCCCGCCACCGCCACCGCCCGACGACCCGCCGCCGCCGACGCCCGCGAAGCCGCCCGACGATCCTCCGCCGCACGCGGTCAGCAGGCCACAGCCGGCCACCAGCAGTGCGGCGAGTAGGCCGCGGGTCCCGATCGACAATGGGCTACGCATTCGACGGCTTCCTGGGGTGCTGGTCAGCGCAGATCGGCCTTGGTGACGCCGCTCGGCATCCGGTTCGGCAGATACGCACGGCCATAGGCGAAGCGCTGGAACCGCACGACCGAGAGCACGAGATCCGGCGCATGGATCGTGACGACGTGATGCCCGGTCCGATGCTGCGTGGCCGCCGCAACGTAGCGATCGTAATAGCCACCGAGCAGGGTCTTGAGATCGGGGCCGCGCGGGCCGTGCCAGGTCACCGCGAACACCTGCCCCGTGCGGTCGGCGTACTCGCGCACCACGCCGCCGGCGGGATCGACCATCCGGTGCACGTCGTAGGATGGCATCGGCGTGGTCATCGATTGCGCCACGCGCATCGCGATCCGATCCCTCGCGATCGACGCGGTCGTGTCGCCGAGTGCCGCGGAGGCCGGTCGCGCGAGCGCGACGACACAGGCGAGCGAGGCGCCGAGGACCCATACGGTCGGGCCCGACCGACGCCGCCTTGGATTGCTGACCACCGCCATCGTCCTCCCTCCTGCGCCCGAATCCGGTCGCCGACTCTTCGGTAGACCACCGCCACTCCCGGCGGGTTCCTTGAATTTCGCGCGAGCGGCACCATTGCTCGCTGCGAGTGGCTTCAATGAATGGTAGCTCAGCCGGGGCGAAATGCCATGTCAGATTCCTTGCACGTCGTCTGTGGATATTGTGACGCAGTCGTCGGACTTCCCGCCGCGCGACTCGGCGACGGGCCCCGCTGCCCGCGGTGCCACCACCCGCTGTTCGAAGGCAAGCCGTATGCATTGAAGACGGCGAACTTCGATGCGCACGTCGCGCGCAACGACCTGCCGCTGGTCGTCGATTTCTGGGCGACCTGGTGCGGGCCCTGCCAGATGATGGCACCGTTCTTCGAGCAAGCCGCGCGCCGGCTCGAACCGCGCGTTCGGTTCGCGAAGCTCGATACCGACGCAGAATCCGCGCCGGCCCAGCGGCATGGGATCCGCAGCATTCCGACGCTGATCGTGTTTCGCGGCGGCCGCGAGCTCGCGCGCCAGTCGGGCGCGATGGACGCCGGCCAGCTCACGCGCTGGCTCGAGGCGGCGATCGCGTGAGCGCACGCGCGACGCCTCAGCGGTTCACGAGGTGCCGCGCTCGTCGCGCGCTAGCGCTTCTTGCCGAGTCCGATCACCACGAGCACGCAGCCTGCGCCGAGGGCGACACCGCCGACCCACGGTGGCACGGTCTTCTCACTGCGCACCCGGGCCTCGAATCCTCCGAATTTCAGCACGCTCTGCTGGCTCGAATACGTCAGCGGCTTGATCAACTGGTACAGACCGGCGGCCACCAGCAGGGCGCCGGCGATCGCGATCGTTCGAGTCATCGTCATGGTCGCCCACTCGCTTTCCCTTCCCGGCGCCATTGTAGCGCCGTGGAACCCCGGATCGGTGCCTCGGCAGCCGTGATTGCCGGCCCCTGCCCCGCGCGGTAGTCTCGGCGAGGACCGCTCGATCAGCGAGCCTGACGGGAGCGACGATGCACATCGACCCGGAACGTTTCCGCGTCGCCGAGGGCGCGGCGGTGAACCTGAAGAAATGGCCGACGCGGATCGCGCCGGTCTACTCGAGCGACGCGCAATACCAGCGGATCCTGCACGACCACGTCGCGGCGCTGAGCGCCCAGCAGGCGCGGCTGTACGCCTCGGCGAGCCACGCGCTGCTGCTGATCTTCCAGGCGATGGACGCGGCGGGCAAGGACGGCGCGATCGCGCACGTGATGTCCGGCGTGAACCCGCAGGGGTGTCAGGTATTCAGCTTCAAGCACCCGAGCGCGACCGAACTTCAGCACGATTTCCTGTGGCGGACGACCCGGGACCTGCCGGAGCGCGGTCGCATCGGCATCTTCAACCGTTCCTATTATGAAGAGGTGCTGATCGTCCGGGTGCACCCCGAGATCCTGCGCAACGAAGGTGTACCGGACTCGCGCATCGGCTCGAAGGACGTGTGGCGCCGGCGTTACGAGTCGATCGTCGACCTGGAACGCCATCTGCACCGCAACGGCACGCGGATCGTGAAATTCTTCTTGCACCTCTCGAAGGACGAGCAACGGCGGCGCTTCATCGAGCGGATCGATCAACCGGAGAAGAACTGGAAGTTCAGCCGAGCCGACGTCGAGGAGCGCCGGTACTGGAGGCAGTACATGCACGCCTACGAGAAATGTCTCGAGGCGACCAGCATGTCGATCGCGCCGTGGTACGTCGTGCCCGCCGACGACAAGCGCAACGCGCGCCTGATCGTCTCGAGCGTGATCCTCGACACGATCCGCGCGTTGAAGCCCGAGTTTCCGCGGGTGAGCCCCGAGCGCCGCCGCGAACTCAAGGCCTTGCGGCGAACGCTCGCACGCTGAGCACCGCCCGCCCGCGCGACCTCCCCGGTATTCACGGCACGAGAACCGCCGCGCCGTCGAACCGACCCGCGCGCAAGTCCTCGAGCGCCCGGTTCGCATCGCGCAGCGGATATCGCGTCGTCTTCGTCACGAGGCCGATCCGCGGTGCGATTGCCAGGAATTCGCGTCCGTCGCGCCGCGTGAGGTTCGCGACCGACACGAGCTCGCGCTCCCCCCACAGCAACCGGTACGGAAAGCTCGGCACGTCGCTCATGTGGATACCGGCGCACACGACTCGGCCGCCCTTGCGCACGGCGGCGAGCGCCGTCGGCACGAGCGAACCGACGGGCGCGAACAGGATCGCCGCGTCGAGCGGCTCGGCGGGGCGCTCGTCGGATCCGCCCGCCCAGACCGCCCCGAGGGAGCGCGCGAAGCGCTGCGTCGCCACGTCGCCCGGCCGCGTGAACGCATGCACCTCGCGTCCCTGCGACGCCGCGACCTGCGCGACGAGGTGCGCAGCCGCCCCGAACCCGTAGAGACCGATCCGGCGCCGGTCGCCCGCGGCCGTGAGAGCCCGCCAGCCGATCAAGCCCGCGCACAGCAGCGGAGCGACCGCGGCATCATCGCCCTGCTCGCCGAGCGGAAAGACGTAGCGCGCGTCGGCGATCACCACGGTCGCGTAGCCGCCGTCGCGCGTGTAGCCGGTGAATGAGGGTCGATCGCAGAGATTCTCGCGGTCCGCCGCGCAATACGGGCACGCCCCGCAGGTCGAGCCGAGCCACGGCACCCCGACCCGCAGCCCGATTGGAAGGCCCTCGACGTCATGGCCGATCGCGTCGACCCGCCCGACGATCTCGTGGCCTGGAATCACGCCGCTCTTCGGCGCCGGCAATTCGCCGTCGACGAGGTGTAGATCGGTGCGGCACACGCCGCAGGCGCTCACGCGCACACGGATCTGTCCGGGACCCGGGACCGGATCGGGCCGTTCGATCGCGACGAGCGGCGCACCGGGCCCGACCAACTGCATCGCGAACATCTCAGGATCCTCGCGATCGCCGGCGACGCAGCCTGCGCCAGACGCCCGGGATGCGATCCGGCAGATCCTCGGCGATGAGTCCGGGACCGACCGCGGCCGCCGCGGCACCGTGCATCCAGACGGCGGCCGCGGCCGCGCTCCAGGGATCCATCCCCTGGGCGAGCAATCCCGCCACGAGCCCGCCGAGCACGTCGCCCGCGCCTGCGGTCGCAAGCGTCGGCGGCGCGTTCGCGTTGATCGCGGCGCGACCGTCGGGCGCGGCGATCACGGTATCCGCCCCTTTCAACACGATCACCGCGCCGCTCGCGGCGGCGGCGGCCCGCGCTCGCGCGAGCTTCGTGCCCCGGAAGTCGAATACGCGGCGATATTCTCCTTCGTGCGGCGTGAGCACGCAGGGCCCCCGGATCGCCTGCCACAGCGACGCGGGATCCTCGACGAACGCGCTGATCGCGTCGGCGTCCAGCACCGCCGGACGGCGGGTCTCGAGTATCGCGAGCACGCGGGCGCGCGTCTCGGCCCCGACGCCGGCCCCGGGGCCGATCAGGATCGAGGAGATCCGCGGATCCGCGAGCAGTCGCGCCAGATCGCCGGCGGTATCGGCCGTCGCGACCATCACGCTCTGCGATGCCGCCGCATAGATCGGCCACGCGACCGTCGGCGCGGCGATCGTCGTCAGCCCCGCACCGGCGCGAGCCGCCGCCCGTGCGGCCATCCGCGCCGCACCGGTCAGCGGGTGACCGCCGACCACCAGCGCGTGGCCGCGCGAGTACTTGTGATCCGCGATCCCGGGACGCGGCAGCGCGTCCACCCAGAGCCGCGGCTCGTTCTCGAACGCGTCGGGCTCGAGTGCGGTCACGATCGAGTCGTCAATGCCGATGTCGGCCACGGCGATCTCGCCGCACAGCGCGCGGCCCGGCAGCAGCAAGTGTCCCGGCTTCTTGCGAACGAACGTCACGGTGAGCACGGCGGCCGCGGCCCCCAGATCCTCGCCGGTATCACCGTCCACGCCACTCGGAACGTCGATCGCGACGAGCGGAATCCGGCGCGCACGTGCCGCCGCGAGCGTCTCGAGTGCGGGCCCTTCGAGCGCCCGGCTCAAGCCGGCGCCGAAGAGTCCGTCGACGACCAGTGCCGCCCCGTCGAGCGATGCCGGCGTGACCGCCTCGATCGGCCCGTGCCACCGCGCCGCCTGCTGCCGTGGCGCGCCGACGAGCCGTTCGCGCGTCCCGAGCAGCGCGACGCGCACGGGCCAGCCCCGCTCGGCGAGACGCTGAGCGACGACGAGGCCGTCGCCGCCGTTGTTGCCCGGTCCGCACAGCACGACGACCGGTCGCGAACCCCAGCGTCGCTCGATCTGCTCGGCCACCGCATCGCCCGCCCGCTGCATCAACTGCTCGATCGACGCGCCAGCCGCGGCCGCCCGCCGGTCCGCCTCGCTCGTGCGGGCGCGATCGAGCAGCGCACACCGGTTTCGATCGACTGCGGACTCCACCATGGACTCGAGTCTAGCAGTGCCGCACCGCTGCACGGGATCCGCGCTTGTCCGGCTCGACGGTGACGGCCGGTCGCGCTATCGTCCGCGCTGTCGTCCCTGGATGGCCGGACCGGCCGCCGACGCGGAGATTCGATGAGCGACCGTATCCCGATGATCGACGTCGGCCCCCTGTTCGGCGGACCGTCGACCCGGCGCGACAGCGTCGACGCCGAGATCATGGCCGCAAGCGCGGAGAGCGGTTTCTTCGTCGCGACGGGGTTCGCGCCGACGGTACCGCTCGACACGACGACCCGCGCCGATTTGTTCCGGATATTCGATCTGCCGGACGCGCAGATCCGTCGCCTGTGGCGCCGCAAATTCGACCCGAGCCGGCCGAACCTGTATCGCGGCTGGTTCCCGGCGCAGGGCGGGTTCCTGACCTGCAAGGAAGGCATCGACATGGGACCCGACGTCGCCCATGGTCCGGCCGAGGTCGACCCCGGCGACCCGCTGCGCGAAGCGACGCCGCTGCCGCCCGACGCCGTCCTCCCGGGCTGGCGCGCGACGGTCGCCTCGTACTACCGGTCGATGGAAGGCGTGAGCCGCGCGCTGATGCGTGCGATCGCCCGCGGACTCGGGCTCAGCGAAACCCATTTCGACGATGCGTTCGCGCGCGGCGGCCTGTCGACCTTGCGGCTGATTCGCTATCCGGTGCGAACCGATGCGCAGCACGTCGCCGCGACCGAGCCCGGGGTCTGGGTCGATCGCGGAACGGAGCGCTGGTACGTGATGGGCGCTCCGCACGTCGACACCGGGTTCCTGACCCTGCTCGCACAGGACGGCGTGGAAGGCCTGCAGGCACGACATCGCGACGGCGACTGGACCGACGTGCCGCCCGCCGAGGGAAGCCTCGCGGTGAACTTCGGCAAGGTGCTCGAACGCTGGAGCGGCGGACGCATCCGGGCGACCGAGCATCGGGTGATCGGCCACGGGCGGGAACGCCGGTCGATCCCCTTCTTCTACGAAGCCCGCGCCGACGCCGAGATCGCACCGCTGCCGATTCCCGGTGTCGCGCCGTTCGAGCCGTTCCTGTTCGGCGACTACCTCTGGAAGACGACGACGCAGTTCGTCGAGTTCAAGGGCATGGAACACCTGCGGTCACCGCGCCGCGACCCCGCTGCGCGCGCGACCTGAGCCTTGCTCGCCGGTGCGCCGCACCGCCTCAAGATCCGTCCGAGCGCCCGAGGGGTCGCGATTGTACTGCGAGCCGGGGGCGGTACACTACCGACGGGCCGGCTTAGCTCAGTTGGTAGAGCGCCAGTTTTGTAAACTGGATGTCGCGGGTTCGATCCCTGCAGCCGGCACCACCTGACCCATCGAATCCCCGATCTCGCGAGTTCGCGCCGATGCATCCATCCACGAGAGCCCGTTGGCTCACCCTCGCCGGCCTCGCAACCGTCGCCGCGGTGATGGTCGCGCCGCCGGCGCACTGCGGCGCGCCGCGCGCACCGCTCGCCTCGAGCGCGCCAACGCGGTCGACGCCCCCGAGCGCGTCGGCCCGTCCGGCCGATGCGCTCGCCGAATCCCCGGTGCCTGCCGCCCCGATGAGTGCGCAGCAGGTGCTCGCACTCCTCGACCGGACGATTCAATGGTATCGGGACCAGCGCACCGAGCGCGACCTCGCCGACCAGCCGAGCGACTGGCCGATCCTGTCCGAGAATGCCCGGATCGCGCAGCAAATCCTCTCGTTCACCTTCGCGATCGCGCGCGCGGACGCGCGCATGCTCGCCCGCCCGGGCGCGCCGAACGCGTCGGCGCCGGGCGGATCGGCGGGCACGGGACTGTTTGCATTGAAGGCGAGGCTCCAGGCCGACCAGCATTCGATCGACGCCGAAATCGCGGCCGCTCGCGCGGGCCTCGCGCGGGCGCGCGGGCCGCGGCGCACGGCCTTGCTCGCGCAGATCTCCGAACTGCACGGCGAGCGCGACCTGACGGGCGCGCGGCTCGGGATCATCGACGCGATGGCCGATTTCGCCGGCACGTCCGGCACCGGCGCAGGCTCCCTGAGCCTGCAGATCGAGGCGATGTCGCTCGCGCTCCCGGGCACCGCGGCGAGCCCGGACACCGCCGCGACGGGTGCCGCCCACGCCCGATCCGCGTCGGCGGGGCGATCGCCGATCGATCTGCCGGCATCGGGCGACGCGCCGCTCTCGAACGGCGGTCTGTGGCAACGCGTCCGCGCCGTCTGGCGTCTCGCGTCCCAGCGGGACGCGCTCGATGCCCGGATCAAGGCGACGCTCGCGCTCCAGCGGGAATTCACCGCGGCTCGCGCGCCGCTGATCGCGCGGGTCCGCTCGCTCGCGACGCGCGGGAATGCGCTCGCGGCCGCGGCCGATCACGCCGACGCGGCCGCGTTGACCGCGATGCGGCCGCAACTCGATGCGCTCGCGGCTGAATTTCACCGGATGTCCTCGCTGTTGATCCCCTTCGGCAAGTCCTACGTGCTTATTCCGCAGTATGTCGCGAACCTGCACAGCTGGCGTGCGGCGATCGATCAGCGATATCGCAGCGCCGCGATCGCGCTCGCGGTGCGGGCCGGGATTCTCGCGCTCGTGCTCGCGGCGCTGTTCATCGCCGCGGAGTTCTGGCGGCGCGCGGTCTTTCGTTACGCACACGAGGCGCGGCGCCGGCATCAGCTGCTGCTGATTCGCGCGATCACCTTGTGGACGTTGGTTGCGCTGATCGTCGGGATCGCCTTCGCGACCCAGCTCGGCTCGATCGCGACGCTCGCCGGCCTGATCACCGCCGGCATCGCGGTCGCGATGCAGAGCGTGCTCGTCTCGATCGTCGGCTATTTCTTCCTGATCGGGAAATACGGCATCCGCGTCGGCGATCGGGTGCAGATCGGCGACGTCACCGGCGAGGTGATCCACCTCGGCCTGGTCCGCCTGCAGCTGATGGAACTCGGCGGCCAGGGCAAGCTCGGTCCGACCGGACGCATCGTCGCCTTCGCGAATGCGATCGTGTTCCAGGTCGCGAACGGATTGTTCAAGCAGATTCCGGGCGTCGAGATCGCCTGGCACGAGGTCAAATTGACGCTGCCGGCCGGCGCCGATCCGGTCGAGAGCAAGAACCACCTGCTGCTCGCGGTGAACGACGCGCTGCAGGACTATCGCGGCGAGATCGAGCGGCAAGCCGCCGAGATCCGCGAGGCGACGGCGTCGAAGTCGGCCGGGAGCGCGGAACCGCGCGTGCAGTTGCAGTTCGGAACGACGGCGGTCGAGGCGGTCGTCCGCTATCCGGTGCATCTCGCGCACGCCGCCGAGATCGACGAACGCGTGACCAAGGAATTGATCCGTGCGCTCGGCGAGCGTCCGGGCCACTGAGGCCGATTGCGGGGCTTCGATGCCGCGCGCGGATCGCGCCGGCGGCTACAGACCGAGGTCGGACAGGCCGGGATGATCGAGCGGCCGCGGACCCTGCGGCCAGTGGAATTGGCGCTCCGCGGCGGCGATCGGCAGATCGTTGATGCTCGCGAGGCGCCGGCGCATCAGGCCATGCTCGTCGAACTCCCAGTTCTCGTTGCCGTAGGAGCGGTACCACTGGCCGGCATCGTCGTGCCATTCGTACGCGAACCGGACCGCGATGCGGTTCTCGCGGCAGGCCCAGAGTTCCTTGATCAACCGGTAATCGAGTTCGCGATTCCATTTGCGGATCAGGAAGTCCACGATCTCGGCTCGACCGCGCAGGAATTCGCTGCGGTTGCGCCACTGGCTGTCGCGGGTGTACGCGAGCGACACGCGCTGGGGATCGCGCGTATTCCACGCATCCTCGGCCATGCGCACCTTGCGCGCGGCGGTCTCGGCATCGAACGGGGGCAACGGGGGTCGCGGCGCCTCCGGCTGCGTCATCATTCTTCCTCCCGCGGTTCGTTCAACGAATCGCTCCCGTAGATATAGGCGAAATTCCCGAGGATCGCGAGCAGGAACAACGCGACCGCCGCCGGCGTGACCTCGAGCACCCGATGCCATCCGATCCAGTCCGTCGGTTCGGCGAGCCAGTGCGCGAAGTGCGCGAAGTGACCGCGCTCGCCCACGCCGATCGTCGCGAACGCGGACCGAAGCCCGTCGCTCACACCGATCGGCGTCCATTGTCCATCCCGCAACCAGCGATAGCCTTGGTACGCGACCACCCCGACGGAGGCGAACCAGGCGCCGTAGGCCAGCATGAATCCACCGATGCGCAAAGCCATCGCGGTCAAGCGCCGGGGCATGACACCACCTGGAGTCGGACGATGCGTCCCGCGGAACTGCCGAGATCCGACGGCGTGAGGTTCGGATCGGTTGGCTTCAGGTCGATGTCGATCCAGTACACGTCACCGCTGCGGTTACGTTCCGCGACGTGCGGATGCAAGCCGAGGGACCGAGCGAGGCCGACCCGCGCCTGGGCGCGGGTCGATTCGCTGTACAAACCGAGCGAAATCACCGTGCCTTCCTTCGGACCCGGCATCTCCAGCGCATGCTTGATCCCCGCCGTCGCGAGCTTGGCGCGCAGTCGCGCGACCGCAGCCGGCGTCGGCGGCAGATCCAGATAGACCCAGACGCCTGCCCAGACCTCGCCTTCGGCGACCCGCTGCGTCGGCCGGTAGCCGCCGCGACGCAGGGTCGCGGCGGCGCGCGCGGCCTCGGCGGCGTCGAGGAAGGGGCCCACGCTGATGCACCGGGTCGAGGTGGACGCGGGCGGCGGCGACGCGACAGACGCCGCGCCCGCGGGCGCGGGCGCGGGCGTCTCGGTGGCCGTGCTCGACGGGACCGATGCCGCGCCGGCAGCGGCCGGCACCACCGCGGCCGAGGCCGCCGGTCCAGCCGCGCTCGCCGGCGCGCTCGCCGGCGCTTCGGAAGCGAGCGTAAGGCGTGGCACCGCGGCGAGACGCGCCCCGCCCGCCGGCGGCGCGATGCTGCGAGACCAGAGGAAATAGACGACGTTGGCGAGGACCAGCGCGAAAACGATGGCTTTCAAGGTTCTCAAGCGACACCGTCCTCCAGCCGCAGACTGAGATCGCCGCTCAGGAATTTCCGCACGGCACCGTCCACCTCGAGCTGCAGCGCCCCCTCGGCGTCGATGCCGCGCGCGACCCCGTGCACGGGCTCGGCGCCGAGCGACAGGCGCACGCGGCGGTTCGCGAACGCATCGAGCGAGGACCATTCCGCCCGGAGCGGCGCGAATCCACTGTGTTCGTAATCCTCCAGCACGGCGAGCACGTCGTCGGTCACGGTTCCGGCGACGGCGTTGCGCGAAGGCACCGCCACGCAGGCATCGGCGACGGCCGCCACCCGAACGCCGGTCGCCTCGATCTCGCCGCGCGCACTCGCCGACAACGCGAGATTGAGACCGATGCCGATCACGACGTGCACGGGACCCTCCGCCTCGGCGCGCAGATCGATCAGCACCCCCCCGAGCTTGCGGTCCTCGAAACACACGTCGTTCGGCCATTTGAGCCGGATCCCGCGGGCGCCGACCCGACCGAGTCCGCGGGCGATCGCGACCCCGATCGCGAGACCGAGCGCGGGCAGGTCGCGGGGCATCGCGCGAAATTGCCAGCCGATCGACATCGCGATCCCCTGGCCGAACGGGGCGAGCCAGCGCCGGCCGCGGCGTCCGCGGCCGGCGCGCTGCAGCTCGCAGCAGCACAGCAGCGCCTGATCGGGCGGTGGCGGCTCACCGTTCAGCAAGCGGTCGTTCGTCGAATCGACGTCGAACGGCACGTCGATCCCGCGCAACCGCTCGCGACGAGCCGGTGCGATCGCGCGCACGAGCCGTGATGCCTCGAGCAATTCCACCGCCGTGGGCAGGCGATATCCGCGACGAGGTTCGGCGAGGATCGCGACCCCTTGCGCACGCAGGCGCTCGATGCCCTTCCAGACGGCGGCACGCGACACGCCGAGCGCGTGCGCGAGCCGCTCACCGGAGTGCACCCGCCCATCGGCGAGATGCGCGACCAGCGCGCGATCGCTCATGTCGAACGGGGTCGCAGCAGCCACAGGCGCCGCGCGCGGTGTTCGGTGCCGACTCGCATCCTCGCGATGTTGGCCCGATGCGTGTACACCAGGAACACCGTGAGCGTGGCGCAGAACCCGGGCAGCCGCCAGTCCCCGGCGCCGAGGAACGCCGCGGCGACGGTCGCCGCGGCACCGGCGAGCATCGTCGCAAGGCCGACGAACCCGGACAGCGCGACGACGAGGCACCAGGCGATCACCGTCGGCGCGAGCAGGCGCGGCGCGAGCCCCGCGAGGACGCCGATCATCGTCGCGGCGCCCTTGCCGCCGCGGAAATCGAACCACACGGGGAAGACGTGCCCGACGACGACCGCAAGGCCGCAGCCGAGGTCGATCCACGTCGGCGAAAGCGTCGGATCGTGCCACGGAGCGGGGAGCGGTACGATCGGGAGCCAGGTCACCGCGAGGACGCCCTTCGCGACGTCGATCACGAACACCGCGAGCCCGAACGCCTTGCCCTGCGTGCGAAACGCGTTCGTCGCGCCGGCGTTGCCGCTGCCCATCGCGCGGATGTCGACTCCGCGCAGGCGCCCGAGGACCAGGCTGCCGACCAGCGCACCCAGCAGATACGCGACCAGGATCTTCAGGCCGAGTTCGAGCATCGGCGGATTATGACACCAGTTCGCGCCGGCCGGACGTCGCCGAAGGTCTCAGTCGCGTCTCGGCAGGTGCACTTCCGCGAGCATGCAGCGGATCCCGCCGCCGCCGACGCGCTCGATCGTCGGGATCGCGACCCGCAGCACGGCGCCCTGGCGCTGGAGCGCCTCGCGTTGCCCGTCCCGCAGCGAGGTCCAGGCGGCCTCGGACATCACGACGAGCCGGCCCTGTGGCGGCGACAATTCGAGGCAATTGCCGGCAAAGGAGGCCATCTGAGCGTGCGTGATCTCGACGACCCCGTGCCCGGTCGCCGCCAGGCGCGACAGCACGCCGGCGCGCTGCCGCGGGTCCGGGATCGCCTCGGCGCACACGACCGCGAACTCGGAACCGACGGCCATCAGCACGTTCGTGTGATAGATCGGTCGGCCCTGGCGATCGACGGCCTCGAACGCGACGGGTTCGTAACCCAGGCGCTGCGCGAATTCGCCGAGCACGTCGAGATCGGTGCGCGGCGACAGGCAGGCGTACGCGACGCGCGCCGCCCGGTCGAGCACGAGACTCCCGGTGCCTTCGAGGAATTTCCCTTCCGCCTCGCGGTAGCTCAGATCCTCGGTGCCGTAGATAGAGAAGCCGTGGGTGCGCACGAGTTCCGCGATCAGCGCCTCGCGCCGTTCGGCGCGACGGCTCGGTGCCTGCATCGGGTAGAACACGACCCGCCCATCGCGGTGGAAGCTGACCCAGTTGTTCGGGAACACCGCGTCCGGCTTCGGCGGGTCCGGGGTGTCCTCGGCGACGATGACCTCGACGCCGGCGCGCCGCAGCGCCGACACCACGGTGTCGAATTCCGCGAGCGCGGCGGTGCGCGGTGCAGCCGGCGCCGCCGCCGGCGACGGCCGGTGCTGGAACGCGTTGCTCTCGGCCGTCTCGGCATTGAAGCCGAAGCAGGCCGGGCGAACCATCAGCACCGCGGCGGCGCTTTGCGACTCGGCGGGGGACATCCGCGCACGCTAACACAGCCGCGACCACGATGCGGCCCGTTGACATGCGCGCCGTCATTGACGATCTTTGCGAGTCACACCGTACGCGGCGGCGCGGGCTTGCGGCGCGAGCCGCGCGTCGTCGCCGACGTTCAATGGGGATCATGCGCGTTTCATTGGCCAGGTCGTTCGGGGCGCTCACGCTGCTCGCGCTGCTGTCGCCACCCACGAGCGGGTTCGCAGCCGTCCGCCGGGCGAGAGCGCCGGTCTTTTCCTTCGATTCGGTGGTCGCGATCGCGCGGCAACTGGCATCGAGCCGGACCTCGCTGCCGCCCGAACACGTGCCGGCCTGGCTCGAGCACCTCGACGCCGCGCAATATCGCGGGATCGAGTTCGATCCACGCGCCGACGTCTGGGGTCGGGCGCCGGTCGGGTTCCGGCTGGCACCGCTTCTGGTCGGTTTCAATTTCCGGACGGCGGTGAACCTCTCGGTGATCGACCGCGACCACGTGCGCAGCGTGGTCGCGACCCCGTCGATGTTCCGCTTCCCCGGCGTCCCGCCGCCGATGCGGCCCGACCAGGACCTGCCGCTGTCCGGGTTCCGCGTGCAATCCCACCTGACCTCCTGGCGCCGCTGGGACGATTTCCTGCAGTTCCAGGGCGCGAGCTATTTCCGCGCGATCGCCCGCGGTGAGGTGTTCGGGCTGTCCGCGCGCGGCCTGGCGATCGACACCGCGGAGCCGTCCGGCGAGGAATTCCCCGCATTCACGCGCTTCTGGGTCGAACGGCCACGGCCGCGATCCCGCACGATCGTGATCTATGCGCTGCTCGAGAGCCGGTCGGCGACCGGTGCCTACCGGTTCGTGGTGACGCCTGGGGTCGTCACCACGATGGACGTCACGGTCACGCTGTTCCCGCGGCGCGTGATCCACGCGTACGGCGTCGCGCCGCTGACCTCGATGTTCCTGTTCGATCCGAGCGACCGGGGGATGCGCGACGATTACCGTCCGGCGGTCGCGGACAGCGACGGCCTCGCGATCACGACGAACGTCGGCGAGCACGTCTGGCGGCCGCTCGCGAACCCGATGAAGCTGCAGATCTCCTCGTTCACCACCGAGGCGCCGCGCGGGTTCGGGCTCGTGCAGCGCGCGCGGCAGTTCTGTCGATTCGAGGATCTGCGGGCGCACTATGAATTGCGGCCGAGCGCCTGGGTCGTGCCGGAACGCGGCTTCGGTCCGGGAGCGGTCGAACTGATCGAGATCCCGTCGGCCCGCGAGACCAACGACAACATCGTCGCGTTCTTCCATCCGGACGAGCCCTTGCGGCCCGGTCACCCGGCGCAGGTCGAATACCGCCTGAGCTGGCTCGCGGACCCGCCGCTGCCCAAGGGCTTCGGCGAGGTCGTCGCGACGCGCTCGGGCGCGAGCGCGGACGGCAAGCGCCGATTCTTCGCGATCGACTACGCCGGAACCGGGGATCGCATCGCGGGTCTGCGCGTTGCGGTCAGTGCGTCCACCGGCGCGATATCCGACGTGCAGCTGGTCCCGGACCCGGCGATCCGCGGATTCAGAGCGAGCTTCGAGCTCGCCCCGAAGCGCCGGGAGCTCAGCGAGTTGCGCCTGCAGGTCACCCGCGCCGGTCGGCCGGTCGCCGAGACCTGGCTGTACCGGTGGACGGCCCGTTGAACGCCGCGAGCGACGCGTTGCCGCACGACCCCGTCGGCGGGATGCCGCCCGAGGCACCGCTCCCGATGCCGGAGCAGGATCTGGACCGCAAGCCACCGCGCGAGCGCGGGCGCTGGCCCGGCGCAGCGACCCTGTATGCAAGGATCATCCTGATCTGCACGACGCTCGCGATCGCAAGCTACGGCGTCCATCAGATGCTCCAGGTGGTGCGTTTCGCGCGGATGACGTTGTTGCAGGGCCTGATGATCGTGTTCTTCGCGATCACGCTGACCTGGATCGCGCTGGCGACGGGATCCGCCCTGGCCGGCGCCTCGAAGCGCCGCGAAGCGCGCCGCCGGACCCCGACCCCGACCCCGACCCCGACGCCGGGCGCGCCGCGCACCGCGCTCGTGATGCCGATCTACAACGAGGATCCGTTGCGCACGATGAGCGCACTGCAGGCGATGGCCGAAGCGCTGATGGCGGCGGACGAGCACCCGGGCTTCGAGGTCGTCGTGCTGTCGGACTCGACCGATGCGGACGCGTGGATCCGCGAGTCACTCGCGGTGAGCCGATTGCGTGCGGCGCTCGCCGGTGCGATGCCCGTCTGGTATCGCCGACGATGGCGCAACGTCGCCCGCAAGGCGGGCAACATCGAGGATTTCGTCGAGCGGTGGGGCGGCCGGTACGACTACATGGTCGTGCTCGACGCGGACAGCCTGATCGAAGCGTCGACGCTCGTGGGTCTCGTACGGGAAATGCAGGCGGATCCGCGGCTCGGGATCCTGCAGACGGCCCCGATGCTGATCGGCGCACGCACCTTGTTCGGACGCCTGCAGCAGTTCGCCGCGCGAGTCTACGGCCCGGTGATCACCCGCGGCCTCGCGGCGTGGTCCGGCGACAGCGGCAACTACTGGGGGCACAACGCGATCATCCGCGTCGCCGCGTTCGCGGAGAGTTGCGGGCTGCCGGAACTGCCGGGGCGCAAGCCGTTCGGCGGCCACGTGCTGTCGCACGACTTCGTCGAGGCGGCGCTGCTGCGCCGGCGTGGCTGGAAGGTGCGGATGACGACCGAGCTCGGAGGCTCCTGGGAAGAGTCGCCGCCGTCGCTGATCGACCTCGCGGTACGCGATCGCCGGTGGGCGCAGGGGAACCTTCAGCACCTGAAGGTGCTGCGGACCCGCGGACTGCCGTTGACGAGCCGCGTTCACCTCGGCATCGGCATCATGAGCTATCTCTCCTCGCCGCTGTGGCTGATCCTGCTCACGATCGGCTTCGCGCTCGCGCTCCAGTCGCACCTGATCCGGCCCGAGTACTTCACGCAGGACTTTCAGTTGTTTCCGACCTGGCCCCGATTCGACACCGACCGGATGACCGCGCTGTTCTGGTTCAGCATGGTCGTGCTCCTCGTGCCGAAATCGATCGGCTTCGCGCGGGCGCTGCTGAAGCCCTCGTTGCGCCGGGGCAGCGGCGGCGCGATCGGCGTGACCGCGAGCGTGGGCTTCGAGGTGCTGCTCTCGGCGTTGTATGCGCCGATCCTGATGTTGATTCAGTGTCGGCATGTCTTCGAGATCCTGATGGGCCGGGATTCGGGCTGGAAGACGCAGCGCCGCGACGTCGAAGGGATGAGCTGGGGGGAAGCCTGGGGGTTCCACAAGCGGCATTTCCTGCTGAGCTGCGTCACCGCGCTCATCGTGTGGTTCCTGTCGCCGCCGATGCTCGCGTGGGTCTCGCCCGCGTTGCTCGGGCTGTTCCTGTCCGTGCCGCTGTCGCGCTACAGCGGCAGCGCGACCGCGGGACGTCTGCTGTCCCGGATCGGACTGCTGCGCACACCGGAGGAAGCGCGGGCGCCGCCGCTCGCGACCCGCCGCGCCGCCTTGCTCGCCGCCGCGCCGCCGTTGCCGGAGGACGGCCTCGCGTATCTCGCGCGACACCGTGAGGCACGCTGGGCGCACCTGCACGGCAACCTGCCTCGCCCCGTGGATCCGCGGGGCGAGCCGAATCCGCACGCGCTGACCGCGGAGCAAAAACTCCATCAGGCGCGTACGCTATCCGAGGCGCTCGCCTGGTTGACGCCGCTCGAGCGGGTGCAGGTCGCGGGCGATGCGCGAATGCTCGCGCAACTCGCGCTCCTGACGGACGAGCCGCGACCGGGTGAACCGATCTGACGCGAGAGGGCACGAGATGGTACGGCGACGCGACGTATTGAAGACGGCCTTGGCGGTCGCCGCGGCCCCCTGGGTGGACGCGGGCGGCGCCGCAGCCGCGCCGACGCGCGCACGCACCGAGCCGCCTGCCGCGAAGTTCGATTTTGCGTGGCTGAAAGGCCACGCCCGCTGGCTCGCCGATCGACCGTACCTGCCGCCCCGCGTCGACCTGCCCGACACGCTCGCCGGCTTGAGCTACGATCGCTATCAATCCATCCGCTTCCGTGCCGATCGGGCGCTGTGGGCCGACGCGGGCTTGAACTTTCGCCTGCAGTTCTTCCACGTGGGCAGGGGCTTCATGCAGCCGGTGCGACTCTACGAAGTCGACGACGGCATCGCGCAGGAGATCGCGTACGACCCCGGCATGTTCGATTTCGGCGAGAGCGGGATCGCGCCATCGACGATGCGTGGCCGGCAGGGTTTCGCAGGCTTTCGCGTCCAGTTCGTGACCGACTGGCAGGACGACGTGAGCGCCTTCCTCGGCGCGAGCTATTTCCGCGCGGTTGGCGGGGACACCCGGCAGTACGGATTGTCGGCCCGGGGACTCGCGATCGATACGGTGGCTCCCGGCCACGTCGAGGAATTCCCGCGGTTCACCACCTTCTGGTTCGAGCGGCCGGCCGCGGGGGCCGGGGCGCTGACGCTGTACGCGCTGCTGGACTCGCCGAGCGTCGCCGGTGCGGTGCGCTTCAGGACCGCGCCGGGCGCGACCCAGATCATGGACGTGGACACGGCATTCTACCCGCGCAAGCCGATCGCCCAGCTCGGGATCGCACCGCTGACCAGCATGTTCTTCTTCGGATCGAACGACCGGCGCGATGCGCACGATTGGCGGCCGCAGGTACACGACTCCGACGGGCTGGCACTGTGGACCGGCACCGGCGAGTGGATCTGGCGACCCTTGGTGAATCCGCCGCAAGTCCACCTGAATTCCTATTTCGACGACCAGCCGAAGGGCTTCGGTCTGATGCAACGCGATCGCCGGTTCGCGGATTACCAGGACGACGGCGTGTTCTACAACCGGCGGCCGAATCTCTGGGTCGAGCCCCTGCAGGGACCGGCGGGTGGCTGGGGCCGCGGGGCGGTGCAGCTGGTGGAGATCCCGACGATCGACGAGACCTTCGACAACATCGTCGCGTTCTGGAATCCGGCGACGCCGCCGCGACCAGGGCAGGAATTGCTGTACGGATATCGACTGTACTGGGGAACGCACACGCCGTTCGCGTCGCCGCGCGGCACGACGCTCGCGACCCGCACCGGGCTCGGCGGGATCATTGGACAGCAACGGCGATTCTTCTCGTGGCATTTCGACGTCGACTTCGCCGGCGGCGAGCTTGGAGCGCTGCCGGCGGGATCCCCGGTCGAGGCGGTCGTGACGACGTCCCGCGGAGAGATCCTGAACACGACTGCGCACTTCGTGCCCGAATTCAAGGGCTATCGGGCCTTGTTCGACGTGAAGCCCGACGACCGCCCGGACCCGATCGATTTGCGGTTGTTCCTGCGGATTCGCGGTTGGCCCTTGACGGAAACCTGGATCTACCAGTGGACGCCGCCGACGCTCGCGGAGCGCAAGCGCATCCTGTTCGGCACCTGACGGTCGGACGTCCGCGAGCGCCGGTCAACCGGCTTCGGCGACCGCGAGGACGTGCTGTCTCGCCGAGACGACCACGCCGCCCGGCTTCTCGAGCGTGATCACGAACGCCTTCGCGCGCCGCACCGGCACCGCCGGATGAATCGGCACGATCACCCGCCGACGCGCCGACGGGCAATCGAACACGCCGCCGTCGACCGGATAGCGCGGATCGCGTGCCGCATCGCTGATCCAGATCTGGTATTGAGCGACCGCCCGGTCGTTGCGCGGCAAGCCGATGAAGCGGATGAACCCGCGCTGCGCGATGGGATCCCAGACGGCGTCGCCGTGCACGGAGCCGGCTGCCGGGTCCTGGGTTCCCTCGAGCGCGATCTCGATCGTCCCCGCGTCCGCGAGCAGGGCGCGTCGCGCGACCGACGGGTCGACCGGCGTTGCGGTCTTCGGCAGTGGCGGTGCGTGCAGCGGGCGGATCCAGGCCGCGATCGCGAGGACGAAGCAGGCGGCGGCGGTCCACCAGCCGGACGACGCCCCGCGACCCGCCCCGATCCAGCCCCGGCGTTTCGGCGTCTGGACGTTTGGTCGGTCGATCATGGGCCCCTCTCGTGACGGGTCCTGGAAAAAAACGAAACCCCCGCCGGTTCGCCCGGCGGGGGTTCGTCGCAGTCACGGAATGTAAGAGCCTGGCAGTGACCTACTTTCACATCGACAAAGTCGACACTAGCATCGGCGCGGAGCGTTTTCACTTCCGAGTTCGAAAAGGGATCGGGTGGTTCCCACTCGCTATGGCCGCCAGGCAAACCAGCTGCAACGGGCGCGAGTCATGGCTCGCCCCGCCGCGAATTCGGACAATTTGTTTCGATGTGTCGCAATCGAGTCAGTCGACCCAAACCCGATCTGCCAACGTCGAGGCAAATCGCTTGGGTGTTATATGGTCAAGCCTCACGGGCAATTAGTACTGGTTAGCTAAACGCATTACTGCGCGTACACACCCAGCCTATCAACGTCGTAGTCTTCGACGGCCCTTTAGAGACCTTAAAGGTCTAGGGAGAACTAATCTTGGGGGGGGCTTCCCGCTTAGATGCTTTCAGCGGTTATCCCGTCCGCACATAGCTACCCGGCAGTGCCACTGGCGTGACAACCGGTACACCAGAGGTGCGTTCACTCCGGTCCTCTCGTACTAGGAGCAACTCACCCTCAATTCTCCAACGGCTACGGAAGATAGGGACCGACATTCTGTTACTTCCCCTCACCTATCTGAGAGTACTGACCATCCTCGAGCGAGAATGGCGCTTTGCCGCGAGGCAAAGTCTGCATATCGCTATGCAGATCGGACTATATCTTGATCGCCCCGGGCTGCATCGGCCCTGAGGATCTTTGGCGTATAGTCTCTGAGGATTTCAAAGTCCCGAGAATCGCTTCCCGGTTGATTCTTCGCCTCGAACCATTTGCATTCATCGAATAAGCGATGCTGACGATTTCCTTGAAACCGTCCGCCGTGAGATGAAGTTCAGAGTTCATCATCACGACGATTCGCTTGAACGACTCGAAGTCATTCCTTTTCACTGTATGCAATGGATATCGATCGAAGAACGGAATCACTTTCATCGCACATCAGGATTTCGTTGGAAGGCAATATGAAAACTGCCCTCTCCATCGACAAATCCCGCAATGTAATGATCTTCCATGACTTTGACCTTTCCTGCTGATTGTCTGCACTGACGGATTTTCACTACCGCTCTCCTCCCATTGAAGAGGGGTCGAGCGATGAGTACCGTCAGATACTCAGAGTTTCCAGCAAATAGCCAAATT
>JAGWPU010000092.1 GCA_028870355.1 Gammaproteobacteria bacterium | reverse complement strand
GGACCCAGCCGGTCACGGCGACGTCGCGGGTCCAGCGCACCCGCGCGAGGCGCGCGCCGTGCCCGCCGGGCGCAACCGTGAATCGGCCGCCGCGCAAGCCCGGACCGTGCCCGGTCGTGTTCTCGCCGACACGCACGACGACGTCGCCGACCGCCATCACCGCGGCGCGCGCGATCCTCAAGTCGGCCGGACTGGCGCGATTGCCCGGCGACGCGCGGGCCGGGGTGAGCGAGCGGGCGCGACGCACGAAGCGGGACACGAGACGCAACGCCGGCGCGGTCGCCGCGCACGCGGTGTCCCCGGGATTCCCGCTCGCGAGGAACCGGCGCACGAGCGCTTCGGCGCAGCCGCTGCGGGCGCCGGGCAGCGCATTCACGTGGAACCCGTTCGCGATCACGACCTGCCGGCCGCGCGGGAACTCGTGGGCGACCGCTGCCCCGTCGGCGACGGTCGTCATGTCGTCGAGATCCCCGGAGATCACCAGCGCCGGTACGTCGGGGTAGCGCGCGCCCGCGGGCACGACCCGGCCGGCGGGCGCGGCCGCGGGCGCGACCGGCCAGCCGACGCACTCGTCGATGAAGCTGTAATCCAGCGGCATCGCACGGAACTCCGCGAACGTGAACGGCGCGTAGGCGTCGGGGTCGCGACGCTCGAAGCGTTCGATCGCGAGGCGCCGCTCGCGCAGGCGTTCGGCCGGCGGCGAGCTCATCGGGAAGATCTGCGGCGGATCGTGGCACAACACCGCCGCGGCGAGGCCCGCGCTCCACTTCGTCGGATCGTCGGTCGGATCGCGCGAATCGACGCCGCTCAGCGTCTCGGCCATCAAGCGCAGCAGGGGCGCGCGGTCGCCGGCGACGAACGCGCGTGCGGCCGCATCGGTCTCGCGTACCGACGCGAGCGCCGGCGCGCCCGCGAACATCACGATCGCAAGGCGGGACGCATCGGCGGTGAAGTGGCGCACCCGTCCGTTTGCATCCATCGCGCGCGCCGCGAACGGCGCGTGCCGCAACGCACGCAGCGCCGGCAGGATGTGATCGATCGAATCGCCCGGCAGGCGGGCGCACGCCGGATAGCGCCGGCACGCCCGGTCGAACTTCGCGCGCATCGCCGGGGCGTAGTTCGGATACCAGGCATCGTGCGGACCGTCGAGCGGATAGGCGCCGTCGAGCACGATCGAGCGCAGGAACGCGGGGTGGCGCAGCGCGAAGATCTGCTCGAAGTACGTCCCGTAGGAGTCGCCGTACAGTTCGATCCGATGGATCCCGAGGGCCGAGAGGATCGCCGCGAGGTCGTCGGTCGCGAACGCGGTCCCGTAGAACGCCGCGCGCGGACCGAGGTCGCGGCCGCAGGCGGCAATGCCCGCGACGGTCCAGCGCGGGGCGACCTGCAGTCGCGGGCACACGAGTGCGCCGGAGCGACCGGTGCCCCGATTGTCCATCAGCAGCACGTCGTGATTCGCGCGCAGCGGTCCGAACAATCCGAGGTAATACCGGCGCGACAGCGTCGCGGGATAACCGGGGCCGCCCTCGGTCGCGACCAGCGTCGTGCGGACCGGGCCCGGACCGGTATGCGGATACCACTCGAAGTGCACGTGGATCCGTCCGGGCCAGGCGCCGGAGGGGTCGAGCGGCCGCGTGAGATCGCCGCAGTACGCAGCGACCGTTCGACAGCGCCGCAAACCCATCCCGCCCACCGTGAGACCGGCGGCGTCGCCCGGGGCCGATCGCGCGGCGCCGTGGCCGATCCCGGCGAGCAGGACGAGCGCCGTGCCCGCGAGCCAGGCCTGCGTGCGTGAACGCGTGCGGAGTGCGATCATCGGCTCCTCCGATCCGAGAACGGCATCAACGGTACCATCGAGGCTCCCGTGACGCACAGCTATCGATCCGCGATCCCGGTCTACGCCGCGGGGGTCCTGCAGGGCGCAGCGTTCGTGCTGGTGCCGGCCCTCGGCCGCGTGCTCGAGGCCCCGCCCTATCGACTCGACGCGGCCGCCTACGGTGCGCTCTACTTCCCGGAGATCCTGGGTGCGGTGATCGGCGCGCTGCTCGCGGGGCGCCTGCACCGGAGACGGGGCGCCGCCGCGGTGTTGCGTTCGGGCCTCGCGGCGAACGCGCTCGGGATGGCGGTGCTCGCGCTCGCATCGCTGATGCGCGGCGAGGCCGCGACCGCGGCGATCCTGCTCGAGACCGCCTGTCTCGGCATCGGCTTCGGATTGACGCTGGCGAGCCTGAACCCGGCCGCCGCCGTGCTCTTCCCGCGCGCCCCGACCGCGGCGATCACCACGCTGAACGGGGCGATCGGCGTCGCGACCGCGCTCGCGCCGCTCGGCCTCGAGCTCGCGCGCCGCGCGGGCGCCTGGGGTGCGATGCCGGCCGCGCTCGCGGTCGGGTTCGTCGCCTTGCTGCTCGCGGGGAACGCCGGCGCACCGGAGGGGCCCGTGCCGGCGCCGGGCACGCAACCGCATCGCCTGTGGCGGCCGTTCATCATCGCGGTCGCGCTGTATGCGATCGCCGAAGGCAGCTTCAGCAGCTGGGCACAGGTCTATCTCGTGCGCATCGGCCACGCCGATGCCGCCCGCGGCGCACTCGCGCTCTCGGGGTTCTGGGGAGCGATGACCGTGTTGCGCCTCGCGCTCGGCGTCGTGCCGGAGCGCGGCGCGGCCCGCCGGCGCCTGTTGCTCGCGTCGGCGCTCGCGATCGGCGCGAGCTTCCTGCTGCTCGCGCAGCTGCACTCCGCGGCCACGCTCGTCGCCGGCTTCGCGATCGCCGGCGCGGCTTGCGGGATCTATTATCCGTACGCGATGGCGTTCGGTCTCGCCTCGCAGCTCGGGGATCCGATCGGCTTCGCCGGGTCGATGGTCGCCGCGCTGATGATCGGCGAAGGGCTCGGCTCGTTCGCGCCGGGTGAACTGCAGCGCTTCGCATCGCTCCCGGCCCTGTACGCGGGCGCGGCGGCACTCGCGCTGCCGCTCGCGTTCTATGCCTGGCGCCTGCCGAGGCTCTGCGCCGAGACGTCGCGGCCCGGGAACCACGCTGGAAAAGCAGGTCGCGGGTAAGGCAGACTACGCGCGATGTCGAATCGCTACTCTGCCTGGGCGCTCGTGCGCGGCGCGTTCGCGCGGCACGCGAACTGGCCCGCCGCCTGGCGCGACGCGAGCCCGAAGCCCGCTTACGACGTGATCATCGTCGGCGGCGGCGGGCATGGGCTCGCGGCGGCGTACTATCTGGCGAAGAATCACGGGATCACGAACGTCGCGGTCGTCGAGCGCGGCTGGATCGGCGGCGGCAACACCGGCCGCAACACGACGATCATCCGCTCGAATTACCTGTATCCCGAGAGCGCCCGGCTGTACGACTTCTCGCTCCGGCAGTACGAAAGGCTCTCGGAGGAACTCAATTACAACGTGATGGTGAGTCAGCGCGGCCTCGTGCTGCTCGCGCACAGCCGTCACGACCTCGACGCGATGTCGCGCTGGGCGAACGCGATGCGGATGAACGGCGTCGATGCCGAACTCATCGGCCGGGACGAGCTGGCGTCCCGGGTGCCGGGTCTCGACCTGTCGCCCCGGGCGCGGATCCCCGTGCTCGGCGGCTTCGTCCAGCGGCGCGCCGGCACGGCCCGCCACGACGCGGTCGCGTGGGGCTACGCGCGCGCGGCTTCGGCGCTCGGCGTCGACATCCTGCAGAACTGCGAGGTCCGGGGGTTCGTGACGTCGGACGGCCGGGTGACCGGCGTCGACACGAATCGCGGCCGGATCGCGGCGGGGCGGATCGGTATCGCCGCCGCCGGCCACAGCTCGGTGCTCGCTGCGCTCGCGGGCTTCCGGCTGCCGGTGACGAGCTACGCGCTGCAGGCCCTGGTCTCCGAACCCGTGAAGCCGGTGCTCGACACGGTGGTCCTGTCGCCGGGAACCGGCGCGTACCTCAGCCAGTCGGACAAGGGCGAACTCGTGATCGGCGCGATGCTCGATCTGTTTCCCTCGTACGCGCAGCGCGGCAGTTTCGCGATCACGCAATCGATCCTGGCCGGCGTGCTCGCGATGTTCCCGGCGTACGCGCGGCTGAAGATGCTGCGCCAATGGGCGGGGATCGTCGACGTGGTGCACGACTCGAGCCCGATCATCGGTCCGACGCCGGTGCCGGGTCTCTACATCAACTGCGGCTGGGGCACCGGCGGATTCAAGGGCATTCCGGTCGGCGGCTGGACGCTCGCGCACGTGCTCGCGACCGGCGAGAACCACCCCCTCGCAGAGCCCTTTCAGCTGGACCGCTTCACGAACGGCCGGCTGATCGACGAAGCGGCCGCGTCGGGCATCGCGCACTAGCGATCGACGCGAGGCACGCAGGAGAGCGAGCGATGATGACGATTCCCTGTCCCCACTGCGGGGTGCGCGACGAGAACGAGTTCCAGTGCGGCGGCACCGCACACCTCACGCGTCCGGCGCTCGACGCGAGCGATCGCGAGTGGGGCGAGTATCTGTACTTTCGCGACAACCCGAAGGGCGGCCATCGCGAGCGCTGGCGCCACGCGTACGGTTGCGGCCGCTGGTTCAACCTCGTGCGCGATACGGTGACCCACGAGATCTCCGCGGTCTATCCGATCACGGAGACACCGCCCCGATGAGCGGATTCCGCCTCCCCGAGCCGCACGGCACGCGGATCGACCGCTCGCGTCCGATCCCGTTCCTGTTCAACGGCAAGGTGCTGACCGGTTTCCGGGGCGATACCCTTGCATCGGCCTTGCTCGCGAACGGCGTGCGCCTCGTCGGGCGCAGCTACAAACTGCACCGCGCGCGCGGGGTGTTCGGCTGCGGCGTCGAGGAGCCGAACGCGATCGTCGATCTCGTCGACGGCGATCGGCGCACGCCCGACGTGCGTGCGACCACGCAGGAACTCACCGAGGGTCTCGCTGCCGAGAGCGTGAACTGCTGGCCGAGCGTCGGGATCGATCTCGGTGCGATCGTCGGGGCGTTCGCCCCGTTCCTGCCGGCCGGGTTCTACTACAAGACGTTCATGTGGCCGGACTGGCACTGGTTCGAGCCCGCGATCCGCTGGATGGCGGGCCTCGGTCGGACCTCGCTCGCACTCGACCGCGATCGGTACGAGGAGGTGTCGATCGACGCCGACGTCGCGGTGGTGGGCGGCGGAATCGCCGGCCTCAGCGCTGCGGTCGCCGCGGCGGAGGCGGGCGCCGCGACCACGCTGCTGTGCGCGGCGCCGGCGGCCGGCGGCGCGCTCGGCTGGCG
>JAGWPU010000091.1 GCA_028870355.1 Gammaproteobacteria bacterium | reverse complement strand
GCCCCGCCGCGGGATCGGCCGGGGCTTCGCCGCGTACCCGCGGCTCGCGGCGCTCGCCGGGGTCGAGGTCGCCGAGGCGGACGGGCGCGCGCTCCCCGATGCCCGTGACCTCGCGCGCCTCGGCGCGCTGCGCGTCGCCGCCGGCGAGGCGATCGATCCGGCGGCGCTCGAGCCGCTGTACGTGCGCGACAAGGTCGCGGCGACCGAGGCCGAGCGGGGCGTCTGAGGCGCACCGTCATCGATCTGTCACATGCGGGCGCTGTAATTCGCGTGTAAGAATTCCGCCATACGGGAATCGATGATGACCGCGAAGCGCATCCTGATCGTCGAGGACGAGAAACCGATCCGGGACCTGGTCGCCTTCGGGCTGCGGCGCGCCGGCTACGAGGTCAGCGAGGCCGAGGACTGTCGCTCGGCGCGGGCGCGCCTCGTCGACCAGCGCCCCGACCTGATGCTCGTCGACTGGATGCTGCCCGACATGAGCGGGCTCGAGCTCACCCGGTCCCTGAAGCGCGACAAGGAGACCGAGGACATCCCGGTGATCATGCTGACCGCGCGCGCCGAGGAACAGGACAAGGTCGGCGGCCTCGAGGGCGGCGCCGACGACTACGTGACCAAGCCGTTCTCGCCGCGCGAGCTCCTCGCGCGGATCCAGGCGGTGATGCGCCGCGCGTCCCCGGCGGGCGGCGAGGACGTGCTGGAGTTCGAGGGCCTGCGCCTCGACGACTCGAGCCACCGCGTGACGGTCGGTGAGGCCGAGGTCGCGCTCGGTCCGACCGAGTACCGCCTGCTGCATTTCTTCATGACGCACGCCGAGCGCGTGTTCGGCCGCGGCCAGCTCCTCGACCGGGTCTGGGGCGGCAACACCTACGTCGAGGAGCGCACCGTCGACGTGCACATCCGGCGCCTGCGCAAGGCGCTCGAGCCGTATGCGCTCGATCGGCTGATCCAGACGGTGCGCGGCTCCGGCTACCGGTTCTCGGCGCGCGAGGGCTGACGCGCGCCCGCGCGCCGGCGGTGTCCGCGCGCCGGACGCGGGTCGGCGCGCGTCGCGCGAAAAGGTGATAAAAGCCTAGCCGATGAAGGCCGTCTGGACGTTCGCGCTCGCCCGCCTCGCGCTCGTGCTCGTCGCGGGCCTCGTGCTGGGGCTGTTCGTCGGCCCGTCGTGGCTCGGCGTCGCGCTCGCGTTCGGGCTGTACCTCGCGTGGCAGCTGCGCAACTTGTATCTGCTCGAGCGCTGGGTGCGCCTGCGCTCGCAGCTCGATCCGCCGTCGATCGGCGGGATCTGGGGCGACGTCGTGACCCAGGTCGTGCGCCTGCACCGGCGCAAGCAGTATCACAAGCAGCGGCTCGCGCAGCTCTTTCGCGAGCTGCGCCGCTCGACCGCGGCGCTCCCCGACGGGGTGATCGTGCTCGGCCGCCAGCACGAGATCGTCTGGTTCAACCGCCGGGCGGCGGGGCTGCTCGGGCTCAAGCGCCCGGTCGACGTCGGGCTGCGGGTCGACAACCTGATCCGCGCGCCGGAGTTCATTCGCTACCTGCGCTCGAACGACTATGCGACGCCGCTCGTGATGCGTCCGCCGACCGATGCCGAGTCCTATCTGTCGCTGCAGATCGTCCCGTACGGCGCGGGCCAGTCGCTGCTGCTCGCGCGCGACGTGACCGAGCAGCGCCGCCTGGAGGCGATGCGCAAGGACTTCGTCGCGAACGCCTCCCACGAGCTGCGTACGCCGCTCACGGTGATCTCGGGCTACCTCGACACCCTCGCGGAGGACCCCGAGATCGATCCGGTGTGGCGGTCGCCGATCCAGGACATGCGCGCGCAGGCGCAGCGGATGAACGCGATCATCGCGGACCTCCTCGAGCTCTCGCGCCTCGAGGCGAACGATGCCGAGCCGCCGCAGGCCCCGATCGACGTGCCGGCGATGCTCGAGCGGCTCGCGCGCGATGCGCGCGCGCGCACCGAGCGACCGGGCGAGGTGCGTCTCGAGCTCGGCTCGGGCGCGGGCCTGCTCGGCGACGCGCGGGAGATCGAGTCGGCGTTCACGAACCTCGTCGACAACGCGATCAAGTACACCCCGCGCGACGGCCGGATCGAGCTGCGCTGGCGGGTCGACGACGCCGGGGCGCACTTCGCGGTCGCCGACACCGGGATCGGGATCCCGCCGGAGCACCTGCCGCGGCTCACCGAACGCTTCTATCGCGTCGACGCGGGCCGCTCGCGCAGCCAGGGCGGCTCGGGGCTCGGGCTCGCGATCGTGAAGCACGCGCTGCAGCGTCACGGGGGGCGGCTCACGGTCGAGAGCGTCGAGGGCCGGGGCAGCACCTTCACCGCGCATTTCCCGCCGGCCCGCGTCGCGCAGGCGACGACGGTTGACGGCGGCGGGGATCGGCGGTAAATGGACGCCGGGGAATCGACGCCACGCAACCCGCCAGGAACGACACCGCCGATGGAAACCGCCGATCTGATGCATCACACCTCGCGCCGCTTCAACGAGGACCTCGAGAAGGTGCGCAACCAAGTCCTGCAGATGGGCGGGTTCGTCGAGCAGCAGCTGCACCGCGCGATCAGCGCGCTGGTCGAGGGCGACAGCGGCCTCGGCGAGGCGGTCGCGACCGAGGACTACCGCGTGAACGCGATGGAGGTCGCGATCGACGAGGAGTGCAGCCGGATCCTCGCGCTGCGCGCGCCGACGGCCGGCGACCTGCGGGTGATCGTCGCGATCATCAAGACGATCACGGATCTCGAGCGGATCGGCGACGAGGTCGAGAAGATCGCCTACATCGGCTCGCGGCTCGCGACGATGGAGCGCCCGGCGGACAAGTACCGCGAGGTCAAGCACCTCGGCCGGCACGTCGAGCAGATGGTCCACGACGCGCTCGACGCGTTCGCGCGGATGGACTCGCGCGCGGCGCTGAAGACCGCGCAGGAGGATCGGATGGTCGACGAGGAGTACGAGGCGATCCAGCGCCAGTGCATGACGTTCATGATGGAGGACCCGCGCACGATCCGCCGGGCGCTCGAGCTGATGTGGGTCGTCCGGGCGCTCGAGCGCATCGGCGACCACGCGAAGAACATCGGGGAGTACGTGATCTACATGGTGCACGGCAAGGACATCCGCCATACCTCGCTGGAGGAGGTCGAGCGGCACATCGATACGGTCCCGGGGGTGCGCCCGTGAGCAGCCGCCTGGCGAATTTCCTCGGCTTCCTCGCCTGTGCGGCGCTCCTCGGCTATGCGTACTACGCCCAGTTCGTGCTGCACCTCGATCCCTGCCCGCTGTGCATCTTCCAGCGCGTCGGCGTGTTCGCGACCGGCGTCGTGTTCCTGCTCGCCGCGGCGCACGGGCCGACGCGCTGGGGACGGCGCGTCTACGCGGCGCTGATCGCGGTGAGTTCCGCGGCGACGATCGGTGTCGCGACGCGGCAGCTGTACATCCAGAGCCTCCCGCCCGATGCGGTCCCGACCTGCGGCGCCTCGCTCCACTTCATGCTGAAGGTGCTGCCGCTGAAGGACGTGCTCGTGAAGGTGCTGTCGGGCTCCGGCGAGTGCGCGAAGATCGACTGGCGCTTCCTCGGGCTCGCGATGCCCGCGTGGGTGCTGATCGCTGCGGTCGTGCTCGGCGCGTTCGGCCTGTGGGCGAACCTGCGCCGACTGCCGGCCGGGCGCGCGTGACCGCGCGCGACCCGCGCTCGCCGACGCTCGTTCTCACCGAGGCGCTGATCGAGCGGGCCTCGGTGAGCCCCGAGGACCGCGGCTGCCAGGCGCTGATGATCGAGCGGCTGGAGGCGATCGGCTTCGCGGTCGAGCGTCTGCCGTTCGGCCCGGTCGAGAACTTCTGGGCGACCCGGGGCCGGGAGCCGCCGGTCTTCTGCTTCGCCGGGCATACCGACGTCGTGCCCCCGGGCCCGCTCGAGAGCTGGCGTCGCGATCCGTTTCGTCCGATCGTCGAGGACGGGGTGCTGTACGGCCGCGGCGCGGCCGACATGAAGAGCGGGCTCGCGGCGATGGTGACCGCGTGCGAGGCGTTCGTGCACGCCCATCCCGGGCACCGCGGCACGATCGCGTTCCTGATCACGAGCGACGAGGAGGGCCCGTCGGTCGACGGCACCCGCCGCGTCGCCGAGTGGCTCGCCGCGCGCGGCCAGCGGATCGACTGGTGCCTCGTCGGCGAGCCCTCGAGCGAGGCGACGCTCGGCGACGTGATCAAGATCGGCCGCCGGGGGAGCCTGAGCGGCCGTCTGACCGTGCACGGCGTCCAGGGACACGTCGCGTACCCCGAGCGGGCGGAGAACCCGGTGCACCGGTTCGCGCCGGCGCTCGCGGAGCTCGTCGCCCGCCGCTGGGACGAGGGCAATGCGCATTTCCAACCGACCACGTTCCAGGTGTCGAACGTGACCGCGGGGACCGGCGCGCCGAACGTGATCCCGGGGGAGCTCAAAGCCCGGTTCAATCTGCGCTTCTCGACCGAGCAGACGGTCGAGACGCTCGAGGCCGTGGTCGAGGAGATCCTGCACCGCCACGGGCTGCGCTATTCGCTCGACTGGTTCGTGTCGGGATTGCCGTTCCTGACGCCGCCCGGCGTGCTGTCGGATGCCGCGTCGGGCGCGATCCACGACGAGCTCGGGATCCGGCCGCGCCTGACGACCGGCGGCGGGACCTCGGACGGGCGCTTCATCGCGCCGCTCGGGGCGCAGGTGATCGAGCTCGGCGTGCTGAACGCGACGATCCACAAGGTCGACGAATGCGTGCGCGTCGCCGACGTCGACCGGCTGCACGCGCTGTACCAGCGCACGCTCGAGCGGCTGCTCGCCTAGCGCGACCCCGCGGTCAGCGCGAGCCCGCGCCTAGCGCGAGCCCGCGGTGCGCACGATCATGTAGCCGGCGACCGCGAACAGCACCACGGCGAAGAGCCGTGCGAGCAGGTCGCGGCGCGTGCCGAGCCGGGTCGCCGCGGCGATGCCCGCGAACCCGCCGACCAGGCCGCCGCCGATGAAGGTCGCCGCGGCCGGCCACGCGATCATCCCGGACCACGCGTAGTTCGCCGCGGTCGCGAGCCCGAACGCGCCGACCGACAGGAGCGACGAGCCGATCGCGCCGAGGATCGGCAAGTCCCCGCCGAACATCAGCGCCGGCACGATCAGGAAGCCGCCGCCGATCCCGAAGAAGCCCGAGGCCGTGCCGGTCAGCGCACCGAGGCCGGCGAGCCGCGCGGCGGCGCTCCGGTCGAAGCGCGCGGCGCCGTCGCCGCGTCGCGAGCGCGGACGCAGCATCGCGATCCCGACCGCGACCATCACGAGCGCGAACAGCAGCAGGAGGCGGCGCCCGTCGACGAGCTTGCCGAGCGTTGAGCCGAGCAGCGCGCCGAGCACCCCGATCGAGGCGAACAGCGCCGCCTGGCGCCAGTACACGTTGCCGCGCCGCCAGTGGCCGAGGAAGTTGCCGAGCGCGTTCGCGCCGACCGCGAGCGCGCTGGTGCCGATCGCGACGTGCGGATCGCGCACGCCGACCACGTAGATCAGCAGCGGCACCGCGAGGATCGAGCCGCCGCCGCCGATCAGCCCGAGGCTGAAGCCGACGAAGGATCCGCACAGCGCCGACCGGAGGAGTTCCATGGGTCGCTAGCATACGCGCCGCCGCCGCGGGCGACTGTCATCACCTTGTCACAATCGGGTCCTTTAATACCGCCCGGACCGTTCCGAACACCCGCAACGAACAGCGAGGAGATACCGTGGTTACGATGACAAAGCGATTGGCGGCCGTGGCCGTCGCCGCGACGATGGGGATGAGCGCTCAAGCCGCGCAGTCGATCACCGGTGCGGGGAGCACCTGGGTGTATCCGCTCGTCGCCAAGTGGTCGACGATCTATGCGAAGCAGACCGGCGTCCAGGTGAACTACCAGGCGATCGGGTCGGGCGGCGGGATCGCGCAGATCCAGGCCGGTACGGTCGCGTTCGGCGCGAGCGACAAGCCCCTGCTGCCCGCGGATCTCGCGAAGCATGGGTTGATCCAGTTCCCGACCGCGATCGCGGGCGAGGACATCGTGTACAACGTGCCCGGTCTGCGTCCGGGCGAGCTCATCGTGAATGGGCCGCTGATCGCCGACATCTTCATGGGCAAGGTCAAGAAGTGGAACGACGCCGAGATCGCGCGGCTGAACCCGGGCGTCAAGCTGCCGGACATGGACATCACCGTGGTGCACCGCTCGGACGGCTCGGGCACGACCTTCACGTTCGCGAACTACCTGTCGAAGGTGAGCCCGGTGTGGAAGGCGAAGATCGGCGCGGACACCTCGATCGCGTGGCCGGTCGGCGTCGGCGGCAAGGGGAATGCGGGCGTCGCGTCGTATGTGCAGCGCATCAAGGGTGCGATCGGCTACGTCGAGTACGCGTACATCCTCGAGAACCACATGGCCTATGCCCGGATGATCAACAGCGCCGGCAAGGTGCTGAGCCCGAGCCTGCAGGGCTTCCAGGCCGCGGCCGCGAACGTCGACTTCACCAAGGCGAAGGACTTCTACGTGATCCTCACGGACCAGCCGGGCGCCGCGTCCTGGCCGATCTCGGGCTGCACCTGGCAGATCCTTCGCAAGAACGCGCCGCGCGCGTCCAATGCGGCGGTGATCCGCTTCTTCGACTGGGGCTTCGAGCACGGCCAGTCCGTCGCCCGCTCGATCGCGTTCGGCCCGTTGCCGCCGAGCACCGTGAGCGCGATCAAGGCGTACTGGAAGAAGAACCTCGGGATTTGATGATCTGTTGCTCCTGGGCGAGAATGTCGCGATGGAGCGAACCCCGGCTGCGGCTGACCCGAATCTGACGCCAGCGGCCGGGGACGAACGGTCCGCCGGCAGGACGCGAGTCCTGTCGGCGGATTTTCTTTTCCACCACGTCGCGCTCGCGATGGCGATCCTGGTCGGCGCGGCGCTGATCGCGGTCGTGATCGCGATCGCGGTCGACAGCTGGCCGGCGATCAAGGCCTTCGGCGTGATCGGGTTCCTGACGGGCCGCACCTGGGATCCGGTCTCCGAGCAGTTCGGCGCGTTCCCGTTCATCGTGGGCACGCTCGTGAGCTCGGCGATCGCGATGGTGCTCGCGGTGCCGCTGAGCTTCGGGATCGCGGTGTTCATCTCCGAGCTCGCGCCGAGCTGGATGCGCCAGCCGGTGTCCTCCGCGATCGAGATGCTTGCCTCGGTGCCGAGCATCGTGTACGGCCTGTGGGGGCTGCTGGTGTTCGCGCCGGCGTTCGCGAACGTCGAGCCGTGGATCAACGATCATCTCGGCGCGATCCCCGGGATCGGCGTGCTGTTCCAGGGCCCGCCGATGGGCATCGGGATGCTCGCGGCCGGGATCGTGCTCGCGATCATGATCCTGCCGTACATCACCGCGATCATGCGCGACGTGTTCGTCGCGACGCCGACGCGGCTGAAGGAATCGGCGTACGCGATGGGCGCGACGACCTGGGAGGTCGCGCGCAAGATCCTGCTCCCCTACACCCGCACCGCGGTCACCGGCGGGATCTTCCTCGGTCTCGGCCGCGCGCTCGGCGAGACGATGGCGGTCACCTTCGTGATCGGCAACAGCGACAACCTGTCGGCGAGCCTGCTGATGCCCGGGGCGTCGATTCCCTCGGTGATCGCGAACGAGTTCACCGAGGCGACGACGAAGCTCTACGTGTCCTCGCTGATCTACCTCGGTCTCGTGCTGATCGGGATCACGCTGATCGTGCAGGCGCTCGCGGTGCTGCTGCTCGGCACCGTCGGCCGCGGCGCGAGGGCGCCGTCGTGATCCCGCTGTACGCGCGACGGCGGGCGGTGAACGCGCTCGCCTCGACGTTGATGTTCGTCGCGACCGCGATCGGCCTGTTCTTCCTCGCGTGGATCCTGTGGACGACGCTGCGGCTCGGGCTGCACGCGATGCACTGGGACCTGTTCGTGAAGGACACGCCCGCCCCGGGCAGCGACGGCTACGGGCTGCGCAACGCGTTCGTCGGGAGCCTGATCCTGATGGTGATCGCGCTCGTGATCGGCGTGCCGGTCGGGCTGATGGCCGGGACCTGGCTCGCCGAGTACGGCGGGCGCAGCCGCCCGGCGGCGCTGGTGCGCTTCGTGAACGACATCATGCTGAGCGCGCCGTCGATCGAGATCGGCCTGTTCACCTATGCGATCATGGTCGCCCCGATGGAGCACTTCTCCGCGATCTCCGGCGGCGTCGCGCTCGCGATCCTGATGATCCCGATCATCGTGCGCACGACCGACGAGATGCTGCGGCTCGTCGCCGGCGAGATGCGCGAGGCCGCGATCGCGCTTGGCGCGCCGATGTGGCAGGTCGTGACCCGGATCACCTGGAAGGCGGCGCGCGCCGGGATCCTGACCGGGATCCTGATCGCGCTCGCGCGGATCAGCGGCGAGACCGCGCCGCTGCTGTTCACCGCACTGAACAACCAGTTCTACAGCACCGACCTGAGGCACCCGATCGCGAACCTCCCGGTCGTGATCTTCCAGTTCGCGATGAGCCCGTATGATAATTGGCAGCAGATGGCCTGGGCTGCCGCGTTCATCGCGATCACGTTCATCCTGGTGCTCAACGTGTGTTCGCGCCTGATCCTGAAGGGTACCGTCAAACGATCATGATGCCAGCCGATGCGATGCCGCCCGTACCGGGCAGCGCGACCCCCGCCGATTCGCCGACCAAGAGGAGCGGCGCTGCGATCGCGGCCGACCCGCCGGAACCCTTCGTCGCGAAGATCGCGGTGCGGAACCTGAACTTCTACTACGGCAAGACCCGCGCGCTGAAGGACATCTCGCTCGAGGTCCCGGAGCGGCGCGTGACCGCGTTCATCGGCCCGTCGGGCTGCGGCAAGTCGACGCTGCTGCGCACCTTCAACCGGATGTTCGAGCTCTATCACGACCAGCGCGCCGAGGGCGAAGTGCTGCTCGACGGGGAGAACATCCTGCACTCGAAGACCAACGTCGCGCGGATCCGCTCGAAGATCGGGATGGTGTTCCAGAAGCCGACCCCGTTCCCGATGTCGATCTACGACAACATCGCGTTCGGGATCCGGCTCTACGAGAAGCTCTCGCGCACCGAGCTCGACGCGCGGGTCGAGGGGTGCCTGCGGCAGGCGGCGCTGTGGGACGAGGTCAAGGACAAGCTCAATGCCAACGGGCAGAGCCTGTCCGGCGGCCAGCAGCAGCGGCTGTGCGTGGCGCGCGGCATCGCGGTGAAGCCCGAGATCCTGCTGCTGGACGAGCCCACTTCGGCCCTCGACCCGGTCTCCAGCGCCAAGCTGGAAGAGACCGTCACCCAGCTCAAGGCCGACTACACGATCGT
>JAGWPU010000090.1 GCA_028870355.1 Gammaproteobacteria bacterium | reverse complement strand
TGCGGCGGCGGCGGCGTCAGCGGCGCGGTGTCCGGCGGCAGCGGCGGCGTCGCCAGTCCGACCGCGTGCACGAGCAACTGTGGCGGCGCGCTGGTGTCCTTGACCGACGCGCCGGGCGACTTCCTGAGCTACCTGGTGACCGTCGACTCGCTGACCCTGCAGCGCTCCGACGGGACGGTCGTGCAGACGCTGCCGGTGAAGACGACGGTCGATTTCGCGCAGCTCGTGAACCTCTCGGAGATCGTCAGCGCGGCGCAGATCCCGGAGGGCAGCTACGTCTCGGCATCGATGACGCTGGACTATTCCGGCGCGACGATCGTCGTCGACAACGGCAACGGCGGCGTGACGATCGCGCCGACCCAGATCATCGACGGACAGACATCGCAGCCGCTGGTCGCGCCGAATTCGACGATGACCCTGAACCTGTCGTTGCCGTCGAATCAGCCGCTCGTGGTCACTCACGGTACGGTCGCGAACCTCGCGCTCGACTTCAATCTGTCGGCGTCCAACGCGATCACGCCGTCGCCGACGAGCCCGACGACCGTTACGGTGAATCCGGTGCTCAGCGGTAGCCTCATACCCGATCCGAGCAAGCAGATCCGGGTTCGCGGTGGACTCGTGAGCGTGAATGCGGGCGCCGGCACCTATCTGGTCAACGTCCATCCGTTCGAGGACGACAACAGCACGGACAGCGGTCAGGCCACGGTCACGACCACCGCGTCCACGACCTTCACGATCAACGGCGTGAACGTCGTCGGTGCGGCGGGTCTCGCGCAGCTCGCGACCGTGCCGGCCGGCACGATGACCGCGGCGTTCGGCACGCTCGACCAGACCACGATGACCTTCACCGCGACCAACGTGCTCGCCGGGACGAGCGTGGTCGGCTCCGGCGGGGATGGCGTCCAGGGGTCGGTGCTGTCGCGCACCGGCGATACGCTCACGATCGCGAACGGCGACACGCTGTCCCCGTCCTCGCAGGACGGCGAGGACGTGCACTACGTGCGGCAGCTGACCGCGACGATCGGCAGCGGAACCAGCGTGTCGGCGCTCGGCGGGAACGGCGCGCTATCGACCCAGGACATCTCGGTCGGGCAGCGCATCGAACTCACCGGCACGCTGTCGACCGACGGGTCCGGCAATACGGCGCTCGACGCCACGTCCGGAACCGCGGTCTTGCTGCCGACCCGGATCATCGGAACCCTGTCCGGCGCGGTCAGCAACGGGGTCGCGACCGTCGCACTGCAGGCGATCGACGGTCAGGATCCGGCGACCTTCAACTTCGCCGGCACGGGTGCGACCAGCGCCCAGGATGCGGTGGCGAGCGCGTATACGGTCGCGATCCCGCAGGCGCTGTCGACCGGCGGCCTGTCCGCCGGCGCACCGGTCGGATTCGTCGGTACGGTCACGTCGTTCGGCACCGCGCCGCCGGATTTCAATGCGGTGACGATCGTCGATTTCGCGAACACGGCGGCGCAGTTGCACCTCGAGTGGCCGGATCCCGGCCAGGCCGCGCCGTTCGCGACGCTCACGAACGCGCAGCTGTCGATCGCGCCGAGCCTGCTCGCCGCGGCCGACGAGTTCGAGCTGTCGATCGGGCCGGAGAAGGTTGCGGTCTCGTCACTCGCCTCGGGGATCACTCTGGCGCCCGATCTCGGTGCGACGAATCCGGTGTACCTGATCGTGACCGAGAACGCCGACGCGGAGCAGGAAACCTCCTATTCGACGTTCAACGACTTCGTGACCGCGCTCACCCAGGCCTTGAACGGCACCGCGACCGTGTCGAGCGTCAGTGCAGAGGGTGGCTTCGATGCGTCGACCGGTACGATGAGCGTGAGCCGGATGGTGGTGCACTTCCACTAGGCGCACCCGGCCCCGGCGCGCCGGCGAGTCCGGTGCGGTGAACCGTCCGACAGGACCGGGCGCCCCCGAAAGGGGCGCCCGGTCCTGTCATTTCAGAAGGGGCTCATCCGTTCGAGCGTGTGATCGCGGCGTGCGAACTGGTGCCACACCCCCACCGCCGCATGCAGGCCGGCGAGGATCAGGATCGCGTTGCCGCCGATCTGGTGGATCTCGCCGATCGGCCCAATCCGCCCGTGGACGGCCGCTGCGATTGCCGGAATTCGCAGTCCCCACAGGTCGATCGGCACGCCGAGCCGCGAGACGGCGTACCAACCGGTCAGCGGAACCGCGATCAGCAGCAGGTACAGAGCGGCGTGACCGAGTTTCGCGGCCCGCGCGAGCGCCGGCCCGACCGATGCGACCGGGGGTGGAGCGCCGCCGGCGGCCCGCGCGATCAGACGCGCGAACACCAGCACGAGCACGGCGAACCCACAGGCAAAATGCAGCACCGGCGGGTTGGCGCGCACGTGCCGGCCGCCCTCGCTGACCAGGTAGGCGACCACCACCAGCACCGCGGTGAACCAGTGGATCGCGATCATCGTATTCGAATACCGCGCGTTCTTCGGGAGCATCCTGCGTTTCCTCTTCAACGGGGTCGAATCTGACGGGACTTCGAGCCGGCTCGCGCCGGCGCTTTGCGCTTCGGCATCGACACGTCCTCGGGCGACCAAGGCTTGCCGAGACGCTCCTCGATGTAGCGGCGCAACAGCCGGCGCACGACCTGGGAGGGTACCGCGTCCTCCTCCGCGCAGAGGCGCTCGAACACCGCCTTCTTACGCGGATCGATCAGCACGGTCAATCGGGCGGTGCGAATTTCCTGAGTCACGTTGGTATTGGATTATAATAGAATGCGACTCCAACGCATATTGTCGTTCTCCATTCCGATCCCCCGGACAACGCCGTGACCGTCGCCTTGGGAGCCCCGCTCGATCAGATCCTCGCACTCCTGTGCGCGTGGGTTGCGATCGGCGCGGTCGGGCTGGTCCGGCCCGCGAGCCTGAAAATCGCCGGCCGGACGCTCTTTCCGCTCGGCGCCGTCTGCGGCGTTGCGATCGCTGCGATCGCTGCGATCGCCGCGACGCACCTTTCCCAGCTGCCCGAGCGGCTGGAACTGCCGATCGGCCTGCCGGCGCTGCCGATGCACCTGCGGCTCGATGCCCTGTCGGCGACGTTCCTCGTGCTGCTCGGTGCCGCGAGCGCCGGGATCTCGTTGTTCGGCGCCGGGTACTTCCGCGTCGGCCAGGGCACGCCGCCCGGTCTGCTGTGCTTCGAGTACCACCTGTTCCTCGCGAGCATGGGATTCGTGCTGCTCGCCGACGATGCGTACTCGTTCATGGTCGCGTGGGAGACGATGGCCTTGTCGTCGTACTTCCTGGTCACCTCGCAGCACCGGATCGGCGAGATCCGTCGCGCCGGCTTCCTGTACCTGTTGATCGCGCACCTTGGCGCGCTCGCGATCCTGCTGTGCTTCGGCGTGCTGCAGGGGGGGAGCTGGCGATTCACCTTCGACGCGATGCGCGCGGCGCACCTCTCCGCAGGCTGGGCCGCAGCGGCGTTCCTGCTCGCGCTCGCGGGGTTCGGGACGAAGGCGGGACTCGTGCCGCTGCACGTCTGGCTGCCCGAGGCGCATCCGGCCGCGCCCTCGCCGGTGTCGGCGCTGATGAGCGGCGTGATGCTGAAGATCGCGATCTACGGGATGCTCCGGGTCGCGTTCGACCTGTTGCACGGGCTCCCGGGCTGGTGGGGACTCGTGCCGGTCGGGCTGGGGCTGTTCAGCGCGCTGTACGGCATCGTGTTCGCCGCGGCGCAGACCGACATGAAGCGACTGCTCGCGTACTCCTCGATCGAGAACGTGGGCATCCTGTTCACCGGCCTCGGCCTCGCGATGGTGTTCCGTGGTGCGGCGATGCCGACGGTCGCGGCGCTCGCGTTGATCGCGGTCCTCTATCACGCATTGAACCACGCGTTCATGAAGAGCCTGCTGTTCCTCGGGACCGGCTCGGTGCTCCACTCGACCGGCGAACGCAATCTCGGCCGGCTCGGTGGCCTGATCCATCGGATGCCGTGGGTCGCCTGGCTCACCCTGGTCGGCGCGCTCGCGATCGCGGGGCTGCCGCCGCTGAACGGCTTCGTCTCCGAATGGCTGCTGCTACAGGCGTTCCTGCACGCGAACGAGGTGCCATACCCCTTCGTCGACATGCTGCTGCCGCTCGGCGCGGGCATGGTTGCGCTGGTCGGCGCGCTGGCGGGCTACGTGATGGTGAAGTTCTACGGCGTCGTGTTCCTCGGTCAGCCGCGGGAACCGTCGCTCGCTCGTGCGCACGACGCGGGACGGACGGAGCGGGCGGGGCTGGCGTGGCTCGCGCTCGGCTGCGTCGCGCTCGGCCTGTTGCCCGCGACGATCGTGCCGGCGCTCGGCGCGGTCGCGAGCAGCCTCGGTGTCGGCGCCTTGCCCGCGCGCGGTGGGCCGTGGTGGATGCTCGCGCCCCTCGGGCCGCAGTCGATCTCCTATGCGCCGCCGATCTTCGCCGGAACCGTGATCGCGGGGGTCCTGCTCACCGTGCTGGTGGTCCGCCTGGCTTATCGGCGCCCGGTGCGGCGCGCCCCGCCATGGGCGTGCGGCGCCGGGCCCCTGACCGGGCGGACGCAGGATACCGCCGAGGGCTTCGGCCAGCCGATCCGCCACTTCTTCACCCCCTGGTTCGCGATGCGCCGCCACCTGCCGACGCCGTTCGACACGGCGCCGCGCTATTCGGTCGAGATCGGGGACCGGATCTGGCGTGCGCTCTACGAGCCGCTCGCCGGCTGGGTCGATCGGGGCGCCGCGGCGTGTGCGGTGTTCCAGCGTGGCCGGATCTCGACGTACCTGCTGTATGCGCTCGCGACGCTGTGCCTGCTGCTCGCGCTCGTGATATGAGACCGATCGACTGGCTGACGCAGGTCCTCGAAGTGGTCGCGGCGCTCGCGGTCGCGCCGCTGTTCCAGGGTTGGGTCAACCAGTGCCGTGCCTGGCTGCAGAACCGGCGTGCGCCACCGCTGTGGCAGGTCTACCGGGGGATCCGCAAGCTCTTCCACAAGGATGCGGTGATCGCGACCAACGCGTCGCCGCTCTTTCGGGTTGCGCCGTACGTCGTCTTCGCGACGATGCTGACCGCGGCCGCGGTGATTCCGTCGATGGGCACGCGCCTGCCGTTCAGCCCGGCGGCCGACGCGATCGCGCTGGTCGGCCTGTTCGCGACCGCCCGCATGTTCCTCGCGCTTGCGGCGATGGACGTCGGCACGCCGTTCGGAACGCTCGGCGCCCGCCGGGAGATGATGGTCGGATTCCTCGCCGAGCCGGCCTTGCTGATGGTGATCTTCGTCGCCGCGCTGATCTCGTCGACGACCGCGCTGCCCTCGATCTCGGAGCGCCTCGCGACCGGCCCGCTCGTGCTGTCGCCGAGTCTCGCGTTCACCGGTGTCGCGTTCACGATGGTGCTGCTCGCGGAGAACGGCCGGCTGCCGATCGACAATCCGGCAACCCATCTCGAGCTGACGATGATCCACGAGGCGATGCTGCTCGAATATTCCGCACGGCACCTCGCGCTGATGGAGTTCGCCTCCGCGCTGAAGCTGATGAACTATGCCTGCATCGGCTTCGCGCTGTTCGTGCCCTGGGGTTCGGCGACCGGTGCCGCTGGGCCGTTCGCGCTCGCGGCGGCGATCCCCGCGCTCGCCGTGAAGCTGCTCGTCGCCGGCGCCGCGCTCGCGCTGATCGAGACCGCGTCGGCGAAGCTGCGGGTGTTCCGCGCGCCCGAGTTCCTCGCGACGGCGTTCCTCTTCGCGGTGCTCGGGATGCTCGTGCACCTCCTGCTCGGAGCCTGAATCCATGGGCCAGACGCCGTTCGTGATGCAGTTGCTCGATACGCTCGCGGCGTTGCTGCTGCTGTTGTCGTTCGCGATGCTCGCGCAGCGGCGCGTCGCCACGCTGGTCGAGCTGTTCGCGCTGCAGGGCGGCGTGCTCTGCGCGGCGACGCTGCTCCTCGCCTGGCGCACCGGCGAGGAGAACCTGCTCCTGTCGGCCGCGCTCACGTTCGGGGTCAAGGTCCTCGCGCTGCCATGGCTGCTGCGGCGGATGATCCGGCGGCTCGGCGTCTACTGGGACACGGATCCGCTGCTGAACATCCCGGGAACGATGCTCGTCGGCGTGCTGATCGTCGTGTTCTCGTTCGGACTCGCGCAGCCGATCTCGGCGCTCGCGAGCACGGCGACGCGCAGTGCGATCGGTATCGCGGTCGCGGTGATCCTGCTTGCCTTCCTCACGATGATCACGCGCCGCAAGGCGATGTCGCAGGTCGTCGGCTTCCTGTCGATGGAGAACGGGCTGTTCTTCGGTGCGATGAGCGCGACCTACGGGATGCCGATGGTCGTCGAGCTCGGCGTCGCGCTCGACGTGCTGGTCGCGATGCTGGTGCTCGGCGTGTTCTTCTTCCAGATCCGGGAGCAGTTCGACAGCCTCGACCTCGATCGGCTCGAATCCCATCAAGGAGGACGCTGAATGGATCTCCTGGCGCTGCTCGTGACCCCGCTCGCGGGCGCGATCGTGCTCGCGTGGAGCGGCGCCGGACGACGCGCGCCCGAGGTGAACGCGGCGTTCAGTCTGGGGACGTTCGCGGCGGCGTGCGCGCTCGCGTGGCAGGTCGCGACGCACGGCGAGGCGACCTTCGCGAATGACCAGTTCTTCATCGATCCGTTCAACGCATTCCTCGTGGCCCTGACCGCGTTCGTCGGTCTGACGACGTCGCTGTTCTCGCGGCCCTACATGCGCATCGAGGCCGCGGACCGCCGCGTGACGCCCGGGGGACTGCGCCTGTATCACGCGATGTACCAGCTGTTCATCGGCACGATGCTGCTCGCGCTCACGACGAACAACCTGGGGTTGATGTGGGTCGCGATGGAGGCGGCGACCCTGTCGACGGTGCTGCTGGTCGCGCTGTACCGGACGCCGGCAGCGCTCGAGGCGGGCTGGAAGTACTTCATCCTGTGCGGCGTCGGCATCGCGCAGGCGTTGTTCGGCACGATCCTGCTGTACATCGCCGCGGAGCGGGTGCTTGGTGCGCAGGGCGTCGGGGCGCTGCTGTGGACCCATCTCGACGCCGTCAAGGGGCAACTCGAGCCGCGGGTGCTCAGCATCGCGTTCGTGTTCCTGCTGGTCGGCTACGGCACGAAGACCGGTCTGGTGCCGCTGCACAACTGGTTGCCCGACGCGCACGCGGAGGGTCCGACCCCGATCTCGGCGGTGCTCTCGGGCCTGCTGCTCAACGTCGCGATCTACGCGGTCGTGCGCTGCAAGGTGCTCGTCGAAGGCTCGCTGCACTCGGCCTGGCCGGGCCGGATGCTGATCGGATTCGGACTGGTGTCCGTCGCGGTGGCGTCGTTTTCGCTCTGGCGGCAGCGGGACATCAAGCGGCTGTTCGCGTTCTCCTCGATCGAGCACATGGGGCTCGTTGCGTTCGCGTTCGGGATGGGCGGGCCGATCGCCAACTTCGCGGCACTGCTGCACATGACCGTGCACTCGCTGACGAAATCCGCGATCTTCTTCGCGGCCGGGCATGCGGCGCAGAAATCCGGATCGCAGTCGATCGATCGCATCCGGGGCCTCGCCACCGTGAGCCCGACGGTCGGCTGGGGACTGATGATCGGCGCACTCGCGATCCTCGGCGTGCCGCCATTCGGCGTGTTCGCGAGCGAGTTCCTGATCCTGACGACCGCGATGCGCGATCATCCCTGGGCGACGCCGATCCTGCTGCTGAGTTTCGCGGTCGCGTTCGCCGCGATCTTCTCGCGCGTCCAGTCGATGGTATTCGGCGACACGACGCTGCGACGGCTGCCGCATTCGCCGGCGCTGCTGCCGGTGTTCGTGCATCTGGGTCTGGTGCTGATGCTGGGCCTGTACATTCCGCCGTTCCTCGCGACCTGGTACGGTGCGGCCGCCCGGCTGATCGGGGGAGGCGGGTGAGATGGGACTGAAGGACTGGCTCGCGGTCTCCGTGCCGTTCGCGGACGATCCCGCGATCCGGCGACTGCGCGTCGGTGCGCCGGAGTGGCGGCGTCTCGCGGAGGACGTCGCGGCCTCGGGTGGACGATTACTCGCGCTGTGGGGCCAGGACGCGACCGCAGGTCATCCGGCGGTGTTCGCCGCATACCAGACGGCGGCCGGTCTGTGGGTCGGCGAGTTGCGGCGCGACGTGCCGGAGGCTCCGGACGATTCCTATCCCGGGCTGCAGGACCTCTACCCGTTCGCGGGACGCCTGCAGCGCGCGATCCGCGATCTGCACGGGCTGCGATCGAGCGACCCGGACGACCGTCCCTGGCTCCGGCACCCGGCGGCGCAGGCCTACGAATTCGTCCGCGTCGAGGGCGACGGCGTGCACGAGATCCCGGTCGGACCGGTGCACGCGGGGATCATCGAGCCGGGCCACTTCCGCTTCTCGGTCGTCGGGGAGAAGGTGCTGCGGCTCGAAGCGCGTCTCGGCTACACGCACAAGGGCATCGAGCGCCGGTTTGCGGATTTCGGCGCGCTCGACGGGTGCCGGCTCGCGGCACGGGTCTCGGGCGACTCGGCGGTCGCGTTCTCCTGGGCTTACTGCATCGCGCTGGAAGCGCAATGGCGCGTCGCGATTCCGCGCCGCGCGCAGTGGTTGCGCGCGCTCGCGCTCGAGCTCGAACGCATCGCCAATCACCTCGGCGATCTCGGCGCCCTCGGCAACGACGCCGGCTTCGCATTCGGGCTCGCGCAGTTCTCGCGGCTCAAGGAGCGGGTGCTCCGCGCGACCGAATCGACCCTCGGACAGCGCTACCCGATGGACTGGGTGGTGCCGGGCGGGGTCGCGCATGAGTTGCCGGGGGCCGCGGCGACCGCGCTCGATCGATGCCTCGCGGACGTCGTGGCCGAGAGCGGGGTGCTGCGCGGGATCTACGATGAACATGCGGGTGTGCGCGACCGGTTCGCCGGCACCGGTGCGATCGCGCCGGAGCTCGCCGCGCGCCTCGGACTCGCCGGTCTCGCCGGGCGTGCGAGCGGGCAGGCCCATGACCTGCGCATCGATCTTCGGTACCCGCCCTACGAGGAGCTGCGGCCGGCGATCTGCGGGGCGCTCTCCGGGGACGTGGCCGCGCGGGTTGCGGTGCGCTTCGACGAGTTGCAGGAATCCTGCCGGCTCGTGCGACGGATCCTCGCCGGATTGCCGAGCGGCGACTCGCGCGTGGCGATCCTGCCGCCGTCGTCGGACGGATTCGGGATCGGTGCGGTCGAGGGCTGGCGGGGCCCGGTCCTGGTCGCGCTCGCCACCGCGGCGGGAGGGCGCATTCGCCGCTGCCACCCGCACGATCCGTCCTGGCAGAACTGGCCGGCGCTCGAGCATGCGGTAATCGACAACATCGTTCCGGATTTCCCGTTGATCAACAAGTCGTTCAACCTGTCCTACAGCGGCCACGACCTGTAGGCGCGCCGCGGAGGAGGGCCCGGATGCTGAAGACGCTACGCCAGATCCGACGGACCGGGATCGTGAGCGAACCCGTGCCGGCACCGGACGACGCCCTGCGCATCCGCGCCGCGCTCGAAGGGCGCATCCTCGGGATCCTGGGGCGCGCGCTCGCGGTGCGCATGGTCGACGCCGGATCGTGCAACGGCTGCGAACTCGAGGTGAACGCGCTCACGAACCCGATCTACAACATCGAAGGGCTCGGCGTGCATTTCGTCGCGAGTCCCCGCCACGCGGACCTGCTGCTCGTCAGCGGGCCCGTGACGGTCGCGATGCGCGAGCCGCTGCTGCGCGTCTACGAGGCGACGCCGGACCCGAAGCTCGTCGTTGCGGTCGGGGACTGCGGCTGCGACGGCGGGATCTTCGGCTGCGGCGGGCCGAGCCTCGGTGCGGTCGCGAACGTGATCCCGGTCGACGTCGCCGTACCGGGCTGCCCCCCGAACCCGAACCGGCTGCTCGCCGGGATCCTCGCCGCGCTAGACCCGTCGGCCGCGCTCGATGTCGGGCAGGAAAGCCGCGGTCGCGCCGAGTAGCGGCAGGAACGCGCAGACCCGATAGACGAACTCGATCCCGCGCCAATCCGCGAGCGCGCCGAGTACGGCGGCGCCGATCCCGCCGAAGCCGAACGCGAGCCCGAAGAACAAGCCCGAGACCGTGCCGACCTTGCCGGGCAGCAACTCCTGCGCATAAACGAGGATCGCCGAGAACGCGGACGCGAGGATCAGGCCGACCAGGAAGCTCAACGCGATCGTCCAGCCGAGACCGACGTACGGGAGCACGAGCGTGAACGGTGCGATCCCGAGGATCGACGCCCAGATCACCCGTTTGCGCCCGATCCGGTCGCCGATCGGACCGCCGAACATCGTGCCGAGCGCGACCGCGAACAGGAACACGAACAGGCAGATCTGCGCGTGGGCCATCGACAGCCGGAACTTCGCCATCAGGTAGAACACGTAATAGCTGCCGATGCTCGCGAGGTAGAAGTATTTCGAGAACAGCAGCACCATCAGGATCGCGAGCGTGCGCACGACCGTCGCGCGCGGCACCGGGCTTGCCGCCGGCCGCCGCCGCGCGTCGCGGACCGGCGCGGCGAGGTGCGCTCGATGGTACCAGGCGCCGACGTTCCACAGCACCAGGACCGCGAGCAGCGCCGCGGCCGCGAACCACGCGACGCTCGAGCGGCCGTGCGGCAGGATGATCCAGGCCGCGAGCAGCGGGCCGGTCGCGCTCCCGGTGTTGCCGCCGACCTGGAAGATCGATTGCGCGAGGCCGTGCCGCCCGCCGGAGGCGAGTCGCGCGATGCGCGAGGACTCCGGATGGAATATCGCGGAGCCGCAACCGATCAGCGCGGCGGCGAGCAGCACCGTGAGGTAGTTCGGTGCGAACGCGAGCGTGATCATCCCGATCAGCGTGAGGCTCATCCCGAAGCTCAGCGAATGCGCCTGCGGATGGCGGTCCGTGTAGGCGCCGACCAGCGGCTGCAACATCGACGCGCACAGCTGGTAGGTGAACGTGATCAGCCCGATCTGCACGAAGCTCAGGTGGAATGAGCCCTTGAGCAGCGGATAGATCGCGACGATCAGCGACTGGATCATGTCGTTCAGGAAATGCGAGAAGCTGATCGCGCCGAGGATCCTGAACCGCGTCGCATCCGCGGGCGCGGCCGTCGTGGGTTGGGTCGCGAGTCCTTCGGTCATCGTCGAGGTCGTCGGCTTCTGCGCCGCCGCGGGTCCGCGGACGGCTGGAGCCGCAAAGATTACTAGCTTGTTCGCCGCTTGTCTTGCGAAAATGGCGAACGCAAACGGTCATCACGAGTCGACGTGCCGATGAGCGACTCCATCCCAGACGACGAAGCGCCGCTCGGCGGCCGGTTCGCGGCGTTCGGGTTCCTGCGCGAGCTCGCCTCGCGCTGGGACCTCGCCGCGTTCGCGGTCGTGCTCGGGCTGATCGCGTTCCTCGGCAATGCAGCGCGAGGCATGTTCGTGCCGCTGTCGCAGCTCGCGGTGTCGCCGATGTCGCTGAACCCGGATCATTTGCCGGCGTACGCGGCGCGAACGACGCTGCGCATGCTGCTCGCGCTGATCGCTTCGCTCGTGTTCACGCTGACCTACGCGACCTGGGCCGCGAAGAGCGAACGCGCCGGCAAGCTCCTGGTGCCGATCCTCGACATCCTGCAGTCGGTCCCGATCTTCGGCTTCATCTCGGTCACCTACGTGTTCTTCATGTCGCTCGCGCCCGGACGGGTGCTCGGGGCGGAATTCGCGTCGATCTTCCTGATCTTCACGAGCCAGGCGTGGAACATGGCGTTCAGCTTCTATCAGTCGCTGCGCACCGTGCCGACGGAGCTCACCGAGGCGGCGGAGTCGTTCCGGCTGTCGCCGTGGATGCGATTCTGGCAGCTCGAGGTGCCGTTCGGGCTGCCGGCGCTCGTCTGGAACATGATGATGTCGATGTCCGGCGGCTGGTTCTTCGTCGTCGCCTCGGAGTCGATCAGCGTCGGGCGCACCAGCGTGACCTTGCCGGGCGTGGGGTCGTACATCGCGCTCGCGATCGAACGGCGTGATCTGGCCGCGATCGGCTGGGCGATCTTGACGATGTTCCTCGTGATCCTCGCGTACGACCAGCTGTTGTTCCGGCCGCTGGTCGCCTGGGTCGACCGCTTTCGCGTCGAGCAGGAACCCGGCGCGCACGAGCCGCGTTCCTGGGCGCTCACGATGATGCGCCGGTCGCGGCTGATCCAGGCCGCGAAG
>JAGWPU010000089.1 GCA_028870355.1 Gammaproteobacteria bacterium | reverse complement strand
GAAGGCCGCGGCGCAGCAGCAGGCGGCGCAGAAGGCGGCCGCGCAGCAGCAGGCGGCGCAGCAGCAGGCGCTCGAGCGGCGCCAGGCGGCGCAGCAGCACCTCGCCGAACAGCGCGCGGCGGAGCAAGCCGCGGCGGCGGCGAAGCGCGAAGCCGCCGCGAAGACCGAGCGGGTCGCGGCGCTGCAAGCGAAGCGCGCGGCCGCCGTGCAGGCGAAACGCGAGGCGGCGGCCGAGGCGAAGCGGGAAGCGGTTGCGCAAGCGAAGCGGGAGGCGGTTGCGCAAGCGAAGCGGGAAGCGGCCGCGGAAGCGAAGCAGGCGGCGGCGGCCGCAGCGGCTGCGAAGCGCAAGGCGGCGGCACGCGCGGCGATGCAGGCCGAGCTCCGCCAGCAGATCCAGGCCGAGGAGCGCGCCGACGCGATCGCGGCGGGCCCGCTCGCGGACGCTTACCGGGCGGCGCTGCAAAGCCGGATCGTGCAGGCCTGGATCAAGCCGCCGGCCGCGAAGCCCGGGATCGATTGCCTCGTGCGCGTGACCCAGGTCCCCGGCGGCGAGGTCACCCGCGCGCAGGTCACGCAGTGCAATGGCGACGCCGCCGTGCGTCAGTCGATCGAGAACGCGGTCTATCGCGCGTCGCCGCTGCCGACGCCGCCGGATCCGTCCCTGTTCCACCGAACCCTGATCCTCGAGTTCAAACCCGATGAATGACACCGCTCGATCGTTGCTGTTGACCGTGTGCTGCGCGCTCGGCGTGTTCGCGTTCGGCGCGCGCGCCCACGCGGCGTTCGTCGTGCAGATCACCCGCGGGCAAACCGTCGCGATCCCGATCGCGATCGTCCCGTTCGCCGCGAACGCCGGCGCACCCGCGTTCGACGTGGCCGCGGTGGTCTCGCACGATCTCGACGGGAGTGCCCGCTTCAAGTCGATGGACCGCAAGGACATGATCGACCTGCCGCACACCGGTGCCCAGATCGTGTTCGACGACTGGAAGCGCCTGAACGTCGACTACGTCCTGGTCGGGAGCCTGAGCCGCCCGGCGCCGGGTCGCGTCGACGTGTCCTTCGAGCTGTACAACGTGCTCACGCAGCAGCGCCTGCTCGGCTACCAGATCCACACCGACGATGCGGGCCTGCGGCTCGCATCGCACCAGATCTCCGACAAGGTGTTCGAGGCCATCCTCGGGATCCGCGGCGCGTTCGCGACCCGGATCGCGTACGTGCTGGTGCTCGGCAAGATTCCGCACCAGACCTTCCAGCTGGTCGTCGCCGACGCCGACGGCGAGAATCCGCAGGTGGTGATGCAGTCGGGCGAGCCGCTGATGTCGCCGGCGTGGTCGCCGGACGGCAAGCAGCTCGCCTACGTGTCGTTCGAGGACAAGCTCCCGTCGATCTACGTGCAGACCTTGAAGACCGGCGCACGGCAGCTGGTGTCGGCGACCGCCGGGGTGAACCAGGCGCCGGCGTGGTCGCCGCACGGCCATCGCCTCGCGGTCACGCTGTCGAACCGCGCCGGGAACCTCGACGTGTTCGTGCGGGACCTCGCGACCCACGCGCTCACCCGGATCACCCACAATCCGGGCATCGACACCGAGCCGCAGTGGGCGCCGGACGGCAACAGCCTGTATTTCACGTCGGATCGCGACGGCGGTCCGCAGATCTTCGAGGTCTCGCTCACGCCCGGCAGCCGGCCGCGCCGCATCACGTTCCAGGGCTCGTATAATGCCCGTCCGCGGCTGTCGCCCGACGGATCGCATCTCGCGTTCGTGACCCGCGTCGGCGGGGATTTCCGGATCGCGACGCTCGACCTCGAGGGCAACGGCGGGATGCGGGTGCTCACGCACGGCGTGTTCGACGAATCGCCGAGCTATGCGCCGAACGGCGCCGAGATCATCTACGCGACCCATCAGCACGGTCGCGGGGTGCTCGCGCTCGTGAGCACCGACGGGCGGGTCCAGCAGACCCTGGTCTCGCCCGAGGGAGACGTGGAGGAACCGGTCTGGGGGCCGTACGGCAGCGAGTGAGCGGACGAGGCCGCTCGGCGCGTCGGCCGCCGACGAGTGTCGAGGAACAGTCGAATAACCTTGGATGGAGATTCCGATGAAGCGATTGACGGCGATTACCCTGATGTTGACCGGCGCGCTCGCGCTGGCCGGATGCCACGGCAAGACGGCGGTCAAGGGCCAGCCGACTTCGGCGACCGAAGTCCCGGCGGGCGCGACGACCGGCGGCGCGGGCGGCGCCGGCACGTCGATGACCCCGATGAACGGCGCGAACGGCGGGTCGCTCCAGGCGGTCGCCCAGAACGGCAACAACGTCCCGCGCGAGCAGCGCACGATCTACTTCGACTTCGACAAGTCCGAGATCCAGCCGAAGTACGAGCCGATCATCGCCGCGCACGCCCAGACGCTGATCGCGAACCCCGGTCTTCGAATCCGGCTCGAGGGCAACACCGACGATCGCGGGAGCCGCGAGTACAACATCGGGCTCGGCGAGCGCCGCGCGCAGGCGGTCCGCCGTGCGCTGATGCTCCAGGGCGTTGCGGATTCGCAGATCGAGACCGTGAGCTACGGCGCCGAGCGACCCGCGGTCGAGGGCGACAACCCCGAGGCCTGGACGATGAACCGGCGCGTCGACATGGTCTACCTGCCGTGACGCGGCGCGCAGCCACGGCGGCTCTCGTCGCCTGCGCGGGCGCTGCCGCGCTCGCGGGCTGCGCGACCTCGCCGCCGCAACCCGACCCGGTGCAGCTCCAGCTCGCCGATCTCGGGACGCGGCTCACGCGCGTCGAGCGCGTGGTCGACAACCGCAGTCTCCTCGACCTGTCGAACCAGCTCGAGGCGACCCGCGCGGACCAGCGCACGCTCCACAACGAGATCGACGAGCTGCGCCATCGACTCGACCAGGAGCGCAAGCGCGACCTCGCGCAGTACGCGGATCTCGATGCGCGGCTGAAGAAGCTCGAGGCCGAGCAGGGCGCGGTCGGCGGCGCGGCCGGTGCCGCGGACCAGTCGGGGTCGCCGACCGGGGCCGGGAGCGCGACCGGCGGTGGATCGGCGGCGTCGGACCAGTCGGCGGCGTCCGAGCCGTCGGCCGGATCGGACCAGTCCGCGGGCGCGGGGCAGTCGGCGGCGTCGGATCAGTCCGCATCGGCGGGCGGCGCGGCGTCGTCCGCCGCGGGCGGCGATCAGGCGGCGTACCAGGCGGCGTTCGATCAGCTGAAGAGCGGCGACTACACGAAGGCCTCGACCGCGTTCAAGCGCTTCCTCGCCGACCATCCGAACAGCGACTACGCGCCGAACGCGCAGTACTGGATCGGCTGGACGTACTACGTGAATCGCGAGTTCGAGCCGGCGCTGCACGCGTTCCAGGCGGTGGTCGACGATTACTCGACCTCGACGAAGGTGCCCGACGCGATGCTGAACGTCGGCTACTGCGAGGTCGAGCTGAAGCACCCGGCGGAGGCGAAGCGCGTGCTCGGCGAGGTGGTCGCGAAGTATCCCGGCACCTCGGCGGCGCGCCTCGCCGCGAAGCGTCTCGCCGAGATGCGCGCGGAGTCGCGTTGACCGGATCGGGGGTCGCGGCGCCGCGGCGCGCCGGAACGTCCGAGCGGCCGCGGCTCGCGCGGCTGCGGGTGAACGAGATCTTCTACTCGCTGCAGGGCGAGGCGGACGCGGTCGGGTATCCGACCGCGTTCGTGCGCCTCACCGGCTGTCCATTGCGCTGCCGGTACTGCGACACCGCGTACGCGTTCCACGCCGGGGACTGGCTCGCGCTCGACGCGATCGTCGAGCGCGTGCGCGGTACCGGTGCCGCGCACGTCTGCGTGACCGGCGGCGAGCCGCTCGCGCAGCCGAATTGCCTGCCGCTGCTCGCGCGGCTCTGCGACGAGGGTTACGCGGTGTCGCTCGAGACGAGCGGCGCGCTCGACGTGTCCGCGGTCGACCCGCGCGTCGACCGGGTGATCGACGTGAAGACGCCGGACTCCGGCGAGAGCGCGCGCAATCGGCTCGAGAACCTCGCGTGCCTGCACGCGCGCGACCAGCTGAAGTTCGTGATCGGCTCGCGCGCGGACTACGACTGGAGCCGCCGCTTCCTCGCCGAGCATGCGCTCGCCGGGCGCTGCCGGGTGCTGTTCTCGCCGAGCCATGCGACGCTCGCGCCGGCCGAGCTCGCGGGGTGGATCCTCGCGGATCGATTGCCGGTGCGCTTCCAGCTGCAGCTCCACAAGGTCCTGTGGGGCGACGTGCCCGGCCGATGAGTGCGCGCGCGGTCGTGCTGCTGTCCGGCGGTCTCGATTCGGCGACCGTGCTCGCGATCGCGCGTGCGGAGGGATTCGCATCCCACGCACTCAGCGTTCGCTACGGTCAGCGCCACGATGCCGAGCTCGACGCGGCGGTGCGGATCGCGGCCGTGCTCGGCGCGTGCGAGCACCGGGTGATCGGCGTCGACCTCGGCGCGATCGGCGGATCGGCGCTGACCGACCCGTCGATTCCGGTGCCGACCGCGCCGACCGACGGGATCCCGGTGACCTACGTGCCCGCGCGCAACACCGTGCTGCTGTCGCTCGCGCTCGGGCTCGCCGAGGTCGTCGGCGCCCGCACGCTCTACCTCGGCGTGAACGCGGTCGACTACTCCGGGTATCCGGATTGCCGGCCCGCGTTCATCGAGGCGTTCGAGCGCCTCGCGAGGCTCGCGACCAAGGCCGGCGTCGAGGGCGCGCCGTTCGAGGTGCGCGCGCCGCTGATCCATTCCTCAAAGGCCGAGATCATCCGGCGCGGGCTCGCGCTCGGCGTCGACTACGCGCTCACCGTGTCCTGCTATCGCGCCGACGCCGATGGCCGCGCGTGCGGCGAGTGCGATGCCTGCCGGATCCGGGCGCGGGGCTTCCGCGACGCCGGCGTGCCGGATCCGACCCGCTACCGGTGAGCGCGCGGCGGACGCGGCGTGGGCGGCGGGTGCTCTGCGGACGGACTTCGGCTATGATTCGCGCCCGGCCGGGACGGTAGCTCAGTTGGTAGAGCAAGGCCCTTTTAAGGCTTTGGTCCTGGGTTCGAGTCCCAGCCGTCCCACCATCCCTCGAGCCCCGCGCACGCGGACGTGAGGAGCCCTGAACTCCGTGGAACTCATCGACGCGATCACCACCCGGCGGTCCGCGGCGCGCCTCGCCGCACCGGGCCCGAACGAAGCGGAACTCGACACGCTGCTCGACGCGGCGAATCGTGCGCCCGATCACGGCCGCTTGCGGCCGTGGCGGTTGCGGGTGCTCGATGCGTCCGCGCGGCAGGCGCTCGCGCAGGCGGTCGCGGACGCGCGGCGACGCCGCGACCCGGCGGCGACCGAGGAGCAGCTCGAGAAGGAGCGCGAGAAGTTCCTGCGATCCCCGACGCTGCTGCTCGCCGCGTGCGTGGTCCGGCGAGATCAGCCGAAGGTCCCGGAGATCGAGCAGATCCTCGCGACCGGGGCCGCGGTCGAGAACCTGATCCTCGCGGCGCACGCACTCGGCTACGCGGCGATGTGGAAGACCGGGCCCGCCGCGTACGACGTCGCGGTGAAGGCGGCGGTCGGTCTCGCGCCCGAGGATCACGTCGCGGGCTTCGTGCATCTCGGTACCCGCGCGCCGTGAGGGATCGGGTGGCGGACCGGCGGATCGCGGGGCGCGCGCCCCGATGAGTTTCTACGAGGCGGGCCTGCCGCGCACGAGCGCGGAGCCGGAGCGGATCGGCGTGCTGGTCGTGAACCTCGGGACGCCGGCGGCGCCGGCGGTGGCGCCGGTGCGCCGGTACCTGCGCGAGTTCCTCGGTGATCGCCGCGTCGTCGAGACGGCCCGGGCGATCTGGTGGCCGGTGCTGTTCGGACCGGTGCTGACCTTCCGGCCGCTGCGCACCGCGCGCAACTACCGTCGGATCTGGTGGCCGGAGGGTTCGCCGCTCGCGGTGCTGTCGGACCGCCTGACCGGGAAGATCGGCGCGCGGCTCGCGCAGCCGCTCGGTGACCGGGTGCGCGTGCGCCTCGCGATGACCTACGGCGAGCCGAGCCTCGCCGAGGGCCTGCGCGCGCTCGCGCGGGAGAACGCGCGGCGGGTGCTCGTGCTGCCGCTCTACCCGCAGTACTGTGCGGCGACCACGGGATCCGTGTTCGACGCGGTCACGCGGGTGCTGCGCCGCTGGCGCGTGCTGCCGGAGTTGCGCTTCGTGAACGGGTACCACGGCGACGCGGGCTACCTCGACGCGCTCGCCGCGCAGGTCGAGCGTCACGGCGGTGCGGCCGACGAGCGTGGCCACCTGCTGTTCTCCTACCACGGGATCCCGGTCGACTACGTCGCCGCGGGCGATCCGTACCGCGACCAGGCCGAGGCGACCACGCGTGCGATCGTCGCGCGCCTCGGCCTCGCCGACGACGCGTGGTCGCAGGCGTACCAGTCGCGGTTCGGGCCGGTCGAGTGGCTGCAGCCGTACACCGACGTCCGCCTGCGGGAGCTCGCGGCGCGCGGCGTGCGGCGGATCACGGTGGTGTCGCCGTCGTTCGCGGTCGATTGCCTCGAGACGCTCGAGGAGATCGCGATCGGCTACCGTGAGGAGTTCCTCGCGCGCGGCGGGGAGCACTTCACGATGGTTCCCGCGCTGAACGACGACGACCGCCATGCCGAGGTGCTCGCGGCGATCGCGCGGCGCCACCTCGGGGGCTGGATGTGATCGGCG
>JAGWPU010000088.1 GCA_028870355.1 Gammaproteobacteria bacterium | reverse complement strand
CGTCGCGATGACCGGGGAGATCACCTTGCGCGGCGAGGTGCTGCCGATCGGCGGCCTGAAGGAAAAGCTCCTCGCGGCGCATCGCGGCGGGATCGCGACCGTGCTGATCCCGGACGAGAACGTGAAGGATCTCGCGGAGATCCCCGAGAACATCAAGGAGAAGCTCGACATCCGCTCGGTCAAGTGGATCGACGAAGTGCTGCAGGTCGCGTTGACGCACAGCCCCACGCCGCTTCCCGCGAGCAGCGCGCCGTCCGGTGCCGCGAGCCCGCCCGCGAAGCGCCCGCGGCGTTCGTCCCGATCGAAGAGCCAGGTGCGCGCGCATTGAAGATTGCACTAGCCAAGCGTGGGAGGGTCGCGTAGACTTCCGCGCCTCTTCCAGAGGCGGGCTCGGGCCGCGCGGCGGGTGCTTAGCTCAGCTGGAAGAGCGTCGCCTTTACACGGCGAAGGTCGGGGGTTCGATCCCCTCAGCACCCACCACAACATGCGGAGTGGTAGTTCAGCTGGTTAGAATACCGGCCTGTCACGCCGGGGGTCGCGGGTTCGAGTCCCGTCCACTCCGCCATTTCTAGATCGACGCGTCCCCCGGGGGGGCTGCCCTCCGGGCGGGCGCCGCGGGTGATCGACTCGCGACGACGAGCGAGAGACGACCGAGGATGCTGCAAAAAATTCACGACCGGCTGACCGGATGGGTCGCCTACCTGGTCCTCGGCGGCGTCGCCGGGGTGTTCGTCCTGTGGGGCATCAACTGGACGATGCGCACGCCGAACTACGCGGCGAAGGTGAACGGGACCGAAATCCCGGCGAACCAGGTCCGCGACGCGTACCAGCGCCGGCTTGCCGCGCTCGACCGCCAGGCGAACGGGAGCGTCGACGATGCGGCCCGGGCTGCGCTCAAGAAAAAAGTCCTCGACGAGTTCGTCGCCCAGGAAGCGCTGATCACGCGGGTGCACTCGCTCGGCTACCGGGTCAGCGCCGCCGACGTGCTCGCCGCCGAATCGCAGATCCCGGCGTTCCAGGTCGGCGGCAAGTTCGATCCGGCGCATGCGATCGCGCTGCTGCAAGCCAACGGCCAGTCGATCGACCAGGTCGAGGCGTCGATCCGCCGGGAGATCCAGCTCAATCAGTTCGCCGACGCGCTGAACCTCTCCGCGTTCGCGACCCCGTCGGAGGTGAACCGGGTCGAGGCGCTGCTGCACGAACAGCGTGAGATCGGCTGGATCACGGTCCCGTCCGCGACGTATGCGGCGTCCGCGACGCCGACCGAACCGCAGGTCCAGGCGTACTATCAGGCGCACCCGAGCGCTTACATGACGCCGGAGACGGTCGATCTGCGCTACATCGAACTCAGCCTCGCGAAGCTCGCGGCGGCCGTGCCGGTCGGCGACGCGCAGCTGCATGCGTATTACGAGGACCAGAAGGCGAAGAATCCGCAGGACTTCGTCCAGCCCGAGGAACGCCGGGTGAGCCACATCCTGATCGCCGTTTCGAACCCGAAGGACGATGCGGCCGCAAAGGCGAAGGCCGAGAGGATCTACAAGCTCGCGGTCGGTGGCGCGGATTTCGCGGCGCTCGCCCGCCAGTACTCGCAGGATCCGGGCTCGGCGCCGCAGGGCGGCGATCTCGGCTGGAACGACCGCAAAGCCTGGGTGAAGCCGTTCGCCGACGCGGCGTTCAGCATGAAGGTCGGGCAGATCGTCGGCCCCGTGAAGACGCAGTTCGGCTACCACATCATCAAGCTCGTCGGCATCAAGCCGGCGAGCGTGAAGACCTTCGCGCAGAGCCAGGCTCAGCTCGCCTCGGAATACCGGCGCGCCCAGGCCGACAAGGAATTCAACCACCTCGAGGACAAGCTCGCCGACGCCGCGCTGCAGAATCCGACCGACATCGATGCGGTGGCGCGTAAGACCGGGCTTCCGGTGCAGGCGATCCCGGGTTTCACCCGGCAGAACGGCGGCGGGCCGTTCCTGCACGTGCAGCCGGTGATCGATGCGGCGTTCAGCACCGACGTGCTCGACGGCAACCTGAGCTCGCTCGTCCAGGTGTCCAAGGACGACGCGATCGTCGTGCTGTCGACGAACCACCAGATGCCGCGGTTGAAGCCGCTGTCCGCGGTGCACGATGCCGTGGTCGCCGCCTGGAAGCAGCAGCGCGGCACCGAACTCGCTCTCGCGGCGGCACAGGCCGCCGAGAAGAGCCTCGCGGCCGGCCAGACCTGGGCCGAGGTGTCGAAGTCGCTGAAGCTCACCGCGCAGCCGCCGCGCTTCGTCTCCCGCGAGGAGCCATCGGTGCCGATCGAGATCCGCCGCGACGCGTTCGATGCGCCGAAGCCGACCCTTGCGCCGTACTACCGGGCGATCACGCTGCACGACGGTGACGCGGCGGTGTTCGGCATCGATGCGGTCCGCCAGGATCCGAGCGCGAACGGCTCGGACAAGCCGATGATCGCGCGCGAGCTCGCGGCAACCTACGCCGGCGAGGAGGCCCAAGCCTACGCGACCGCCGCGCGTGCGCACGCCAAGGTCGTGCTGAACCCCAAGGCCATCGACTGAATTTGGCCGAGCTGCTGCAACATTTCTCCGTCTGGTACCTCGGCGAGCTCGGGCACGGCGGCTACTGGCTGATCGTCGCGTTGATGGCGATCGAGAGCACGCTGGTGCCGATTCCGAGCGAGGTCGTGATCCCGCCGGCGGCCTATCTCGCGCACACCCAGGGTGCGCTGTCGGTCCCGGGCATCGTCGTCGCCGGTGCCACCGGCTGCCTGATCGGCGCAACCGTGATGTACTGGGCGTCGCGCTTGCTCGGCCGCCCGTTCCTGCTGCGCTACGGTCCGTACTTCGGGATCTCCCGCGCGAAGATCGAGCTGGCGGAACGCTGGGCCGCGCACTACGGCCGGATGGGTGTGTTCTTCTCGCGGGTGTTACCGGTGATCCGGCACCTGATCGGGATCCCGGCCGGGATCGTGCGCTTCGATCCGATGCAATACGCGCTCGCGACGTTCGCCGGCTCCTTCATCTGGTGCTCGGTGCTCGCCGCGCTCGGCGTCGAGGTCGGACGGAACAAGGCGTTGCTGATCGGGTCGATCCACCGCGCGACCGCGCTCGTGCTCGCGGTCACGCTGGTGCTCGCCGCGCTCTACTACTGGTTCGTGCACCGGCCGGCGCGGCGCCTGCCGCCGCCGTCGGCCTGAGCGCACCGGTCCCGGGCAACGCCGCCGGGCCCGCACCGGCGCGGCGGCGTCTCCTCCGGCTCAGGTGACCGGCGAGGCTCCGGGCGGCGGCGGTGGCGGCGCCGAGGGCGCGGGGAATTTCGAGAAGATCGCGGTCACCGCGTTCTGGATCCGCACCTCGGCGTTCGGCCCGGTCAGGTCGCTCACGTTGCGGTCGATCGCGGCGTGCCAGATCGCGTGATGGGATTTCGCGTCGAACAGATCGACCGAGATGCGCCCCTGGTTGCGCACCGGGGCATCGTAGCCCCAGCCGCCCCAGGGCCCCGGGCCCCACCACGGCGGTCCCCAGCCTCCACCCCAGCCGTAGCCGACGCCCCAGCTCCAGCCGGCGTACTCGTTCGCGACGACCCGCGATCCGATCGCATAGCCGACGACGCAGTCGGCGGATTTCGGGTCGGCCGCGCGCCGGATCCCGTGCGCGGCGAGATTCGCCTCGATCGCGGCGCGCAGGCGATCCGCGTTGACCGGGTTCGCGTAGGCGGTCCGCGGTCCACCGTAGTGCTCCGGCGCGAACGCATAGGTGTGGCACATCGCGACGCTGAGGTTCGGGTTCACGTCGGTCGTCACGGGTACGGTGGCGCAACCCGCCATGGCCGAGAGCGCGGCGCCTGCCGCGATTGCCGAGAGGTTTCTTTGCAATGACATTCGTGGCGTCCCTTGGTCGGTGCGCCGCGACGCGCGGCGCGCGTAAAACGTTTCCGTCCGCTTAGACCCGGCGCCGGTGCGGAAAGTTGCATCCACGGCGGGCCGGGTGCCGGCGGGAGGCGTCCCCCGCGTCGGGGACGCCCATTCGCATCGGGGGGCTCACCCCACGACGAAGAACTTCATCCCTCGCCGCCGAGCGGCGGAAAGCTCATCCCGACGGTGTTGTAGCCGCCGTCGACGTAGAGGATCTCGCCGGTGATCCCCGACGCGAGGTCCGAGGCGAGGAACGCCGCGGCGTTGCCGACATCGTCGATCGTGACGTTCCGCCGCAGCGGCGCGACGGACGCAACCGCGCCCATCATCTTGCGCAGGCCCGCAACCCCGGCGGCCGACAGTGTCTTGATCGGACCGGCCGAGATCCCGTTCACCCGCACGCCCTGCGGGCCGAGGTCGGCCGCGAGGAAGCGCACGTTCGCCTCGAGGCTCGCCTTCGCGAGCCCCATCACGTTGTAGCTCGGGATCGAGCGGATCGCGCCGAGATAGCTCAAGGTCACGATCGAGCCGGCGCGAGCCTCGAGGAACGGCAGCGACGCGCGCGCGAGGGCGGTCAGGCTATAGCTCGAGATCTCGTGGGCGACGCGAAACGCGTCCCGCGAGGTCGAGTCGACGAACCGACCCGCGAGCGCCTCGCGCGGCGCGAACGCGACCGCGTGCACCAGCACGTCGAAGTGCCGCCACTGCTCGCCCAGCCGGCGAAACCCGTTGGCGATCTCCTCGTCGGCGCCGACGTCCATCGGGAAGGTGATCTCGCTGTCCAACTGCTTCGCGAGCGGTACGACCCGATCCCCCATCCGCTCCAGATAGGAGAACGCAAGGTCCGCGCCTTCACGCCGCATCGCTTGCGCGATGCCCCAGGCGATCGAGCGGTCGGTCGCGAGACCGACGATCAGCGCGCGCTTTCCGGCGAGGAAACCCATCGTTAGATCATCCTTCTTGGCGATTCGGCTGCACGTAGAGCACGAGGCGCTGGCCGGCGCGGATCAGGCGACGGTGCTTCAGCCCGTTCCAGTGGCGCAATTCCTGCATCGAGACCCGGAACTGGTGCGCGATGCTGTAGACGGTGTCGCCCTTGCGGACGCGATAGGTCATGCGCCGGATCGGGTGGGCGTGCCGGAGCCTCGGAATCTGCCGGCTCGCATAGAGGCGCCGGTGGCCCTGGAACACGCGCGCACGCGGCAGCGAGGCGCCGCGCGCGACCCGCAGGCGCTGCCCGGCGACGATCCGGTCGTGCGGTCCGAGGCGATTCAGGCGCGCGAGCAACATAACCGGGACGTGCTCACGCCGGGCGATCGCGCTCAGCGTGTCGCCGCGCCGCACGCGATAGATCCCGGACGCGCGCCCTTCGCGTCCCCGCCCGTGGCCCTCGCGATCGGCGCGCGCGGCCGCGAGCTCGACCGAGTGCGCGACCGCGCCACTCGCGGCCGGGATCCGCAGCGTCTCCCCGACCCGCAGGCGCCAGCCGTGCAGACCGTTCAGCCGGATCAGGGCTTGCGGCGTCGTGCCGTACCGGCGGGCGAGGAGGGTCAGCGTCTCGCGCGGCCGGACCGCATGGATCAGGTAGTGGACCTGATCCTCGACCGGCAGCGTCTTCAGGTTCGTCGCGAACTGTGCCGCGTCGGCAGTCGGCACCAGGAGCCGGTGCGGGCCGTCGGGATCGGTCGCCCAGCGATTGAACCCGGGATTGAGCTCGACGAGCTTGTGGTACGAGGTCCCGGCGAGCTTCGCGGCGACCCGCAGGTCGATCTGGGTGCCGACGTGGACCACCGCGAAGTAGGGCTGATCCGGGATCGGCGGCAGGTCGATCCCGTAGCGCTCGGGATCCGCGATCAGGCGCTTCAACGCGAGCAGCTCCGGCACGTACGCGCGCGTCTCCGCGGGCAGCTTCAGGTGCCAGAAGTCGGTCGGCAGCCCCGCGGCGCGGTTCTCGTCGACCGCGTGCTGGATCGCGACCTCGCCGATGTTGTAGGCCGCGATCGCGAGCAGCCAGTCGCCGAACTGCGCGTGCAGCTGCTGGAAGTAGTCGATGGCCGCGCGGGTCGAGTCGAGCACGTCGCGGCGGCCGTCGAACCACCAGTCCTGCTTCAGGCCGAAGCGGCGCCCGGTCGCAGGGATGAACTGCCACATGCCGGCGGCATGGCTCGGCGAGTACGCGAACGGCTGATAGGCGCTCTCGACGATCGGCAGCAGCGCGAACTCGGCCGGCATCCCACGGGCCTCGAGCTGGGTCACGACCTGGTACAGGTACAGCCGTGCCCGGTGGAAGGTGCGCTGCAGGTACTCCTGATTGTGCAGGAACCACTGCAACTGCTCGTCGATCGCCGGTTCCTGGACCTCTTGCAACACGAAGCCGGCGCGCATTCGGTCCCAGAGATTCGCGTAGTCGTCGGGCGGGCGCGCGGTGTGGTCCGCGACCACCGGCGGGATCGCGATGCTCGACGGCGCCGTCGCCGCGGGCAGCGCCGGGATCAGCGTCTTCGCGCTCGGCGTCGGCGCGACCGGGCGATGGGCGCAGGCGGAGAGGCCGAGCAGGATGCTCACCAGGCCGAACCGGCGCAACGTGTCGAGTGGCCTCATCGGAAACCGTCCTTCCAGCGGCGCAGCGCCGCGAACACCTCGACGGGGCGTTCGAGCGCGTGTCCCGCATGGCTTTCCACTGCCTCGCGCACCGCGGGAGTCGCGCAGCGCAGGAACGGGTTCACGCGGCGCTCGAGCGCGATCGTCGATGGCAGGGACGGGGTGCCGGCGGCACGCCGTTCGGCCACCGCAGCGTCGTAGCGGCGGGCCGCTTCGTTCGACGGGTCGACCGCGAGCGCGAACGCCAGGTTCGCGGCGGTGTATTCGTGCGCGCAATACACCCGGGTGTCGGGTGGCAGGTCGATGAGTCGAGTCAGGGACGCGTTCATCTCCTCAGGACTCCCTTCGAATAGACGACCGCAGCCGGCGCTGAACAGCGTGTCGCCGCAGAACAGGGCTCCGTGGCCGACGTAACCCACGTGACTCGCAGTATGTCCCGGAAGGGTCCACGTCTCGAACGAGAGGCGCAATTCCGAGAACTCGATCACGGAGCCATCGCCGACCGGTTGCGTGCCTGCGGGCATCCGCGGATCGTTCGGGCCGAACACCGGAACCGGTGTCCGCGCGATCAATCCGGCCACGCCGCCGATGTGGTCAGGGTGATGATGGGTCAGTAAAATTCCGGCGAGTTCAAAGCCTTGGGCGCGAAAATCCGCCTCGACGGGGGCCGCATCGCCGGGATCGACGACGATCGCGCGACCCGGGGCGGCCAGCGATTCGATCACCCAGATATAGTTGTCGGCGAACGCACGAATCGGTCGGACGCGGATTTCGGGGGTCGGCTTTGACATTTTGTTGCGTATTTAACCTGTAACATCCGCAATCCGCTAGCTTTCTGTGCAAGAGGTCATCTTTGCAGTCATCCCGGACCCCCACGGCCGCCTGGCTCGACACCCCGTTGGGCCAGCGGGTGCTTCGCGCCGAGAGTGCGCTCGCCGGCCCCGTGCTCGACGACGTCTTCGGTTTCGAGCTCCTCCAGGTCGGCAGCTGGGGGAGCGAGGGCCCGCTGCTGCGCACCGCGCGCACCCAGCATCGGACCGTGGTCGCGGCCTGGAACGACCCGGGCGTGACCCTGTGCGCGGCGCTCGATGCGCTACCGTTCCCGGCCGACAGCATCGATGCCGTCCTGCTACCGCATACCCTGGAATGGGTGGAGGATCCCTATGCGGTGTTGCGCGAGGCCGAGCGGGTGCTGTGCGCGGAGGGCTGCCTGCTGATCTGCGGCTTCAATCCCTGGAGCGCCTGGGGCCTGCGGTGCGGATTCGGCCGATTGCTGCGCCGGCCGCCGTTTCCGCCGGGAACCCGCCGTCTGCTGTCCGAGCGACGGCTGCGCGACTGGGTTGCGCTCCTCGGCTTCGACGTCGACCGGGTGCACGGCTACCTCGGCCGCAGCGGATACTGGTTGAAGGCGCGCAAGCGGGTCGTGACCCTGACGCCCGTGAAGCCCCGGCGGCGTGCCCGCCGACCGGTGCTCGTCGCCGCGCCCGAGGCGCGCTCGCAGGTGGCGAATGTCCGCCGTTGAGATCTACACCGACGGTGCCTGTCGCGGCAACCCCGGGCCCGGTGGATGGGGGGCGTTGCTGATCGCGGGCGATCAGCGCAAGGAGCTCTACGGCGCCGAACCGCAGACGACCAACAACCGGATGGAGCTGACCGCGGCGATCGAGGCGCTGGTCGCACTGAAGCGTCCCTGCGAGGTCAGGCTCTACACCGATTCGAAATACGTGATGCAGGGGATCACCGCGTGGTTGCCCGCGTGGAAGGCGCGCGGCTGGCGCACCGCGGGGCGCGACCCGGTGAAGAACCAGGATCTGTGGGAGCGGCTCGACCGCGCCGTGCAATCCCAGACCGTCGAATGGCATTGGGTCCGCGGGCACGCCGGCACCGCGGGCAACGAGCGCGCCGACGCGCTCGCGAATCTTGCGATCGACCGGCTCTTGCGAGGGCGTTGAGCGGATGCGTCAAATCGTCTTGGATACCGAGACCACGGGTCTCGAGGTGGGTCAAGGTCACCGGATCATCGAGATCGGGTGCGTCGAGATCGTGAACCGACGGGTCACCGGACGGGTGTTCCACCGGTACCTGAACCCCGAGCGCGACATCGACGAGGGTGCGCAGGCGGTGCACGGCCTGTCGCATGCGGAGCTTCGGTCGGAGCCGAAGTTCGCCGAGGTCGCGGCCGAGTTCTGCGAGTTCATCGCGGACGCCGAGCTCGTGATCCACAACGCGCCGTTCGACGTCGGCTTCGTGAACGCCGAGCTCGAGCGCGCCGGCCTCGACGCGCGGATCGATCTGCAGGGCCGCGTGCTCGACACGCTCACGCTCGCGCGGCGGATGCACCCGGGGCAGCGCAACGGCCTCGACGCGCTCTGCAAGCGCTATTCGGTCGACGACTCGCGGCGCGAATTCCACGGAGCACTGCTCGATGCGCACCTGCTCGCCGAGGTGTACCTCGCGATGACCGGCGGGCAGGCGAACCTCGGGCTCGGCGCGCAAACGGACGGCGAGAGCGCGCAAGCCGTGGCGGCCATTCGACCGACGATGGCGGCGCGCCGCGCGCTCACGGTGCGGCATGCCGACTCCGCGGAACTCGCCGCGCACGAGCGCGTGCTCACGCTGATCGACAAGGCGAGCGGCGGTGCGACCGTGTGGAGAGCTTCGTGAGGGTGCTCGTGACCGGTGCCGCCGGCTTCATCGGCTACCACACCGCACAATCCCTGCTCGAGCGCGGCGACGAGGTCGTCGGCATCGACAACCTGAACCCGTATTACGACCCGGCGCTCAAGCGCCTGCGGCTCGAGCGGCTCGCGCGCCCGACGTTCCGCTTCGAGGCGATCGACGTCGCCGACCGCGCGGCGATGGCCGCACTGTTCGCGCAGCGCGGAATCGACCGCGTCGTGCACCTCGCCGCGCAGGCGGGCGTGCGCTACTCGATCGAGAACCCGCAGGCTTACGTGGACAGCAACCTGGTCGGCTTCATCAACGTGCTCGAGGGCTGCCGTGCGCAGCGGGTCGAGCACCTGGTGTATGCCTCGACGAGCTCGGTCTACGGCGCGAACACGCGGATGCCGTTCTCCGAGTCCCAGGGCACGAACCATCCGCTGTCGCTGTATGCGGCGACGAAGAAGGCGAACGAGCTGATGGCGCACTCGTATGCCGCGATCCACGGGCTGCCATCGACGGGGCTGCGATTCTTCACCGTGTACGGTCCCTGGGGACGGCCCGACATGGCGCTGTTCCTGTTCGCGAAGAACATCCTCGCGGGCCGGCCGATCCAGGTATTCAATCACGGGCACCACCGCCGCGACTTCACCTACGTCGACGACATCGTCCGCGGGATCGTCGCGGCGGTCGACCGGATCGCGACGGCGGATCCGGCCTGGGACTCCGATGCGCCGGATCCCGGCACGAGCCGCGTCCCGTACCGGATCTACAACGTCGGGAACCGCCAGCCGATCGAGCTGATGCGCTACATCGAGGTGCTCGAGGAGTGCCTGGGGCGCAAGGCCGAGAAGGAGTTCCTGCCGTTGCAGCGCGGCGACGTGCCCGATACCGCTTCCGATCTCACGCGGATCGAGCGCGATCTCGACTTTCATCCGTCGACGCCGATCGAGGTCGGCGTCCGACGATTCGTGGACTGGTACCTCGCGCACTACGATTCGCGCTGCGGAGGGGCCCGAGGATGAGCGAATTGCATTCGACGCTGCCCGAATGGCGCGCGCTCCTCGCGCACGCCGCCGCGATGCGTGGCGCGCACCTGCGCGATCTCGTCGACGCCGACGAGCGCCGCTTCGACCACCTGCACGTCGAGCACGCCGAATGGCTCCTCGACCTGTCGCGGCAGCGGATCACGCGCGAGACGCTCGCGGCGTTGTGCGCGCTCGCGCGCTCGAGCGGGCTCGCGGCGCGGATCGAGGCGATGTTCCGCGGCGATCCGGTGAACGCGACCGAGGGGCGCGCCGCGTTGCACACGGCGTTGCGTTCGACGTTCGCCGGGCCGGCTGCGGTCCAGCACGAGGTGCAGGCGGCCCGCGAGCTCATCCGGGCGTTCGTCGCGGCGGTGCGCGACGGGCGCGAGCGCGGTGCGACCGGCGAGCCGCTGCGCCAGATCGTGAACATCGGGATCGGCGGCTCGGACTTGGGACCGCTCCTGGTCGCGGACGCGCTCCGCCACGAGTGGAGCGGCGGCCTCACGCCACATTTCGTGTCGAACGTCGACCGCACGCAGCTTCAGGATCTCATGCGCGCGCTCGATCCGGCGCAAACGCTGTTCGTCGTGTGCTCGAAGACGTTCACGACCCAGGAGACGCAGGCGAACGCGCAGGCCGCACGCGCGTGGATCGTGGACACGCTCGGCGCCGGGGCGCCCGGCGCGCACTTCGTCGCGGTGTCGACCAACGCCGCCGCGATGGATGCGTTCGGCCTGCGGCCCGAGCGCCGGTTCCCGATGTGGGACTGGGTCGGTGGGCGCTACTCGGTGTGGTCCGCGGTCGGGCTCGCCGCGGAGCTCGCGATCGGGAGCGATCGGTTCGGCGAGTTCCTGCACGGGGCGAGCGAGATCGACGCGCACTTCCTCAATACCCCGTTCGAGCAGAACCTGCCGGTGTTGCTCGGGCTCGTCGGCGTGTGGAACCGCACGTTCCTCGGCCTGCCGACGCTCGCGGTACTGCCGTACGAGCAGCGGCTCGCGCGGCTACCGGCGTACCTGCAGCAGCTCGAGATGGAGAGCAACGGCAAGTCGGTCACGCTCGCCGGCGCGCGCGTCGACTACCCGACCGCGCCGGTGGTCTGGGGGGAGCCCGGATCGAACGCACAGCACTCGTTCTTCCAGATGCTGCACCAGGGGAGCGCGTCCGCGGCGCTCGACTTCATCGCGCCGCTGCGCGGCTCCTTCGGCGACACCGCCGGGCAGGATCTCGCGCTGCAGAACTGCTTCGCGCAAGTGCAGGCGTTCGCGTTCGGGATGACCCGCGAGGAGGCCGAGAGCGAAATGCGCGTCGCGGGCCTCTCCGAGGCGAACGTCGCACGGCTCGCGCCGCACCGGACCTACGAGGGCAACCGCCCGAGCTCGCTGCTCCTCTATCCGCGCACGACTGCGCGCACGCTCGGCCAGCTGCTCGCGCTCTACGAGCACAGTGTGTTCGTGCAGGGCGCACTCTGGGGAATCAACTCGTTCGATCAGTACGGCGTCGAGCTCGGCAAGAAGCTCGCCGGCGCGATCACGATCGGCGGCGCGCACCGGCCGAGCGGCCCGGGCGCGGCGGGAATCGCGGCGCTGATCGACTACGTCGTCAAGCACCGCTAGCGCGGCGGCGATCTCGCCGCGCGGTCCAGCGCGATCCACGCGAGCGCCCAGGACGCGCCCCGTGCAGGGCGCGGGAGCCGCACGCACAGGTCGTGGAGTCCGTGGACCGCCGCCGGCACCGTCACCGTCGGTAAGACCGTGAGCGCTGTCGGCACGCGCGGGAGGGCCCATCTGGCGAGCGGGACGCCCGCGCAGCCGTCGAGCCGGATCACGAGGTCGCCCGGCACCCGCGCTGGCGCGGGGCGCGACCGACCCGCGCCAACCGGCGAGCGCCGTGCGGCGGCGTTCGCCGCCGGCGCGAATCGCACCCGACCGATCGCGACCCGCACCTGGCGCGCGACGTCGAGATCGGCCGCGCGATAGATCCAGCAGGGATTCGCGGCGTCCACGAGGAACTTCGTGCGCACCCCGGCGGCCGACGGTTCGCCCTCGAGCCACAGCGGCTGGTGCTCGCTGCACAGCGCGAGCTGCGCGCTGGTGCGCCGCTGCGCGGTCGCGAGGGTCAGTCGCCGCGTGAGGATCGGGCCGATCCGCTGCGAGCCGAGAAAGTCCGCGGCGCGCAAGGTGACCGGCAGCCGCACGCGCAGCGGACCTCGAAAGGCGGCGGCGTCGGCGCGCGGAGTGCCCCCGGCGAGCGTGTAGCGAATCTCGCCACCCCCGGTCTGGGTCGACAGCCGGACCACCGCGGTCGCCGTGCGGAAGTCGACCGCGACCCGCGTCCGGACCCGAAACGCCGCGCGCGAGCCGTGCAGACCGAGCGCGCGGGTGTGCCGTTCGAACACGCTCAGGCGCCGCAGGAAGTCCCGCCAGTGGCGCCGCGCCGGCGCCGACCAACCGACCTCGGCGAGGGCCGCGAGCCGCGGCAGCAGCCGCCGCTCGAGCTGCGCGTCGCTGCCGAGCCACGCGGTGCCGACCCGGGCCCGTAGGCCGACCGACCTCACGGGGGAGGCGCGGTAGACCTCGGCGAGCGTGAGCACGCGGCCGAGTCCGGGCGGTTCGTCCGCGGCGCGGCTCTGACGGGTGTCGAGATCGAGCGCACCCGATCGCGGCAGCGCGCGCGGGTCGAACCGATCGAGCTTCAGGATCGTCAGCAGGTCGTCGAGGCGACGGATCTCGCGCGGCGACGGGCGATAGCCGTCGATCCGAAGCTCGATTGAGCGCATCGGAAATCGCGGGGCATCGTCGATGCGCACCGCCGGCACCGCGAGGGTGCGCGCGCCGCGCCGCGGCGGGATCAGCTGCCACAGGCTCGCCGCCCCGTACCGCCAGCCGGCCGCGCCGGAGGCCTCGATCGTGATCCCGCGCGGACTCACCGCGAGTCGATAGCCCTCCCGGGGGATCGCGCGTCGGTCCCGCCGGACGAAGCGGATCGAGCGATCGGGATTCGGTCGATCTGGCGCTGCGATCGCGGGCGGCGCGAGCCGCAACCCGGTCGAGCGGCCGAGCCAGCGGCGAAACTCGCGTGCGGCGCGGTCGGCGTCCGGCGCGCGCGCCGGCACCCGCAGGCGGGTCGCCGCGGTCAGGCGGAACACACCGGTCCCGACGACCTCGTGCAACGGGTTCGGCACGATCGCGGGGACTCGCGGGGGCGATGCGCTGACGCGCGCGGCCGATGCGAGCGACGCGACGCCGAGCATCGCGGCGAGCGCGAGCCTCGCGAACGGCGGGATTCCCGGCTGCGTCGGTGATCGGGCGGGAGAAGGGTTGGCGCGCGGTGTCACCGGCGAACTTTTACGGCAGGGGCGGGCCGCCGACAAGTCCGGCATCGACCCGATCCTCTATAATCCGCGCTCGCACTCGACCACGGAGCGGATCTTGACGACAGCACGCAAGGGCATCGTGCTCGCCGGCGGCGCGGGCACCCGGCTGCACCCGGTCACCCTGTCACAGAGCAAACAGCTCCTGCCGGTCTACGACAAGCCGATGATCTATTATCCGCTCGCGACCTTGATGGTCGCCGGGATCCGGGACTTCCTGATCATCACGACGCCGCGCGACCAGACCGCGTTCCGGGACCTGCTCGGCGACGGCGCGGGCTGGGGCGTGTCGTTCCGGTACGCGGTGCAGGCGGAACCGAACGGGATCGCGCAGGCGCTGCTGATCGCGGAGGACTTCCTTGCGGGCGCGTCGTCGGCGCTGATCCTCGGCGACAACATTTTCTACGGCGCGAACCTCTCCGGCGTGCTGCACACGGCGGCTGCGCGCGATCGCGGCGCGACCGTGTTCGGCTACACGGTCCAGGACCCCGAGCGCTACGGCGTGGTGCAGTTCGATCCGACCGGGCGGGTGACCGATCTCGTGGAGAAGCCGAAGAACCCGCCGTCGAACACCGCGGTCACCGGGGTGTACTTCTACGACTCGCGCGCACCGCAGTTCGCGCGGGCGATCCGCCCCTCGGCGCGCGGCGAGCTCGAGATCACGGACTTGAATCGCGAGTACCTGAAGGACGGCTCGCTGTGGGTCGAGCGGCTCGGCCGCGGCACCGCCTGGCTCGACACCGGCACGCACGACTCGCTGCTCGACGCGGGCCTGTTCGTGCGGATCCTCGAGGAGCGCCAGGGCCTCAAGGTCGCGTGCGTCGAGGAGATCGCGTGGCGCTCGGGGTTCATCGACGACGCGCAGCTCGAACGGCTCGCGCAGCCGCTCCTGAAGAGCGGCTACGGGGAGTACCTGCTGCGCTTGTTGCGCGAGGGGCGCGCGTGAAGTTCCTCCGGACGCCGCTCGACGGCGTCGTGCTCGTCGAGCCGCAGGTGTTCGGCGATGCGCGCGGGTTCTTCATGGAGACCTGGCAGGAACCGAAGTTCCGCGCGGCCGGGATCGATGCGCGCTTCGTGCAGGACAACCACAGCCGCTCGACGCAGTGGACGCTGCGTGGGATGCACTTCCAGACCGAGCACACCCAGGGCAAGCTCGTCCGCGTCGCGACCGGGAGCGTTTTCGACGCGGTCGTGGATCTGCGACGCGGCTCGCCGAGCTTCGGGCGCTGGTGGGGCGTCGAACTCTCCGCCGAGAACCATCGGATGCTGTGGGTCCCGCCGGGGCTCGCGCACGGGATCCTGGTGACCTCGCCGACCGCCGATTTCCTCTACAAGTGCACGGATCTCTACAGCCCGTCGCACGAGCGCACGCTGCGTTGGGACGACCCGGCGATCGGGATCGCGTGGCCGCTCCCCGACGGCGTCACCCCGACGCTGTCGGCGAAGGATGCGCGCGGGCGGGGTTTCGACGAGATCGAGACCTTCCCGTGAAGGTGCTCGTGACCGGTGCCGGCGGGCAGGTCGGGCACGAGCTCGTTGCGACCGCCCCGGACGGGATCGCGGTCACGGCGGTGAACCGCGCGGATCTCGACATCGGCGATGCGGCCGCGGTCGCCGCCGCGCTCGCCGCGAGCGGCGCGCGCTGGCTCGTGAACGCCGCCGCGTACACCGCGGTCGATCGGGCCGAGAGCGACCGGGAAGCCGCGCGGACGATCAACGACGTCGCGGTCGGTACCCTCGCGACCGCCGCGCGCGCGGCGGGCGCGCGGCTCGTGCAGCTGTCGACCGACTTCGTGTTCGACGGCCGTTCGAGCCGTGCCTATCGGCCGGAGGATGCCCCGAATCCCTTGTCGGTGTACGGCCGGACCAAGCTCGACGGGGAGCGACGTGCGCTCGCCGCGGACTGCGGTGCGATCGTGCTGCGCACCTCCTGGGTGTACGCCGCGCACGGGCGGAATTTCGCGCTGACGATGCTGAAGCTCCTCGCCGAGCGCGACCGGGTGCGCGTGGTCGCCGATCAGATCGGCGCCCCGACCTGGGCGCGCGGCCTCGCGCGGGCGATCTGGGCGCTGGTGCGTGCCGACGCGGCGCCGGGGATCCTGCACTGGTGCGACCTCGGGGTCGCGAGCTGGTACGACTTCGCGGTCGCGATCCAGGACGAGGGATTCGCACGGGGACTCCTCCCGCGGCGGGTGCCGATCGAGCCGATCGCGACCGCCGAGTATCCGACGCCGGCCGAGCGGCCGGCGTTCAGCCTGCTCGATACGCGCGCGACCCGGGATCTGATCGATGCGCCGGCGCTGCACTGGCGCCACCACCTGCAAGGCATGCTCGATGACCGACGTCCCGCGTAATCTCCTCGTGACCGGCGGCGCCGGGTTCATCGGTGCGAACTTCGTGCGTCACTGGCTCGCGCGCGGCGGCGACGGACGGGTCGTCGTCTACGACGCGCTCACCTACGCCGGGAACCCGGCGAACCTCGCCGACCTCGAGCGGGATCCGCGCTACGCGTTCCTGCGCGGCGACATCGGCGACGAGGACGCGGTGCGCGCAGCGCTCGAGGCGCACGCGATCGACACGATCGTGCATTTCGCCGCGGAATCGCACGTGGATCGCTCGATCCTCGGGCCGGACGAGTTCATCCGCACCAACGTGCTCGGCACCCATGCGCTGCTGAAGGCCGCGAAGGCGCGCTGGCTCGACGGCGGCGAGCGACCGCACCGCTTTCATCACGTCTCGACCGACGAGGTCTACGGGAGTCTCGCGCCGACGGATCCGCCGTTCCACGAAGCGACGCCGTATGCGCCGAATTCGCCGTACTCGGCGAGCAAGGCGGGCTCGGACCACCTGGTGCGCGCGTATCACGAGACCTACGGGCTCGCGACCACGATCACCAATTGCTCGAACAACTACGGCCCCTACCAGTTCCCGGAGAAGCTGATCCCGCTGGTGCTGATCAACATCCTGCGGGGCAGGCCGCTGCCGGTCTACGGCGACGGCCTGCAGGTGCGCGACTGGCTGTACGTCGAGGATCATTGCCGCGCGATCGCACTCGCGCTCGAGCGCGGCCGCCCGGGCGAGGTGTACAACGTCGGCGGCAATGCCGAGACAGCGAACCTCACGATCGTGCGCACGCTGTGCGCGCTCGTCGATCGGCGCCTCGCCGCGGACGCTGCGCTGCGCGATGCGTATCCGGACAGCCCCGGCGCGCGCGGCGGCCGCGCGCTCGAGCTCGTCACGCACGTGCGCGACCGGCCCGGGCACGATCGGCGCTATGCGATCGATTTTCGCAAAGCCGCGCGCGAGCTGGGCTATGCGCCGTCGGTGTCGATCGAGCACGGGCTCGAGCGCACGATCGATTGGTACCTCGGACACACCGACTGGTGGCAGCCACTCCTCGGGCGCGATTACGCGGCCTGGGTCGAGAAGAACTACCGCCGGTAGTTCCGGCATCGGCGTTGGGGTTGCCACCGAAATGCAATCCGGGCAAACCCGCGCTGGAGTTCGGTCGGTGTCAACGCTTATGATGCCGGGGCGTTATGGTGGTTCGCTAGCGCCTCCAGGAACGGCGCCGGCTCCGGTGCCGCAGCGGCACGCGCTGTCGCCGATTGGCGACAATGACTAGGGACAGTCGGATTCGAGGAGGCACCGCCTTGGCGACACGACCGCTGAATGAGGAATCGCAAGCGCGCACACCGCGAAGGTCGTCGGCCGCGCCCTCATTCCGGCCGCACCTGGTTCACGTCGAGCCGCGCGCGGATGTGCAGGAGCGCGGTGCACCTCCCCGTCATCGAGCCGAGGTCCGCGTCTCTCCGCTGCGAGAGGCGATCAAACGAGGCATGGACCTCGCCGGCGCGCTCGCGATCGGCATGATCTTCCTGGTGCCGATCGCGGTGATCGCGCTGCTCCTGCGCGGGGAAGGCGGCCCCGTGATCTACCGCCATCGGCGGATCGGCCGTGACGGCAAGACTTTCGATTGCCTGAAATTCCGGAGCATGTTCCCGGATGCCGAGCGGCGGCTGCGGGCGCTCCTCGATCAGCATCCGGAGCTCGAGGCGGAATGGTTGCGGGATCACAAGCTGCGCAAGGATCCGCGGATCACCCCGATCGGGCGGTTCCTGCGTCGGACGAGCTTCGATGAGCTTCCGCAGCTCTGGAACGTCCTGCGCGGCGAGATGAGCCTCGTCGGTCCGCGACCGATCGTTCGCGAGGAGACGATCCGTTACGGGCGGCACCTCAAGTCCTACCTCACGGTGAAGCCCGGGATCACCGGTCTTTGGCAGGTGACCGGCCGCAACAATACCGACTATCGACGGCGAGTCGCGCTCGACGTGTATTACATTCGGCACCGCGGCCTGCGACTCGATCTCTACATCCTCCTCAAGACCACGGGTGTGGTGGTCGGTGGCGACGGCGCGTACTAGAGCCGTCAATCGAGCAGATGCGGGACCCAGTCGCCGACGCACTCGGCGATGTCGAGGTAAGCCTGGACGAACGCGTCGCGCGGCAGGCGGTACGGATCCGCGACGTCGCGATCGCCGCGCCATTTGCCGAGCTTGAAGATGCGACCGCGATATTGAGGAAACTGGTCGACCATCCAGCGTCGGTGACTTTCGTCGAGCGCGAGCACCAAGTCTGCGGCCGACAGGAGCGCCGCGTTTACCTGCCGACCCCGGTGTCCGCCGAGGTCGTGGCCGTGGTCCTTCATCACGGCCTGGGCGAGCGGATCCGCGGGATGGCCGACGAGCGCGCCGGTGCCGGCCGAGGCCACCCGTTTGTTGGGCTTGCTCAGGTGACCCTTGAGGAGCGCTTCCGCCATGGGACTGCGGCAGATGTTGCCGGTACAGACGACGAGAATCGAATCGAACATCGAAGTATCCCGAGTGATGGCAGGCCGATTTTAACATCGGGGACCCGCAACGCGGATGCCGCGGCGCAGACAGTTCGGGTAGACTGCACGCTTCGTGGTGGGACAGGTTGAACGGAGTCGATCGTTGCGAGCGATATCGCGGAGGGTCGGAAAGCCCCAGTCGTGTGATCATAGAGAGCCCGAGGCGTGCGCTGCGCACCGCTCGCGCTGGTGGCGGCGTGCGCGCGCCTTGTTGCTGCCGGCTGGGCTCCTGGCGGCTAGCGGGTGCACCTGGTTGATCCCGGGCATGAACGTTCACCCGGGATTGCCCGGGCAACATCCGTATTTCGTGCATGAGTCCCAATCACCGGGAGCGACGAACCAACCGTTGCGCTACCGGGTGATTCCGATCACGCCGCAGGTGGTCGCATCACTGCTCACCCGACGGGCTCTTGCGGATGCGCCACCGCCGGGTGCGCCGCGGCTCAAGCCGCTGCTGCCGTCGATGGTG
>JAGWPU010000087.1 GCA_028870355.1 Gammaproteobacteria bacterium | reverse complement strand
CTACTCGATCAGATCCCCTTCCGACAGACCGAGGATCTAGAGCGCAAGCCTGATCGCGTGCTGCGGTGATCGATCACCGCAGCACGCGATCAGGCTTGCGCTCTAGATCCTCGGTCTGTCGGAAGGGGATCTGATCGAGTAGTGCGCGTCGCACGGTGCCGATCAAGCGCTCGATGCGTGGGTGGGACATCGATATCAGGGGTACGGATTGGATTTCCGCGATGTCGAGATTTTGCAGGATGGCTGTTCAGCGGCGGAATTCCAAGGAGTGGACCGTGGTCGGAGCACCAGGCAATTGGGTCTCGGTAAGCGTGGGCCATCCCTCGACTGCACGGTCCATCATGACCAGGACCCAATCACTGCGAAGAACTAGGGCTTCGCAGCGAAACAGCTCCAGACTCCAGAGACGATCGTTGGAATGACCGACGAACGCGAGCCAGGACGGGTCACCGCCACCTCGATGACGGTAATGCTTGGCGAGACCCCGACGTACATCGTCCTTGTCGCTGGCGATGAGCCAGCAACCCAGGTGAGGCGGGTCGGTACATCCTCCCGGCTCGAGGCGCTCCGTTCGTCCGTCAAGGATCGTGGCGGGGTCATGCCGTCGTACGGGGACTTCATCCAAAATGGGCGACCCCTTGACGCGCTGTCCGCGAGCGCGCGCTCGCCGTTCAGCCTTCCGCAATCGCTCTAAGTCGAGCGGGAGCGCTTCTCCTCGAGGAATTCCCAACGTGCGAATCGCTGCTGGAGCTGCGCCTCGAGCGCATCCAGCCGCTGTCGGTCATCGCGCAGCACCTCGCCTCCCTGGCGGTGATAATCGGGAGCACTGATGCGCGCAATGAGCTCCGTCTGCTCGCGCTCGAGCGCCTCGATCTCCTCCGGAAGCCCCGCGAGCTCGCGCTGCTCGTTGTAGCTCAGCCGCACTTTGGAGGACGTGGTGCCGGATGAGCGCTCGGACATCGACTTCACCGCAGCCGGTGGGCGAGCCGCCTCGGTCCGACCGGACGCTGGCTTCGGCCGCTGCTCGAGATAATCGCTGTAGCCGCCGACATACTCGCGCCACTGCCCATTGCCCTCCGCGGCCAGCGTCTGGGTCACGACGTTGTCGAGGAAGCGCCGGTCGTGACTCACGAGCAGCAATGTCCCTGTGTAATCCTGCAGCCGCTCCTCCAGCAGTTCCAGCGACTCGATGTCCAGGTCGTTGGTCGGCTCATCCAGCACGATGAGGTTCGCGGGCTTGGCGAAGAGCCGCGCAAGCAACAGACGGTTGCGCTCTCCGCCGGAGAGCATCCGGATCGGTGCTTTTGCGCGCTGGGCGGGGAACAGGAAATCCCCGAGATAGCTCACGATGTGCCTGCGCTCGTTGCCGACCTGCACCCAGTCCGAGCCCGGACTGATGGCCTCGGCGAGCGTGGCGTCCGGATCGAGCTGGGCGCGTAGCTGATCGAAGTACGCGATCGCGAGGCGGGCTCCGAGTCGTACGGTGCCGGTATCCGGGACGAGTTCCCCCAGGATCAGCCGGATCAGGGTCGACTTGCCGGCGCCGTTGGCTCCGATGAGCCCGATGCGGTCCCCGCGCATGATTCGAATCGACAAGGTATCGACGATCGGACGGCCGTCGAAGCGCTTGCTCACCCCATCGAGTTCGGCTACCAGGTCGCCCGAGCGTTCGCCCGAATTGAGCGTGAGGCGCAGATTCCCGATTCGATCACGCCGCGACGCTCGCTCCTGCCGCAGCCGCTGAAGCCGGCGCACACGCCCCTCGTTGCGGGTGCGTCGTGCCTCGACTCCCTTACGAATCCACACTTCCTCCTGCGCCCAGAATTTCTCGAAGCGGCGCCGCGCGGCATCCTCGGCCGCGATTTCCTCGTCCTTTCGCTGCTCGTACTCGGAAAAGCTCCCCGGATACGACCGCAGCACCCCGCGATCGAGCTCGATGATGCGGGTCGTGACCCGATCCAGGAATGCACGATCGTGGCTGATGATGACGGCGGCGGGGACCTTCAGCAGCAACTCCTCCAAGCGCTCGATGGCCTCGATGTCCAGATGGTTGGTGGGCTCATCGAGCAACAGCAGATCCGGCTGCATTGCCAGCGCCAGGGCCAGCGCGGCACGCTTTCGCTCGCCGCCCGAGCAGGTCTCCGGCGACGCGGTGCCTACCAGATCGAAGCGATGGAGGTACTCCTCCAGGCGCGCCTCCATTCGCCAATGCTCTCGCTCGTCGGCGGGCGCGACCCCTGACTGCATCTCGGTCGACGTGACGGAAGATCGGCCGCGCAGCCGCAGGCTGTCACGCAGGGTGTCAGCGCCGGGCAGCTGCGGCTCCTGCTCGACGAGCACGAGACGCAAGCCATTGCGTCGCGCAAGCTCGCCCGAGTCGAGTGGCGTAAGGCCTGCGAGGATCGCCAGCAACGTCGACTTGCCCGTGCCGTTGCGGCCAATCAGCCCGAGCCGCTCGCCGTCCAGAATGGCGAGCTGCGCGCCATCGAGGAGCGGCCGCTCGCCGAAGGCGATCTGCGCCTCGCGAAGAGTAATCAGCGACATCCGCGCATTGTCCGGAATGGACGCGCGTATGCAAGCCCTTTGGAGTGCCGCTCGCTGAAACCCAAGACGGCTTCCCTGGATCGGCGGATCGGATCCCGTGCGAGAGCACTTCGGGTTCTCGATGTCCTCAGTGGGCCATCATTTCGCCGAGTAGAGCATTGAGCTCACCGGTGGGCTTGGACTGGCGCGCGTTGCGCTTATTAAGCGGGTTCGCCGGGTTTTCGCGCGCATCCGGGACCCAGTCGGCTTGCCGCGGCAATCACGGAAGGGGACCTCCGCCGTAATACCAGTCGACGGCTCTGGGATCTCGACAAATCTCCGCGGCCGCCTCGCGCAAGTGCTGCGCAATTTCATCGGTCATTCCATCGGTCCTGGCGCTTCCCGTCTCCCCTCGGCGAATCATCGCGCCCGTCCTGAGGATGGGCACTTTTCCAGTCGTTCGCGCCTCGAACTTCTCCTCGTGTTCCTTCATCCATCGGAAGGACGTGTACTGCAGAATGGCCCCCCATTGGGCCGTGGTGAGGTCGATCCCCAGGAATTTCGCGATCGTCCTCACCGTCGCTTCGTGCTCGTGCTTCATGTCCGAATAGTGCAAGAACAGCACGTTCGGTTCGGCACGCAACGGCCACCAGGCGTCCAGAAATCCGAAGAACTTGTTCTGCATCCGCTTGGCGTCGATCACCTCGTAATAGAACGAACGAAATTCCGTGCGACACAGTGCTTCCCTGGGGACTTGCCAGAGATCGAACCATTCATCCGTGTGTTGATCGATGAAGGGTCGGAACGAGACCAAGGCCTCTTCGGGATTCCGAAACACGACGATATATTTGACCCGCGGGCTCGCACCAGCTGCGAAAAAGGGCACCGCTGGCGGTGCCGAATGAGTCTTGAAGGCGCGCCGACGGGCCAGGGACATCGCATCGAGCCGTTCGACCACCTCCTGATGGGTCTGTGCCGGGTGACCGAGGAATTCGATCCAGGGAACCTCTTCGTAGATGTCCCGGAAATCGGTGGTGCCGCCGGTAAACAATTGGTGAACGATATTCATCGTCCACGTCGTGCCGCTTTTCGCCGGTACCGAGATCACGACGTCATTCTCTCGCCAGCGAATCTGCTGTTGAATCGCCGGCTGAATCCAAGGAGGCCCCGAGCGCGGGGAATCGTTGTTCATTGACTCATTCATGCGGGTGTGCCTTATGCGATGCGTGGGGTGAGGAGCACGGGCGCTCGTCGTGTCTCGATCCCGTTTGCGATCCTCGAAATGAGCCGTCGATTGCAGATTCCCGAATCATAGCCCACCGGAGCCTGGAATGATTGGATCATCCCGGACCGCATTGAACTCACGAACGCGCGGAGGGTGGGGAAACGCGAGGCACCACCCGAAGTTCCGTTCATCGCGAGCGCCAAACCGTTGTGGTCCTCCCGCGATGCGACTGGTGGACGCAATGCGGCTGCGCGATCTACCCTGCTACCGGTGATCGCGACCCTTTGGGAGATGGTCTTTGAACGATTTTGACATCGCGGTTGTTGGTGCGGGAATCGTCGGGACGAGCGCCGCTCTCTGGGTGCAGATGCGCGGTCACCGGGTCGTGCTGATCGATCCCGCGCCGCCAGGCTCCGGTACGAGTGCCGGCAACGCCGGTACGCTGGCAACCTATGCCTGCCTTCCGGTCACCGAACCCTCGGTACTGAGAAGCCTTCCACACCTTCTATTCGACCGGAACAGCTCGCTGTCGATTTCCTGGCGGCATGCCCTTGGCAACCCGCGGTGGATGTCGTCCTTCCTGATGAACTGCAGGACGCGTCCCTCGTGCGAAATTGCGGGAAATCTCGCGGCCTTGCTCGCGCACGCCGATCGGGGTCTCGATCCACTGATCGAGGAGGCAGGTGCTCAGGATCTCGTGGTCGCGCGGGGGCAACTGTCGATCTGGTCAACGGCGGCCGGTGCCAAAGGCGCGGCCGCCGGTCTTGGTCTGAAACGCAAGCTTGGCGTCGATTTCGACGAGCTGATGTCTGCGGAGGTGCGCAATCTGGAGCCGGGTCTCGCGGTGCCGGTCGAGAAGGGCGTGTTCTATCCGAAGGCGCGTCATGTTCGCGATCCGGAGGCATTGGTGCGGCGTTTCCATGCGCGATTCACGGATCTCGGCGGTGTGACGCTGACCGAACAGGTCTCCAGGACCCGGGTTCACAGCGACGGGGTTGAGATATCGACTGACGCGCAGACCCTGGCTGCGGGGCGGGTCGTGATCGCCGCGGGAGCCTTTTCACGCCGGATCGCGGGCGCCGGTACCGAACGCCTGCCACTGGGTTGCGAGCGCGGCTATCACCTGATGTTCGCAGGCGAAGCTCATAGACTGACTCGTCCGGTTGGCTGGTCCGAGGGCGGCTTCTATTCCGTGCCGATGGCCAGGGGGCTCAGGCTCGCCGGAACCGTCGAAATCGCCGCGCTCGATGCGCCGGTGAACCCGAATCGTCTTGCCTACCTCGCCCGACGGGGCCGCGAACTCGTCGGCCCTTTGCCGGAACCCACCCGAACGTGGCTCGGCTACCGGCCGTCGATGCCCGATGCACTCCCGGTGCTTGGCGTGAGCCCCGAATCCGATCGCATCATCCATGCTTTCGGTCACCAGCACCTCGGCCTGACGCTCGGCGGCATCTCGGGTCGCATCGTGGCGGACTTGGTCGAGGGTCGCAGGCCCGATGTTCCAATCGAAGCCTTTCGGCCGGATCGCCGCTACGCGCAACTGTCATGGCGTCGTTGATGAACCTCCATCGTGAAGACGTTACCGCTTGCGTCTCGTCGAGTACCGTGGAGGACGGGGATCGCGAGCCGAGGTCTAGCGCCCCACATCGGCGCTCTGGCGACGTTTCGCGCCGTAGTAGCAAGGGAGTCCTGACAGCGTCAGTCCGATGCCCAGCAGCGCGTTCTTCGGGGCTTCGGCGAAAGTGGCAATCATCAGGGTCCAGCCACCGGCGATACCCGCCAGCGGCACAATCGGGTAAAGCGGGACGGCGTAGCGCCCGGCGATGCGCGCCGTCCGGCGGCGCAAGACGAAGATTCCCATGACGCCCAGGGTAAAGAAGATCCAAATCACGAAGATGACGAGATTGGACAGCGAGTTGAAGCTGCCAAACAGGAGGAACACGATGGCGATCACGCCCTGGATGAGCAGCGAGTAGACCGGTGTCCCCGAAACGCGATTGACGGCGCTGAGACTCCGCCAGCCCGGCAATTCGCGACGTTGACCCACGGCCATCGAGACCCGCGTCCCCGACATCAATTGCGAATTCAGTGCTCCGAACACCGACACCAGCATGCCGGCGGTGATGAATGCGCCGCCCCAGTGACCGAACAGCGCCTCTGAAAGGTCGCGGCCGACGGCCCTTGATGCGGCAATTCGGTCCAACGGCAGCACGCAATAGACGGCGAGATTGAACAGCACATAGATCAGGATGACCGTTGCGATACCGAAGACGATCGCCAGCGGAAGATTCCTTTCCGGCTCGACGATTTCGGCTCCCAGGGCGGTGATGTTGATCCAGCCGTCATAAGCCCACAGGACGCCAAGCAACGCGACGCCATCCCGCATCGGCGCCGCGCCGACCGAGGCCGGATTCATCGTCCCAAAGGTGCCGTGAGCCAGTCCGAAGCCGATGATGGCGAAGATCGGAGTCAGCTTGAGAATCGTCGCAATGTTCTGCAGCCACACGCCGCCCTTGGTGGCGATCGCGTTGATCGCGACGATCAGCACGATCATCAGCACGCCGAGTGCCTTCTGCTGCACATCGTTCATCGGGACGAAAAATGAGGCAAAGGTCGACGCGGCGATCGCAAGGGCCGCGCAGGATGCCGGAGAGGAAATGATCGCTTCCACCCAACCGTACAGGAAGCCGAATGGCGCGCCGTACAAGTCGCTCAGGTAGGCGTATAGGCCACCCAACTTCGGCATGCACGCGGCAATTTCGGCAATCGTCAGGCCACAGCACATGGTGATGACGCCCCCGAGGATCCACATGAGCAAGGCCATGCCGGATGACCCACTGTCGACCAGCACGGCCTGGGGTTTGAGGAAAATTCCCGAGCCGATCATCAGCGAAATGACGAACATGATGCCGTCGTAGAGCGTGATGCTGCGTTTGAGCGCAAGCGTCGGGTCGAGTGGCGTTGGTTTGGATTCGGGCAAAGGAGCCCCCGGGCCCGATTCGAGGATCACACGTTCGTCGAGGCGATGACGTGCGTGGACAAGCGGATTGTGCCCGTGCGCCATGCGGCAGTCATGGCGGAACGTCCTCCAGAACGCTCAGAATGCGCACGGCGTTGGAGCCACTGATTCGGACCGATCGTCCCTTGAACCAACGCGATCCCCTGGTCCACCAGAGCGGTCGAGTGAGTCTTCGTGAGCCGCGACCAATCGCGTGACCGCGGGTGCCTCGAGGCATCGCGTCATGTCAATCGCGCATATCGACATGCGCGGATGTTCGTTTCCATCGACGAATCGGCCATCTATAGTCCTCCGTCGCGACGGCGGGATTGTCCCGCCGCCTGGAATGTCATGACCGAACTACCCCCAGCACTCGATGGATTGGCCGCAAGGAGCGTGGACGCACTGCGCGATGCGGTCGTGCGCCATGGAAAGGTCTGCTACGCAAGCAGCCTGGGACCCGAATCCATCGTCCTCACCGACATGATCTGGATGCAGGCGCCGTCGATCGAGATCTTCACGGTCGACACTGGTCGACTCTATCCGCAAAGCCATGAGTTGATCGAACGATTGCAGCACCGCTACGGGCGCCGAATCAAAATCTACTCCCCCGAGGCGACCGCGGTCGAGTCCTGGATCGAACGACATGGGATCAACGGTTTCCGGGACGGGCGCGAGCAGCGACTGGGTTGTTGTGCAGCCCGGAAAATTGCCCCATTCCGTCGTGCGGTCGCCGGATTCAGCGCCTGGGTCACGGGGATTCGCACCGATCAATCGGCGAGCCGGGCGCTCGCGCGATCCATCGAGTGGGACGACATCCATCGTCTCCATAAGGTCAGTCCACTGCTCGATTGGCGCGACACCGATGTCTGGGCGTACATTCACGCACGCGCGCTGCCCTATCACCGGTTGCACGACGCGGGGTATCCGAGTATCGGCTGTGCCCCCTGTACGCGTGCGATCCAACCCGGCGACGATCCGCGCTCGGGACGCTGGTGGTGGGAGGAGGGGTCGAGCCGCGAATGCGGCCTGCATCCGCGGCGACTGGACGCACTCGTCACCGCGGAGCCGTGAGCGCATTGCGTCGATCGTCGGTCCATCGGTCTCCCGCCGCCGCCGTCGCCGCCCACGCCCGGAGACCCACACGTTCATGCCGTGCAATCGCGCGGTCTGACGGACCATGAACACTTGCGACGCGCCGGAGGCATCGATCGACGAGAGATAGTGCCCGCTCAGGAGATCGAAGTGCGCGCAACGCCTCGCGGCTCGGCACGTCGCGACAGCGCCAGAATCATCGCCGACAGTATCACCACGAGGCGCACGGTCGCATTGAGGTAGGCGGGGAGCGCCAGTCTCTGTTCGGCGTCGAGGTAGAGCACGACGGTCACCAATCCGCGCGGTGCCATCCAAGCTAGGGATGACGTGAATCGCGGCTCGATCAGCCGCAGCAAGCTGTACCTCAACCCGTACGCTATGACCAGGACGGCCGCGGCCACGGCCCACGAGCGCCATTCGGTGAAACTGACCAATTTGGTGGAATAGCCGAGCAGGAAGAAGAAGAACCCGCGAACGGCGAAGGTGAGCTCCTGCACGAGCACCTTGAATTCGCCAACCGTCGCCGGGGCGATCCTATCCGAAACGCCGCGCAGCCCGGGTAGTCGGTCCAACGCCTGCTTGTTGTTGAGCATCAAACCGAACAGCAGCACCATGATCAGCGGCGAGAGGTGCAACAGATCACCGGCGGCATAGAGCGCGAAGAGGCCCGCGAGCAAGGGAACATAGCGCACGTGGGCATCGGTGCGTGTCGACACCAGAACGAGTGCCAGGGAACACACGAATGCCAGTATCAGCGAGAGAATTCCCCCGCCCGCGAGACCGGTCAGAAATCCGGAGATGGTTCCGCCCGAATTCAGGAGCGCGATGAAGACGAGCACCCCGAAGATATCGGACACCGAGCTCTCGTAGATGATGAATTCTCGAGCGCTGTCTTCGAGGAAGTGGCTCGCCGGAATCGCAATCGCGCTGCTGATCACCGCGAAGGGCGTCGCGAGGACCATTGCATCGAATTCATCCATGTGCAGCGCGTAGTGGGTGATTTCGGCGAGCGCACTCAGGCACAAAACGAAGGCCCCAACGGCGAGAATCGATGCCTTCGCCACGAGTTTGATGCGCTCGCGTCGCAGTTCGATGTCGAGCGACCCCTCGAGTACGATCAACACGAGACCAATGGCGCCGGCGATCGGTACCATCGTCTTCAATGCGGCAGCGACAAGGCTCGTCGGTCGAAGCAGCGGCTGCGCAAGCAGGCCGATCGCGATCATCACGATCACCGATGGCACGCCCGAGCGCCGGTCGAAGCGCTCGACCGCAAATGCCGTCAGCAGGAAGATCGAGGCGATCAGGATCCCAATGGAAATCAACCGGCCCCTCCTGCGTGTCGACGCGGTCCCGAGCCAGGACTGGAATCCGCTTCGATCCAGTCTAACAAGCGACTGATCGAAGGGCCAACGCGAAGCGCGTTACCTCGAGATTGCCGGGCGGCAGGCGCGCATGGGCGGGTCGCGCACGAGGTGTCGTTGATCGCGCTGGTCTGCGGTGCTCTGTGTCCGCTGCTCTCGATCGGCCAAATGCATCGACAGCGGGGGTGACGCCGCATACCATTTCCTCAGTCGGACATCGACTCGATCCACTGAGAGTCTCCATGAGCGAACAAGGCGTCCATACTCACGCACCCCACGAAGACATGCTCCACCACCCCGCGGCGCCCGGGTTGAAGCGCCTGAACCAGTGGATCGCGCTGTTCACCGCCGTGCTGGCGGCTCTCGGGGCGCTGGTCAGCTACGAAGGATCGCTGCTGATGGAAGAGGTGCTGCTGGCGAAGAACGAGGCGGTACTCGAGAAGGCGCACGCCACCGACGACTGGAACTACTACCAGGCGGCGAGCACGAAGCAGCATCTGACCGAGATTGCGCGTGATCTCGCGCCGGCCAGCCGCCGCGCCGAGCTCGACACCCGGATCGCCAAGTACCGGGCGCAGAAACAGGAACTGGCCGCGAAGGCGCGTCGCCTCGATGCAGCATCGGCGCGCTCTGACGCCCGTTCGGCATCGCTGAGTCGACCTCACACCGCGATCCTGCGCAGCATCATCGCGCTGCAGGTCGCGATTTCCCTGGCCTCGATCACCGCATTGACCGGCCGTCGCTGGTTGTTCGCCGGCGCACTCGTCAGCGCCTTCGTCGGCGTCGGATTGTGGCTCGGTGCCCTCGGCTGGCATTCGTTGGGTTGACGACCTTCTGGTGGTGACGCCCGGGCGCCCGAAGCGCGCGGCGAGACCGGCGCGATCAGTGCGCCGGTGCTGACGGGTGGGAACTCGGCGCGCGGTCACGGTCGGCGCGAACAAGCCGGTCGCAATTGGATGCGAGGGGATGCTCGTCGGGGCGCCACTGCGTGGCGGCGTCGCATCGCCGGCTGCGGAGTCAGTGCCTCGGGACATGGCAGACCACGCGGGTGCCCCGTACCGGGCGTGGCTCGATCGTCAATTGCGCCCCGATCGATCGCGCCCGGAATCTCATGCTGCGCAATCCGAGTCCGCATGGACGATTCTCGCTCGACAGCCCGCACCCGTTGTCGGCAATCGTCAGGGTGATGCCGGTGGCTCGTGACGCGATGCCAATGTAAATTTCCCTCGCGCCCGCGTGTCGCAGCGCATTCGTCAGGGCCTCCTGAGCGATCCGGTAGAGCTCGTCCGCAAACCGATTGCTGATCGCGAGTCCGGGATCGACGTCGTCACCAAAGCGAATGTCGACGGAATGGCTTTGCTGCTGCGCGCGCACGAGTTCGCGCAGCGCGTCCACCAGCTGACCTCCGGAACTGCTGACCGGCGCCAAGCCATGGGCGACGGTCCGGCACGTCGCGATCACCTGTCTCATCAAATCCGCGATTTGCGCGAAGCGGGGATCGGCCCCGCGACCGGCGTTTCGCTCCGCAGTGACCAGTGATTGAAATAGCAGGGACACCCCCGTCAGTTCCTGCCCCAAGCCATCGTGCAATTCCATCCCCAGTCTGTTGCGCTCGCGATCCGACGCGTCGAGCATTGCGCGCTCGAGTTGCCGTATCTCCGTCAGATCTCGCATCGAACAATAGATGTACTTGCGATCGTCGACCGTGAATGCGCTTGCGTGCACCTCGACCTCGAATGTCGAGCCGTCCTTGCGCCGGTGGGTGGTCTCGAAGCGCTCCGGGAAGCCTCGCAGAACGCGTTCGACGGCGTGGCTCATGGCGGGGCGCGTCGGGTCGGCTTCCCAGAAGCTCGGACATTGCCCCAGCAGTTCGTCGCGTGAGTAGTCGAGCCATCGGCAACCGGATGCGCTCACTTCGACGATGCGCCCGCCTTCATCGAGAATGTGCACCGCGTCGCTCGCATTCAGCAGGAATGCTCTGGTCCGGCTCATCTCGGCAGTCACCGCCGCCTCGAGCTGCTTCCGGTCCGTGATGTCCATCAAGGTCGAGATCGCGTATCCCCGCCCGCCCAACTCGAACCGGGTGATATTCGCGATGAACGTCCGTCGCAGGCCGTCCTTGGTGTAAAGCACCCGTTCGTGTCCGACGACCTGCCCATCACGATCGATCCTGGCGATCAGCGCATCTCGCTCGCCCGAGTTGCGCGAAATGCCTACTTGAGTGATGGTCTTGCCGATCAATTCATCGCGGGTAAAGCCGAACGTTCGGGTCCACGCGTCGTTCACGTCGACAAACGTGTACGCGGGGGCGGTGGTCAGGGTGGCGGGCACCGCGGCATGGCGAAAGATCGCGACGTATTGCTGCTCACTCTCGAACAATTGTTGCTCGACACGGCGTCGTTCGGTGACGTCCATGACCGTCGTCAGCGCATGTTCGACGTCGCCGAGCAGTACGTGGGCGGCATTGACCAGTACCGTGCGGTGCTGTCCGTGCTTCGTGTACAGGGTCCGTTCCTCCTCCCGGAGAGCGCCCGTTCGCAGGAACTTCTCGTGGATTCGCTGCCGCTGCGCGGAGTCGCGCGCGAGCCCGACTTCGAGGGCCGTGCGACCGAGGAGCTCCGCACTCGTATAGCCGTAACCACTGGTCACCGCGTCATTGATGTCCACGATTCGATGATCGGGTCCTTGAGTCAGGAAAATCGGCAGGGCCGCGCTGCGAAAGAGTGTGGTGAAGCGCTGTTCGCTGCTGCGCAAGGCCGCCAGCGCGCGATCTTGCTCGGCGAGGAGTGGCACCACGACCAGCATCGCGGTCACCATCGCGCCAATGAGTTCCCAGAGCAAATTGAGCCCCGAGAAAGCCTGGAGGGTGGAGAACGCCCCGAGCGAAAGCGAGTAAGCCACGGAATCGACCGTGGCGATGGCGGCGACGATCACGGTCGCCGGCACGAATCCGAGGAACGCGGCCGTGGCGGTGACCAGCATCACCGACAACGCCATGATCGATGCGTGCAACAACACGTAATCCGCGATCGGTGCCGATACGGTGAGAGTGGCGGTAGCGAGCAGCACGGTGGCGGCGAGACTCCAGGTCACCATCCGGGCTTGTCCGGTGAGGCGACGCTCGAAGCCAGTCCCCCAGGCGAGCATGATCGGTCCGAAGACCAGTGCACCGGCGGCGTCGTTGAGCCACCACCGCAGCCCGTCGACCGCACTCCACCGGAGCGAGTCGGCCGGGTCGAAGGGGTAGTAGGTCGCGAGCGTGACGGCGCCGATCGTGGCCGGTACGACCATGGCGCCAAGGCCGGCAACGATGAACAACGGTGCATCGCGCCGGCGTGAAAAGTCGAAATTCACGCGCATCCGCACCAGCAGCCACCGCATGAGCGCGGCGCCCGCCGGGAGCCCGACCGCGACCAAGAGCGCCGGGATTGCCTTTCGGCCCCGCAGCAGCTCCAGAACCATCTGCGATGCCAGTACCGGCAGGCCTTGGATCGATCCCCAGCGGAGGATGAAGCCGATGGCAATCCCCGCGGGGAGGAACCAGAGCGGGCGGCACCCCAAACCGGGTAAGACCTGGGCGACGAGCAACGCGGTCGACAGCGTCACGACGAATACGCCGCAGGCTCGAATTCGATCGATCCGGCGCCACGTGATCGGCGTTCGCGATCGGCCGCCGTCGAGGGACGAGCGGCCGGGTTCGAGCGGAGGTTGGGCGGACCTGGGGTCCGGTCGGAGCGGGTCGGGTGGCGTCATTCGCGGTCGGCGCTCTTGTCGATCAGTGGAAAATCATTGGATTCAGGAGAGCCTCCCAGGATGCCAGCCACGAAGTGTTCTCGGCGAATTCCGGCGAGGTGATGGGGGCACGCCGCGGCATATGATCGCGATTCGGACGCGGACTGTCGACAGAGACGCCGGTTCGGCGAACGCGTGCCGCCGTCCGCGGCCACCGGTCGGACGAACGTCGCGGCGAGTGACCGACCGCGGGCGGCATTCGTCTGCGATTCGCGACGATTTACTAATTACGACAAGCGTCGTATGCTCGCCGCATGTCCCGATTTCGCCTGCCGGCCGATGAACTCGAATATGCGGTGCTCGCCGAGATCTGGAAGCTCGGCTCCGCGTCGGTTCGCGAGTTGCACGAGCGGCTCGGGGCGCCCGAGGATCTCGTGTACACGACGATCGCCAAGGTCGTCGATCGGTTGCGCGACAAGGGCCTGATCCAGCGTCAGCGCCGGGGTCAGGCGTTTCTCTACCGTCCCCGGGTCGCCGCCGAAGAGGTCGAGCGCGCGCGAGCCCGTAGCACCGTGACTCGATTGCTCGGCGCGACGCCACGTGCCGCCGTGGCGACCCTCGTCGAAGCGGTCGATTCGCTTGATCCCGGTCTGCTCGAGGAACTCGAGCGCGCGGTTGCGGAGCGCAGGAGGATGAAACGTGGAACGTGAGTCGCTGCTCGCGCTGTTGACCATGTCCTTTGGCGGGCTGCTGTTGCAGCTCTGCGCGGCGTGGCCATCGACCGACGATCGACGCCGAACGCCGCAGGCGCTCGAACGGCGGTACTGGTTCCGCCTGTGGTATCCCGTGATTCCGACGTTCGTCGTCGTCTTGTGGCTGATCGGGTGGGCTCTGCGCGAACCCGACCCGGTGCCGGGTCCCGTCGATCCCGGAGTCGTCGTGGCTCTCTCGGTGCCGTTCGTCACGATGTTCCTGCGGGCGGGCTTGCGGGCGCTGTGGGCGTTGATGCGGCGGCCGCCGCAGACCGCGGTCTCCACGGTCGGGTTGATCCAGCCGCAGGTGATCTTCGCCCCCTTCCTCGCGAAGCAGCTCGACGACGACGTGGTTCGTGCCGCGCTGTTGCACGAACAGGCGCACGTCCGGCATCGCGATCCGCTGCGGATCTGGCTCGCCCAGTTGGTGACCGACCTGCAGTGGCCCTGGCCACAGGCGCCGCGACGGCTCGAGCGGTGGCTCGAGGCGCTCGAACTCGCGCGCGACGACGAGGCGCGCGTCCAGGGTGCCGATGGCTCGGGTCTCGCGAACGCGATTCTCGCGTCCCTTCGGTACCGTAACGAGGCCGAGTCGGCGGGGCCCCTGCCCGCTGCCTGGGGCAACGTCCGGTGGTCCGTGCAGGCGCCTTTGACCGGCGAGGCGCGCGTGCTGCGCGAGCGGATCGCACGGCTCCTTGCGCCCTTGCCGTCCAACGTCGGCCACAGTCCACGGTCCGCGCCCCGGTGGTATCGAGTCGCCTGGCTGGTGATCCCACTGGTCGCGTGCGTGATCGCCTGCGGTGCCGAGTACGGTGAGCAGGTGCTTCGGCCCCTGCTGGGCCTGACGTCGTGACGCTGTCCAGTTGATCGGTCTGTGGCGGCACCTGAGGTGAAACCGCGCGCATCCCGTCATGCCGCCCCCTGGGTGGCGTTGTTCGCGTGCTCGGCCGGTCTCGTGGGGTGCGGCGGCGCGCCGAGCGCGTCCACCAAACCCGCAATGAGGCGGCCGCCCGAAGGGACCGTCGTCGTCAAGGCCGCCTCGGTCACGCAGGATCTGTCTGCTTTCGCGCAGGTGCGCCCGATTGCACCCGTTCGCGTGCGCGCTGCGCAAGCCGGCACCGTCGTCGCGACGCCGATACTGCCGGGCGCTTTCGTCCGGGCCGGTGAGGTTCTGGCGAGATTGGGTGGCGCGCAAATCGATGCCCTGATGGCCCGGAAGGAAGCCGCAGTGGACGCCGCCCGCGCGCGGTTTGCGACCGACCAGCAGTTGCTCACGATCGCGCGGCAGCGGTTCGAGCTCAACCTCGATACCCGGCAATCCCTCCTGGTCGCGCAGAGCGACGAGGCGGCCGCCAAAGCGGATCTCGCCGCGGTGACCGCCGCGCTGCGCGCGGTGAGGCGCCTGCGCGACTTGCGCGCGCCGGCGGCCGGTCGGGTGCTCTCGATCGAGGCCGGCGACGGCGAACGCGTGAGCGCCGGTCGAACCGTGCTCGTGCTGCAGTCAACCGATCGACTGTGGTTGCAGGCGTCCTATTACGGCGCCGACGCGACGGCGATCCGCATCGGAATGAACGGTGAGTTCCAACCGAGTGCGGTGGTCTCGCCCGTTCGGGTGCGGGTGGTCGCGATCGCCGCATCGCTCGAGCCCGACGGCGGCGAAGTCGTCGGCCTCGTCGAGAGCGGAAGGGCCGCGTCCCGGGTGCACCTGTCCGCACGCCCGACCGTTCCATGGATCGACGGCGAACGGGGAACCGTGACGATCGATGCGGGCAAGCGATCGATGGTCGTCGTGCCGACCGACGCCTTGGTGCTCGATCGGACTCACTGGTTCGCGCTCGTGCAGACATCAACCGGCATCGACCGGCGGGAGGTCGTTCCGGGCCCGGTGCGCGGCTGGCAGACGTACGTCGAGCAGGGCTTGAAGCCGGGCGAGCGGGTCGTTGCGCAGAACGCGTATCTCGAGTTCCATCACGGCATCGCCGCGCACTACACGCCACCCGACTGATCCATGGCGAGCGACCCGAACCCGGTGTCCCGCGTGCTGATGCGCCCGAGTCTCTGGGCGCTCGTGCTCGTCGCGCTGATCGGTATCGCGATATATGCATTCGTGCACATTCCGGTCGAGGTCCTGCCGCAGTTCAATTTTCCACAGGTCAGCGTGATCGCGCATCTGCCGGGAACCACGGCGAGCGAACTGGAGAGCCTCGTCGTCTATCCGCTGGAAGGTCAGATCCTGACGCTGCCGGACCTCGATGGCGTGCGTTCGAAGATGGGCAACGGGGTCGTCGAGATCGACGTCCGGTTCCGCGCAGGCACCTCGCCGGTGCTCGATCTGCAGGCCGTGAACGGCGCGATCGACCGGGTGCGCGGTCAGTTGCCGACGGCCGCGCAGCCGCTCGCGCAGATCATGGGAAACGCGATCAACGAGGTCGCCGACTACACCGCCAGGATCCCTGCCGGCGTCGCGCCGGCGGCCGTCGCGCGCGCCGTGCTCGCCGGCATTGCGCCGGCGCTGCGTGCGCTGCCGGGCGTTCAGTACGTGAACGTGTACGGCGTCGGTGACGAGGCCCTGTGGATTCAACCGGACCTCGGCGCAATGGATCGCTACGGCGTGCCCGTCACGGCGATCACCGCTGCGGTCAAGGCCCAGGTGCTGCTCGGTCCGGCAGGCTATGTCACCACGGGGCACAACGACGTGCTGATCGAGGCACGCGATCTACCCGTGCACGCCGCGCAACTCGAGGGTATTCCGGTGCAGGGTCCGCATGGGCCGATCCGACTCGGCGATCTCGCGCGGATCGTCCGCGCTCCCGTGCCGACCCTGAATGCGGTCTCGCTCGACGGTCGGCCGAGCGTCGCACTGACGGTGATCAAGCAACCTGGCGCCGCGACGACGCCGGTCACCCGCGAAGTCCAGGCGACGCTCGCGGCGACGCAAGTCGAATTGCCCCGGGGCGTTCGCTGGATCCGCGACTACGATCAAGGGTACGTCGTGCACCTGATCGGTACGGACCTCGGACGCAATCTCCTGATCGGCATGGCGCTCGCGGTCGCGGTGCTGTTCTGGGTGCTCGGCGCCGGTCGAGGCATCTGGATCCTCGCGCTCGGAATCCCGCTGTCACTTGGGTTCGCGATCGCCGCGCTCTATTACGCCGGCCAGGACCTGAACCTGATGACGCTCGGCGCGCTCACGGTCGCGGTCGGGCTGCTCGCCGACGATGCGATCATCGTGCTCGAGAGCATCTACCATCGCTGGGAGCAGGGCGACGGTCACTGGGATGGCATCCGTCGGGGTTTGCGCAGCATCGTCGTGCCTGACATCACCGGGACGCTGACCAACGTCGCGATCTACGTGCCGCTCCTGTTCGTCGGCGGCCTGGTGGGCCTCTTCTTCATTCCGTTCTCGCTCGCGATGACGTTCGCGTTGCTCGCTTCGCTCCTCGTCTCGCTGACGTTCATCCCGCTCGGGCTCGGGTTCATCGGCGCTGGCGCTCGCAGCAGCGTCCGCGCCGGGGCCGGTCAGCGCGCGCTCGAGCGCCTGCGGCACTGGAACGAACGCCTGTTCGCGCTGGTCGCGCGCAGGCCGCGATCGTCACTCGCGATCACGTTCGGCGTGCTGCTCGTGAGTCTCGTCGCGCTCGCGTTGGTGCCGATCGACTTCCTGCCGCTGCCGAACGAGGGGGTGCTGCTCGAATCGTTCACGCTGCCGCCGGGCAGCTCGCTGCTCGAGTCACGAGCCGTCGTCGACACGATCACCCGCCGATTGCTCGCGGATCCGGCGGTCGCGCACGTGTACGCGCGGATCGGCTCCTCATCGAGCACCACCTACACGGAGCCGGCCTATGCCGGCGAGATCATGGTGAAGCTCCAGCCGGGAGTCAGTGTCAACGCTCTCGATCGCATGGGCTTGCGGATCCAGAAGGAGTCGCGGCTCCCCGGGGTACAGCTCGCAGTCGACACCCCGACGATCGAGCGGCTCGGTGAGAGCCTGTCGGGCTTGCCGCAACCGTTCGTGATCCAGGTATTCGGCGCACGCATCGGCGAGCTACGACGGCTGGCGATCGCGATCACTGCGCGACTGCAGCGGATTCCCGCGTTGACGGACCTGTTCAACAACGACGGCTATCCGGTCACACAGCTGCAGATCGAACCGCGCACCGGCGCGCTCGCAGCCTATGGGCTCACCCCGGCCGCCCTCTACGCGCAGCTGCGACCCTTGCTGAACGGCCAGGTCGTCGCGCAGGTGCCCGACGGCAACGTGCCGCTCGATCTGTACGTGCGTCTTGCCAGCGTGCCGCAGGAGTCGATCGCCGAGCTCGCGAACCTGCCGATCCGTACCCGCGGCTGGACTCCGCTCGGGCAGCTGGCGCGGCTCGAACTCGTCGATACGCCGAACCAGATCCGCCACATCGCCGGCGCGCGCGCGCTCGACATCCTGGCGACACCGACGGATACGCTCGGCGGCACGGTGGCGGCGGCGCGACGAGCGCTCGCGGGACTGCGGATGCCGCCGGGGTATCGATACGCGTTCGGTGGATTGTTTGCCGAACTCGAGCGCGCGGCGCTCGGACTCGGCGTCGCCATGGTCGCTTCGATCCTGCTGATGGTCGCGATCCTGATGATGCAGTTCGATGGACTGCTCGTGCCGGGCATCCTGCTGCTCGAGGTGCCGCTCGCGATCACCGGCGGCGTCGTCGCGCTGCTCGTGAGCGGCGTCGGGCTCAATGCGACCGGCATCATCGGCTTCCTGACGCTGATCGGCATCGGGCTGCGACACAGCATCGTGCTGCTGGATCGCGCGAAACGGAACGAAGCGGCCGGTCTCGGCGTCGACGAGGCGGTACGTGACGCGATCCAGGTGCGTTTCCGGCCGATCGTCCTGACCGCGCTGACCGCAATCCTCGGCATGCTGCCGACCGCGATCGGTCTCGGACAGGGAGCGGCGCCGGAACAAGGCTTGGCGGTGGTGATTCTCGGGGGACTTGCGTGGAGTGCGGTGCGCAGCACCAACCTGATCCCGGCGCTCTATCTCCATTGGCGACACCGGCAGCTCGCCCGGGAGACCGCGCGATGACCGGGCATCGCCACCGCGTGGCATTGCGACGGACCGACGTGCAGTCGTTCGGACACCGGTCGTGGTTCCTGATCGGCTTGCTCGCGAGCGCCGTCACGGCGCTCGGCGGCTGCGCGATCTATCGACCGAAGCCGTTGCCTTGGCAATCGAATCTGGCACCCGCGCCGACCGTGATCGTCGCCGCCCGCGACTTCGCCATTCCCGGCTTGCGCCCCGCGCCGATCGACCCGGCGAAGGGGTTCACCGAGTCGAACGTCGCGACGCTCGCGGTGCTCGGCAATCCCGGGCTCCGCGCCGTACGCCGCCGTGACCATATCGCGCGGGCCCAGGTGTTCGCGGCCGGGCTGCTGCCGGATCCGGTACTGACCGGCGGGATCTCGAAGTCGCCGTTCTTCACCGGCTACACCGCCGCGCTGACCGAAGCCCTCCGGGCGCTGATCACGCACGCGGCCTCGACGGCGGCGGCGAAGGCCCAGGCGCGACGCGTTCACCTCGACGTGGTCTGGCAGGAGTGGCAAGTCGCCGCTCGCGCGCGGGAGCTCTACGTGCAGGCACGGACGCTGCGGCGCTTGCGGACCGTGCTCGGCGCCCGGCGCCGGACGCTCGAACGGCTCTACCGTCGCGATCTCGCCGCGCTTGCGTATCACGAGGTGTCCTCCGCCCGGGTGTCCCGGGACCTGACGGCCTGGAATGCCGCCGAGGCTGCCTGGCGGGCGCTCGAGCTGCGCGAGAACACCAACCGCCACGCGCTCGATGGCCTGCTCGGGCTCGAGCCGTCGGTGCACCTGCGCTTGCGCCGTGCGGCTCGCGAGCCGGCGATCACCGCCGCGCGCTATCGATCGGCGCTCGCGCAGCTGCCCCGTCGGCGACCCGATCTGCTCGCATTGCGTGCGGGCTATCGCAGCCAGGAGCAACGGCTGCGCGTCGCGATACTCGGCCAGTTCCCGCTGATCGGCGTCGGCGTGGAGAAGGCGCGCAGCGCCGAAGAAGGAATCCAGAGCAACGGCTTCAACGTGTCGTTGAGCTTGCCGGTCTTCAACCGCAACCGTGGTTCGATCGCGATCGCCCGTGCGACCAGAGCGTACCTCTACCGACGCTACCAAGCGCGACTCGACGAGAGCATCGTTCAGGCGGATGAAGTCTGGACGGCGACGCAGATCATGCGGCGCCAACTCGTGGTGCTCGCGGCGCAACGCGCGGCGACGGCTCGCGCCGCGGCGATGGCGAAGCGGAGTCTGTCGAGCGGCACCGAGAGCCTCGCCGCGTACGCACGTCTCGAATCCGCCGCGATCGGCGTGGACGTGCAATTCATCGAATTGCGCGGCGCTCTGCGTCAGGCCGGGGTCGTGCTCGGGACGATTCTCGCGTGGCCGATCGGCGCCCACGCGCGCGCCGTTTCACGTGCGTCGCGTGACCACGACTTCGAGGTATTCGCCCGGAATGACCAGGGACCCGTCCTGCGCCACGTTGAGCTGCTCGAGGAGTGCGTCGATGTCCGCCTCGAGGCGCGCCCGCGCGTCCGGGTCGAGCGCAGCGAATGCCTTCACCATCGGTCCATATCGGGTGCTGAAGAACTCGATCCAGTGTCGGTTCGACCGGTAACGGAACACGAACTGCGTGATGGTCGTCTCGACCACCGCATCGGACCCGAACAACCCATCGAGGTGGGCTTTCGTGCCCCAGAGCAGCGGCGATTTCACGCCCGGTGCCGACGGGACGTACCGACCGAGGATCTGGAAGAGCTTTCCGATGAATCCGCCGGGCGTCCAATTGGCCAGTCCGATCGTGCCGCCCCGGCGGCAGACCCGCAGGAGTTCCCGTGCCGCCTGTTCCTGGTTCGGCGTGAACATCACACCGAACGTGGAGAGCACGACGTCGAAGCTCTCGGCCGGGAAGGGCAGGCGCTCCGCATCCGCCGGTTGAAACGTGACCGGCAGTCGTTCGGCCGCCGCACGCCTTGCGGCGTGCTCCAGCAGCGATTCGACGAAGTCGGTCGACACCACGTTCGCGAAACGACGAGCGGCTGCGAGGGTGGCGTTCCCGCTGCCTGCCGCGACGTCGAGCACCCGTTGATTCGAGCGTAGATCGACGGCCTCGCAGAGCATCTCGCCGACGATCTGCAAGGTGTTGCCGACGGCCGCGTAATCGCCGACGCTCCACGCGCTACGGCTCCGGGCCTTGATGGCCTCGAGATCGATCGTTGCGGGCTCCACCGCCTGGACTCCGATCTCCATGCTCGCCTCCTGGGTGCGACCGCCCGGCCGGAAGCCCCAGCGTGGCCTGCCGGTCGCTGCCGACGCCGAGGTGTCGAGGAGTCGTTTTACACGCGGCGACCGCCGGCGTGTATGCTCGGTCGTCCGGCTGATTTGGCGTGACGTCCGGATTCGTCCGCAATCGTCATCGCACCGACCGGCGTCGTGCCTGCGAGCGGAACTCCAATGCCTAGCGATGCGCTGTCGGATCTGCTGCGAACCGTGCGACTGACGGGGGCGACATTCTTCGAAGTCGCCGCAACGGAGCCGTGGGTGGCGGAGCAACCGCCGGCAGAGCTCATCCTGCCGAGGATCCTGCCGGGCGGTGAGCGGCTGATCTCGTACCATGTCGTCACGCAAGGCCGGTGTTTCGCCACCGTGATCGGTGGCGAGCCGATCACGCTCGAGGCCGGTGACATCATCGTCATCACCCGGGGTGATCCGCACGTGATGTCGAGTCGTCCGGGAATGCGCGCGAATCCGGTGGCCGGCGATGCGTCGGTCGTGCCCGTGGATGGTACGTTCCCGTTTTCGGTCAGATACGGCGACGAGGGCCCCGTCGCCGCACGGCTGGTGTGCGGATTCCTGGCGTGCGACGCGCGACCGTTCAACCCGTTGCTCGACAACCTGCCGGCGGTGATGAAGGTGAGGGCATCGTCGGATGCAGCGGGCGGCTGGCTCGCCCAGTTCGTCCGGGTCGCGGTGGCGGAGTCGACCGAGAAGCGAGCCGGCACCGAGAGCGTCCTCGCCAAGCTCAGCGAACTCATGTTCATCGAAGTCGTGCGTCGTCACATGGAGAGCATGCCAGCCGATCGGGCCGGATGGCTGGCCGGTCTGCGCGATCCTTTCGTCGGCAGGGCCCTGTCGCTGATGCACGGCAGTCCGGCGCATGACTGGACGATCGATGAGCTCGGCAGAAAGGTGGGTCTGTCGCGCTCGGTCCTCGCGGAACGCTTCACCGATCTCCTGGGAATGCCACCGATGCGCTATCTCGCGCGGTGGCGCATGCAGATTGCGGCGAGCGTCCTCAGTGACGCGAGTTCCAACATCGCGGCGATCGCCGAACAAGTCGGCTACGAGTCGGACGCGGCTTTCAGCCGGGCCTTCAAGAAACTCGTGGGCGTGCCGCCCTCCGAATGGCGCCGGCGCCCGACGTCGACGGGAAAGGGATAGCGAGTCCCGGGGGAGTCGCCCGGGACGACGCTGCACCCGGCGCCGTGGCGAAGGTCGACGGGATCCGTGCCGTCAACGGCGAGATTGCGACCGCAGGAGCTCCGCGAAAAGTCCGATCTCTTCGCGTTCCTGATGATGCTCCACGAGACGCTTGAGGGGACCCTCGGCATCGATCAGGCCGATCAGCGTCCGGGAGGTGATCTCGACCGCGCGTGCGCCTTCCAGCCGGCCGATCGCGTCGCGAACCAAGCGGGTGATTCGGCGGTGCTCCGCCGTGTAGATGCTCGTCGACCAGCGAAGCGGGATGGATGGATCGCATCGGCTCAGGAGAACCCGCTCCTCGAGGTCGAAGTGGCTCGCCAGTCGCTGCTCATAGTCGAGCAGAAGCGAGGTCGCACTTGCCCACTGCCGCTCGACCAGCGCGGTCTGGTGCCGAGAGAACAACTCATTCAAGATTCCATGGTGTTCCAGGAGCATCGGAATGGGTGGGGCGACCGGCTGCATCGGCGTGATGCGCGCCAACCTGCCGAGCAGTCGATTACGCCGGACCACGAGCCTCGCCTCGAGTGGTGGATATTGCGGGATGCCGACGGTCGCTCGCGGCACCTGCGCCGCAGCACGGACAGTGACGGACCCGCTCGTCCGGCGACCGTTCAGCATGCCGACGCGATTCGACGATCCACCGTCAGGGAGGTGGGTGCCTTGATCGAGATCAAGCGGGTCGGGAGTGCCCGAGCACGAACCGACCGCGGGAGACGTCCATGAACGCCATCGATGATGCCGAACTCGTCGCCCGACTCAACGAGCTACTCGAGGCCGAGCGTGCGGGTGCACGCGTCGCGCTCGAAAGTATCCGCGACGCGCAATCCGAAACGCTCGCGGATCTGATGCGGGCGGTTCAGGCGGACGAAGCGCGGTGGTGCGCGATGTTGCACCGGGCGATCACCGCCCTCGGGGCGATACCGTCGTCGAGCACCGGTGCGTTCTACGGGAAAGCGATGGCGATCGGCGATTGGCACGAGCGCCTCGCCTTTCTAAATCGCGGTCAGGGTTGGGTGGTGCGAAAGCTCCGGGACCTCCTGCCGAAGGTGCGGCAGGACGGTCTGCGACGCGAATTGTCCGGGATGTTGCAAGCGCACGAGGCGAACATCGCGCGAGTGAACGACAGCCTGTGATCGTCGGCGCGTCCGGATGCGCTGCAGTCGGGTCCGGCGATGGCAATCGCTTGACCCCCGTCAAGGCGCGCCGCGCGCCGCGCGATACAGTCGATCCGTCATCGGACCGTGTCATTCGAAGGGGAAACCAATGCCCGAACTCAAGATGCTCGACGTGCGCACCCTGATTCCGAGAGATCGTCACCGGCAGATATTCGAGACGTATGCCGCGCTCGAGCCCGGCGAGTCCTTCGTACTCGTCAACGACCATGATCCGCGGCCTCTCTACTACCAGTTCGATGCGGAATACGAGGGAGAATTTTCCTGGAGTTACCTGGAGGAAGGTCCGACGACCTGGCGGGTCGAAATCGGACGTCGGGCGGCCGCCTAGGGCGCGTCCTCCGTCCGCGAAGAGTCAGGCGCACCGTCGCGCGACCGATACCGGAGCGTGACGGGGATGCCGTGATGTCGGCCGCCCGTCGTTTCCCGATCGCGAGGCGCGTGCGATGGATGCGAGTGTCGAGGATTCCGGCAGCCGGTACGGTTGGACGCTGACGGGCAAGATCGCGGCGTTCGCGGCTGCGTTTCTCGCGCTGTCGCTGCTGGCGGTCGGCGGCACCGTCTGGCTGTCCTGGAACCTCGAGGGCGGTGCCGCGGCGGTCAACGAAGCCGGCCGCCTGCGGATGCTAAGCTACCGTCTGGCGTTGTCCGCTTCGCAGGCGGATCGCCCCGAGGTGCGAGCGCGCGCCGCCGAATTCGACCGGATTCTCTCGGAACTCCGTGACGGCGATCCGGCACGGCCGCTGTTCGTTCCCTGGAACCCGGTGCTGCGCGCACGTTTTGCGCATGTCCGCGATGACTGGCTGGCGTTGCGTGCCCGCTGGCTCGATCCGCGGGAGCCGCGGCCGACCCGGGCGGAGGTCGATCGCTTCGTCTCCGGAATCGATGCCTTCGTGACGGGGATCGAGTGGCGGCTGGATCACTGGATGGCGGCACTGCACCTCCTGCAGGTCAGCCTCGCGACCCTCGTGGTGCTCGGTGCGTTGTTGATGATGTATGCGGGATATCTGCTGGTTCTCGCTCCGGTCGGACGCCTGCATCGCGGGGTGTCGGCGCTGGAGAGGGGCGATCTCACCGTGCGCGTCGATGTCGATTCCCGTGACGAACTCGGGGATCTCGCGCGCGGATTCAACCGGATGGCGCAGCATCTGGAGGCCTCGTACGCAGAGCTCGAGGCGCGTGTTCGAGCCAAGACGGCCAGCCTGCAGTCGCAACAGAAGCGACTCGCCGCCCTCTACGAGATCAGCCGGCTGGTCTCGCGCGCGCCGGGTCTCGACGAGCTGTCGACCGGCTTCGTTCGCGCGGTGCGCAGGCTTGCCGGCGCCGATGGCGCATTGCTGCGATGGACCGATGAGGGCCGGGAGCACTATGCGCTGCTCGCCTCGGACGGCGTGCCGGAGTCGATGGTCGATCAGGAGCGTTGTCTTGCGGCCGGCACCTGCCATTGCGGCCTCGCGACCGCGGGATCGGGAATCCTCGTCCGACGGCTCGACGCCGCAGGGTCGCCGCCGATGCAGGTGCGGGTCTGCCTGCGCGAAGGATATACCACGGTCGTCAGCGTGCCCGTCGGCTTGCACCAGCGCTTATTGGGCGAACTCGACCTGCTCTATCGCGATCCGGTCGAGATGGACGCCGACCAACGTTCGTTGTTCGAGGCACTCGCCGGACACCTCGCAAGCGCGATGGAGGGGCTGCGCAGTGCCGCGCTGGAGCGAGAGGCCGTCGTTGCCCGGGAACGGACCCTGCTCGCCCGTGAGCTGCACGACTCGATCGCGCAGTCGCTCGCGTTTCTCAAGATCCAGGTGCAGCTGCTGCGCGCGGCGCTGCAGTCCGGATCGAAGCCCGAGGTCGAGGCGGTGCTCGGCGAGCTGGATGCGGGCGTTCGAGAGAGCCAGGCAGACGTGCGCGAACTGTTGCTGCACTTTCGCACGCGTGCGTCCGACATCGACGTCGAATCGGCGCTGCGCAGCACGCTGCAGAAGTTCGAATTGCAGAGCGGTGTTCCGACCCGCCTGACGCTCGACGGGCACGGCAGGCCGCCGGACGCGGACGTGCAGATTCAGGTGTTGCACGTCGTCCAGGAAGCGCTCTCGAACGTTCGCAAACACGCCCGCGCGAGTCACGTCGACGTCCGGATTCGCAGCGAGCCTCACTGGTCGTTCGAGATCGCGGACGACGGAGTGGGGTTCGACCCCCAGGCAAATCCGCCCGGGACACGGGTTGGCATGCAGATCATGCGCGAGCGCGCCCGGACGATCAACGGCGCCCTTCGGATCGACTCATCGCCTGGGCGTGGTACGACCGTCGTGTTGGAGTTGCCGCCGACGGACGCGGCGGAGGTCGCCCGTGACCGCTGAGATTCGGCTCGTCGTCGTCGACGACCACACCTTGTTCCGTCGAGGCCTGATCGCACTCCTGGCACGCGAACCGCACCTGCGCGTGGTCGGCGAGGCCTCGGATGCGGGGGAAGCGTCGAGGGTCGTCTCGCTGCAACGCCCGGACGTGATCCTCCTCGACAATCATCTGCCCGGTGTACGCGGAGTCGATGCCGTGGGCGCTCTGCGCGATGCGGTCCCGGGGGCGCGGGTCGTGATGCTGACGGTGAGCGAGGATGCCGCGGATCTCGGGGCGGCGCTCCGGGCGGGCGCGAGCGGCTATCTGTTGAAGAGCTGCGATGCCACGGAACTGGTGAGTGCGATCGAGCGCGCATACCACGGCGAAGCGGTGATCAGCCCCGAGATGACCTCGAAGCTGGCGGACGCATTCGCGGCGCCGTTGGTCGCGTCGACGTCCGCGGCCCTCGACGAGAGCGTGCTCAGCCCCCGTGAACGGCAGGTCGCAGCGGCGGTCGCGGGGGGCTCGAGCAACAAGGAAATCGCCCGTGAACTGAAAATCGCCGAGGCGACCGTGAAAATCCACGTCGCGAGCATTCTCCGCAAGCTCGATCTGACTTCGCGTGTCGAGATCGCCGTCTATGCGAGCGAGCATGGGTGGCGTGACCAGAACCGATGAGTCGCCCGGCGGGTCCGATTGCGGTTGACCGAGGACGCCTCTCGGGAAGCCGCTAATCCGTTTGGACTACCGGAACACGCCGACCGACGGATGTCGATCGCGGATCGCCGCGACTACAGTGATTCCCGTGTCGAGACTCGAAGGGAATCACGATGTCGCAGCCAACGAGAGCGGTCGGCCGGTTACGCGGCGATCCGGGTAAGTCACTGATCGGTGCAACGATCGGATTCTTCATCGGCTTCGGCGCCGTCTCCCTGTTCGGGCCGACTGCGCAGAGCTTCATCAAGGTCATGCAGCTCGATCCGGCCCAGGTCGGCACGCTGGTCGCGATGCCGATGCTCACGGGTTCGCTGTTGCGGATCCCCTTCGGGGCCTCGGTGGATCGTACCGGAGGGAAATCGCCCTTCCTGATCCTCCTGATCGCGTCGGTGATCGGCATCGCCGGACTCTACTGGATGCTGCTGACGCTCTACCCGGCGCATCTGACGCAGCGCCACTATCCGATCCTGTTGTTCTTCGGTGCGCTCGGCGGGTGCGGCATCGCGACCTTCTCCGTCGGCATCGGCCAGGTGTCCTATTGGTTTCCGAAGACGCGACAAGGTCGCGCACTGGCCTTCTACGCCGGCTTCGGCAATACCTCGCCGGGGTTGGTCGCGATCGTGCTGCCGTTGATCATCGCGATCGGTGGTCTCTGGGTCGGCTACCTCGTGTCGCTCGCGCTCGTCCTCAGCGGACTCGTTGCCTATGCGTTCCTCGGGTTCGACGCTCCCTACTTCCAGCTGCGGCGCCGGGGAGTTCCCGGGCCGGAGGCCGAGGCCGCGGCGCGCGCACAGGGACAGGAGCTGCTTCCGGCGCCGAGCGTGCTGCGTACGTTGCTCGACGCCGCCGCGAGCTGGCGGACCTGGCCGCTCGTATTCCTGTACTTCACGTCGTTCGGCGGATTCCTCGCATTGACCGCGTGGTTGCCGACGTTCTGGACCGCGTTCTACCACGCCCCGCACTGGGTCGCCCTCGGGTTGACCGCGGGATTCTCCCTGTTCGCGTCGCTGATCCGCGTTCCCGGGGGCGCCTGGGCGGACCGCTTCGGCGGCGAACGGGTCGCTCTCGCCGCCTACGCATTGCTGCTCGCCGGGGCCATCGTCATGACCTCGTCGGGCCAGTTCTCGATGACCGTCCTCGGCGAGTTGCTCGTCGGCGCCGGCATGGGCATTGCGAATGCGGGGGTCTTCAAGCTGGTGCCACAGTACGTTCCGGACGCGGTCGGTGGGGCCGCTGGCTGGGTCGGAGGACTCGGCGCGCTCGGTGGATTCGTCGTGCCTCCGCTGCTCGGTCGAATCGCGCAGACGATGGGCCCTGTCGGTTACGCACGAGGCTACGGCATCTACGTGGCCCTCGCGGTCGCGAGCCTGGCGCTGACCGGACTGCTCTACGCGACACGCTCGACAGATGCACGGCACCGGCATTCGATCGCACCGTTCGCCCATGCCCGTCATCAGGAGTCGCAATGAGTCACCTGCTCGACCGTCTGACGTATTTCACGCGACGACGTGAGAGATTCTCGGGGAATCACGGACAGTGCACGACCGAGGATCGGACCTGGGAGGACGCCTACCGCAACCGCTGGCAACACGACAAGATCGTCCGGTCGACTCACGGGGTCAACTGTACCGGATCGTGCTCCTGGAAGATCTACGTCAAGGGCGGCATCGTGACCTGGGAGACGCAGCAGACCGACTATCCGCGAACCCGACCGGACATGCCCAATCACGAACCGCGCGGTTGCCAGCGCGGTGCGTCGGCGAGTTGGTATCTGTATTCGGCGAATCGAATCAAGTATCCGATGATTCGCGCCCGTCTGCTGCGCCTGTGGAGGGCCGCGCGTGAAGCGATGGGTCCCGTGGAGGCGTGGGCGAGCATCGTCGGTGATGCAGAGAAGCGGCGCGACTACCAACGCGTCCGCGGGATGGGTGGCTTCGTGCGCGCGGACTGGGCGACCGTGGAGGAGATCGTCGCCGCGGCGAACGTCTACACGATCAAGCGGTACGGTCCCGACCGGATCTACGGCTTCTCGCCGATTCCGGCGATGTCGATGGTTTCCTACGCCGCCGGCTCGCGATACCTGAGCCTCATCGGCGGAGTCTGCGGCAGCTTCTACGATTGGTACTGCGATCTGCCGCCATCGTCACCGCAGGTCTGGGGGGAACAGACCGACGTCGCCGAGTCCGCGGAATGGTTCAATTCGAATTACCTGATCGCGTGGGGGTCGAACGTCCCGCAGACCCGCACGCCGGATGCGCACTTCTACACCGAAGCGCGCTATCGGGGCGCCAAGACCGTCGCGATCACGCCGGATTACGCGGAGGTGGCGAAGATCAGCGACGAGTGGCTGAACCCCAAGCAGGGGACCGATGCGGCGCTCGCGATGGCGATGGGTCACGTGATCCTGCGCGAATTCCACTTCGGAGAGCGCCGATCCGGGTACTTCCAGGACTATTGTCGCCGGTACACGGACCTGCCGATGCTGGTCAGGCTCAAGGAGCAGCGACTCGCCGACGGACGAAAGGTCCACGTCGCGGATCGCTATCTGCGAGCCGGAGACTTCGCCGATCGGCTCGGTCAAGCGACGAACCCCGAGTGGAAGACGGTCGCATTCGAGGAGTCCGGCGCGCTGACGCTTCCGCAAGGGTCGGTTGGATTCCGTTGGGGCCCCGAAGAGGAGGCCGGTCGCTGGAATCTCGAGGAGCGTGACGCGCGGACCGGAGCGCGCAGCACCCTGGCGCTGACCCTGATCGATCGCCACGACGGACTCGCCGAAGTCGGATTCCCGTACTTCGGCGGAGTCCCGTCGGATCATCATCCGGGGAACATCCAGGACGACGTCCTGGTTCGACGGGTGCCATACCGCGTCGTCACGGTCGCCGACGGGCAAGGCGCCGAATCGACCGAGCGCGTGGCCACGGTCTACGACCTGCTGGCCGCTCACTACGGCATCGATCGCGGATTCCGCGACGAATCCCATCCCTGCGCCCGGTCCTATGACGACGACGTGCCGTACACCCCGGCCTGGCAGCAATCGATCACCGGGGTCCCTGCCGGGACGGTCATTCGCATCGCCCGAGAGTTCGCCGAGAACGCGGATCGCACCCGCGGTACGTCGATGATCATCGTCGGCGCGGGTCTGAATCATTGGTACCACATGGACATGCATTACCGCGGGATCATCAACATGCTGATGCTGTGCGGGTGCATCGGCGTGCCGGGCGGCGGATGGGCACATTACGTCGGTCAGGAGAAGCTGCGCCCGCAGACGGGCTGGACCGCGCTCGCGTTCGCGCTCGACTGGCTGCGTCCGTCGCGTCAGATGAACTCGACCAGCTTCTGGTACGCGCATACCGATCAGTGGCGCTACGAGAAACTCGGCGTCGCGGAGATCCTGTCGCCGCTCGCGGACTCGGCGGCGCGCGCCGACGCGATGATCGACTACAACGTCCGCGCCGAACGGATGGGCTGGTTGCCTTCGGCGCCGCAACTGAAGACCAACCCGCTCGAGGTCTGTCGGGCGGCGGATCGTGCGGGCGTCGATCCGAAGGCCTTCGCGGTCACCGGACTGCGCGACGGCACGCTGCGTCTGAGCTGCGAGGATCCGGACGATCCGGACAACTGGCCGAGGAACCTGTTCGTCTGGCGCTCGAACCTGCTCGGTGCTTCCGCCAAGGGGTCGGAATACTTCATCAAGCATTTGCTCGGCGCGCCGAACGGCGTGCTCAACGCGGAACAGGCCGCGGACGGCACGCGTCCCACGGAGGTCGCCTGGCACGAGCACGCCCCGGAGGGAAAGCTCGACCTGCTGGTCACGCTGGATTTTCGAATGAACAGCACCGCACTGTTCTCGGACATCGTGCTGCCGGCCGCGACGTGGTACGAGAAGAACGATCTCAACACGACCGACATGCACCCGTTCATTCACCCGCTCTCGGCGGCGGTCGATCCGCCCTGGGAGGCTCGCTCGGACTGGGAGATCTTCAAGGGGTTCGCCCGCCGGTTCTCCGAGGTCTGTGTGGGGCATCTGGGACGTGAGCGAGATCTCGTGCTCACGCCGCTGATGCACGACACCGCGGCGGAACTCGGTCAGGTGGACGTGCGGGACTGGAAGCGCGGCGAGTGCGACCTCGTCCCGGGCAAGACCGCCCCGAGCCTCACGGTCGTCGAGCGGGACTATCCGGCAACCCATGCCCAGTTCACGTCGCTCGGTCCCCTGATGGAACAGGCCGGCAACGGTGGCAAGGGCATCGCCTGGAAGACCGCCGAGGAGGTCGATGCGCTCGGGGAATTGAACGGTCGCGTCCGTGAACCAGGTCCGGCGCAGGGTCGTCCGCGCATCTCGACCGACATCGAGGCGGCGGAGACGATACTGATGCTCGCGCCGGAGACCAACGGACATGTCGCGGTCAAGGCCTGGGAGGCGCTGTCGCGGATCACCGGTCGCGATCACGCTCATCTCGCGCTCCCGAAGGAGCACGAGAAGATCCGCTTCCGGGACATTCAAGCGCAACCTCGCAAGATCATCACGTCACCGACCTGGTCGGGAATCGAGGACGAGAAGATCTGTTACAACGCCGGGTACACGAACGTCCACGAATTCATCCCGTGGCGCACGCTGACCGGGCGGCAGCAGTTCTACCAGGATCATCCGTGGATGATCGCCTTCGGCGAGGGATTCGCTGCGTACCGGCCGCCGGTCAACCTGAAGGCGGTCGCCCCGATGCTCGGGCGGCACGGCAATGGGCAGAAGGAACTGGTGCTCAACTGGATCACGCCGCACCAGAAGTGGGGGATCCACAGCACGTATACCGACAACCTCCTGATGCTGACGCTGAGCCGTGGCGGACCGTGCGTCTGGATCGCGGAGGATGACGCGAAGGCGGCCGGCATCGTGGACAACGACTGGATCGAAGTCTTCAACGGCAATGGCGCGATCGCGGCCCGCGCGATCGTCAGTCAGCGGGTCCGACCGGGGATGGCGATGATGTACCACGCCCAGGAACGGATCGTGAACACCCCGCTGTCGTCGATCACGCACGCCCGTGGCGGGATCCACAACGCGGTGACGCGAGTCGTGGTCAAGCCGACGCACATGATCGGCGGATACGCCCAACTCGCGTACGGCTTCAACTACTACGGAACGGTCGGCTCGAACCGCGACCAGTTCTGCATCGTCCGCAAGATGACGAGCGTCGAGTGGCACGCGGATCCGTCGAGTTCTGCGAACGCCGGGACGGCACCGGGAGGTGGACGATGAAGGTTCGCGCACAAATCGGCATGGTGTTGAACCTCGACAAGTGCATCGGTTGCCACACCTGTTCGGTCACCTGCAAGCAGGTGTGGACCTCGCGCCCCGGCGTCGAGTACGCATGGTTCAACAATGTGGAGAGCAAGCCGGGTGTCGGTTACCCCGACGAATGGGAGAACCAGGACAAGTGGCAGGGAGGCTGGAAGCGGGAACCGAGCGGCGCCTTGCGGCTCCGGCAGGGCTCGCGTCTCGGGGTGCTGTCCAAGATCTTCGCGAATCCCGCACTGCCGGAGATCGACGACTACTACGAGCCCTTCACCTACGACTACGAGCACCTGCAGCAGGCGCCCGAACGCGGCACGTCGCCGAGTGCCCGTCCGCGCAGCCTGTTGAGCGGCAGGACCCTGGAGAAGATCGAAAAGGGGCCGAACTGGGAGGAGATCCTCGGCGGAGAGTTCGAGCGTCGCGCCCGCGACGCCAATTTCGACGGTCTGCAGAAGGCGATCTACGGGCAGTTCGAGCAGACGTTCATGATGTACCTGCCGAGGCTGTGCGAGCACTGCCTGAACCCGGCCTGCGTCGCCTCGTGCCCGTCCGGCGCGATCTACAAGCGCGAAGAAGACGGCATCGTGCTGATCGACCAGGACAAGTGCCGCGGTTGGCGGATGTGCGTGTCGGGTTGCCCGTACAAGAAGATCTATTACAACTGGAAGAGCGGCAAGTCGGAGAAGTGCACGTTCTGCTTCCCGCGGATCGAGGCGGGGCTGCCGACGGTGTGCTCCGAGACTTGCGTCGGCCGGATACGCTATCTCGGCGTGCTGCTCTACGATGCCGATCGGATCGCCGAGGCCGCGGCGGTGGAGCGGGAGCGCGATCTGTACGAGGCGCAACTCGGGATCTTCCTGGATCCGAACGATCCGGCGGTGATCGCCGCGGCACGCCGGGACGGCGTTCCGGATGCCTGGCTCGACGCCGCGCGACACTCGCCGGTGTACGCGATGGCGATGCGCTGGCGCATTGCGTTGCCGCTGCATCCGGAATATCGAACCCTGCCGATGGTGTGGTACGTCCCGCCGCTGTCGCCGATCCAGACGGCGGTCCAGAGCGGGATGATCGGCGAAGTCGACGGTCTTCCGGACGTCGGGGCATTACGGATCCCGCTACAGTATCTCGCGAACCTGCTGACCGCGGGAGACGTCGATCCGGTACGCCGGGCGCTCGAGCGCCTGCTCGCGATGCGCGCCATCATGCGTCACCGGCACGTCGGAGGAGGCGTCGACCCGCGCTCGGCCGAGCGCACCGGGCTGTCCGAGGCCGACTTCGAGGCGATGTACCGACTGCTCGGCATCGCGAACTACGAAGACCGCTTCGTGATCCCGACGACCCATCGCGAATACGCCGAGAACGCGTTCGAGTTGAAAGGGTCCTGTGGATTCACCTTCGGTAACGGCTGTTCCGGCGGCGAAACCTCGCTGTCACTCTTCGGTGGGAATCGACGCCGGACGTTACCCGATGAAGGAGGAGCGGTATGAATCACGCCCGCCCGCTGATCGCGCTCGCGCGGTTGCTGGAGTACCCCGAGGCCGACGTGCGCGACCACGCACGCGAACTGCTCGACGTCCTCGGCGACGGCGAGTCCAGGGACGAGGGACAGGGGCTCGAATCGCTCCGGGCGCTCGGGGAACATCTCCAGCGGACCGACCTCCTGGACCTGCAGACGGAATACGTCGAGACGTTCGATCGGGGACGCAGCACCTCCCTCAACCTGTACGAGCATCTCTACGGCGACGCGCGCGGGCGCGGGCCTGCGATGGCCGAGCTCGCAGCGCAGTACGAGCGAGCGGGACTGGTCCTGACGGCACGCCAGCTGCCGGACTACCTGCCGGCGTTCCTCGAGTATGCATCGACCCTGAGCGGTCCCGACGCCGGCGCGGCGCTGCGTCGGGTGGCCGTAGCCTTGGGAAAGATCGCGCAGGCGCTCGAGCGCCGTCGGAGTCCGTGGTTGGCGGCGATCGTCGCCGCGTTGCGCCTTGCCGGCGTTCGTCACTGGCGGTCGTCGGTCGAGCCGCCTCCCGGTGCGCTCGCGGAGCCGGCGCCGCCGGATTGGGCGCCCGATGCGCTCGACGCCGCCTGGACCGAGCAGCCGATTCAATTCCTCGGAGCGGAGGATCCCTGCGCGGTGGCGGGTCGCCGCCGCGGATCCGCGGTCAGGGGAGGCTGATCATGGCCACGGGAGTCTGATCATGGCAGTGAACGCATTCTTCTTCGGCATCTATCCTTACATCGCCGGGACGGTCTTCCTGCTCGGCAGCTGGGTCCGCTTCGACCGGGAACAATACCTGTGGCGAAGCGAGTCGAGTCAGCTGCTGCGATGCGGATCGCTGCGTTGGGGCTCGAACCTGTTCCATGTCGGGATCATCGGTTTGTTCTTCGGTCATCTGGTCGGCCTGCTCACGCCGCTCGCGGTGTTCGAGGCCCTGGGCCTGACGCCCCACGACAAGCAGATCATCGCGATGACCACCGGGGGCACACTCGGGCTCGCGATTCTCGTCGGCTTGATCCTGTTGATCCATCGACGGCTGTCCGAACCGCGGATCCGTGCCAATACCCACTGGTCGGACTGGGTGACCCTGGTGTGGCTGCTGTCCACACTGCTGCTCGGGTTGTCCACGATCGCAGTGTCCGCGCGGCACCTCGACGGCGGTGAGATGCTCGCGTTGATGGGGTGGGCAAAGCACGTCGTGACATTCCGGGGTGGCGAGGCGGCCGCCCTGATCGCGGGGGCGTCCCTCGTCTTCAAGATCCACATCGTGTTTGGATTGACGTTGTTCCTGATCTTCCCGTTCACGCGGCTGGTGCACATCTGGAGCGGCATCGGATCGCTCGGCTATCTCCTGAGGCCCTGGCAACTGGTGAGATCCCGCCGGTTGCCCGGGACCTGAAATGCCCGCGCGGGGCCGTTCGTCGATTGCGGTGCGCGTCATCGCTGCCGTGGCGCTGTGTCTGCCGCTCGCGAACTGGGCGGACGGTGACGCGGCTGACGCCCTGACGGCCGCGATCTCGTCGGCGACACCGATCGCGAATCTGCGGCTGCGATCCGAGACCGTCGGGCAGAATGGGTTCGAGGCCGATGCCAATGCGGTGACGATGCGAGCGCGACTCGGCTTTAGGACGGGCGCTGCCTGGGATACCTCGTTGCTCGCGGAGGGAAACGTCGACTGGCCGCTGGAGGGGCATTACAACAGCACGACCAATCATCGTGTCCAGTACCCGGTCGTTGCGGATCCCGAGGACCATGCGCTGAACCGGCTCGAGCTGGTGAACGCCTCACTGCCGGACACGACCGTCACCCTCGGCCGGCAGCGGATCGATCTCGATGACCAGCGGTTCATCGGATCGGTCGGCTTCCGCCAGAACGAGCAGACCTTCGACTCGGTGCGGGTCGCGAACCATTCGATCCGGCATCTCACCCTGGATTTCACGTACTTCGACCAGGTGAATCGTGTGTTCGGCCACGACTCCCCGGTCGGGCGCTTCACCGGCAGCAGCTACCTCGCGCACGCGGCATATTCCACGCCGATCGGTATGGTGACCGGATTCGGCTACTGGCTCGCATTCCGGCAGGACCCGGCGGACTCCACCCGGACGGTGGGCGTGCGCGTCGCCGGAAGCAGGAAGCGGGGTGGCTGGAGCTTGCGGTACGAGGCCGGGTACGCGCACGAAAATCCGTACGCGGCAAACCCGCTGCAGTTCGCGGACGACTACTACGCCGGTGCGGTCACGCTCGGGTTCGCCGGCGTGAGTCTCGGGGGCGGCGTCGAGGTCCTCGGGGGCGACGGCGTGAAGGGGTTCGCGACGCCGCTCGCGACCCTGCACAAGTTCGACGGGTGGGCGGACGTCTTCCTCGCGACACCGGCGAACGGCGTCGAGGATCGATATGCGTCGATCGGCGCGTCGCTCGCTCGGGTTTCCGTGTTCGATCGGTTGACCGTGACCGCCGTGTATCACGACTTCCAGGCCGCGCGTCTCGGCCTGCATTACGGTACGGAGGGCGACCTGCAGGTGCTCGGTCGTTGGCATCGCCTGATCGGCATCGTCGCCTTCGCGGACTATGCCCGGGACCACTTCGCGACCGATGTGCACAAGCTGTGGCTGGAGATCGACTATTCCCTGAGCGATGACTAGCGCGGGGCTCGAGCCGACGATGTTCGCCGTCGCAGCAGGCATCCGATGAGGACAGTACGCGAGTGCGTGGTGATCCGGGATCTGTCGCCGGCGTACTTCGCGCTCGTGATGGCGACGGGCATCGTCTCGATCGCGGCGAAGAACGTCGGCCTGCTCGTGATCTCGAACGGCCTGTTCGTCGTGAACATCGTCGCTTACCCGACCCTGGTCGTGCTCACGATGCTGCGTGCGCTGTGCCATCCGCGCCGTCTGTTCCGCGACATGGTCGACCATCAGCGGGGTCCGGGGTTCCTGACGACCGTCGCCGCGACGTGCATCCTCGGCATCGAGTCCTTGCTGGTCAAGGGCAGTGTCGATCTGGCGATGGGCCTGCTCGCCGTCGGCGTCGCTCTTTGGCTGGGACTGACGTACACGATATTCACCGCGTTCACCGTCAAGCGGGAGAAGCCACCGCTCGAGCGGGGCATCACCGGCGCATGGCTGATCGCCGTCGTCGCGACCCAATCGATCGCGGTGCTCAGCGCGTTGATCGCGCGGCAGTGGTCGCAGCCCTACCGCCTGGAATTCAACTTCTTCGCGCTGTCGATGTGGTCCTGGGGCGGGATGTTCTACATCTGGATCATTTCCCTGATCTTCTACCGGTACAGCTTCTTCGCATTTTCGCCGACCGACCTGTCCCCACCGTACTGGATCAACATGGGGGCGATGGCGATCTCGACCATGGCTGGGGCGCGGCTGATCGAAAATGCGCCGGACGCGCCGTTTCTCGCGTCGCTCGCGCCGTTCCTCAAGGGATTCACGGTGCTCTACTGGGCGACCGCGACGTGGTGGATTCCGATGCTCGTGCTGCTCGGGGTGTGGCGCCACCTCGTGCGCCGCTTTCCGCTGCGCTACGATCCGCTGTACTGGGGTGCGGTATTCCCGCTCGGGATGTACAGTGCGGCGTCGTGGCAGATGACGAAGTCGCTCGACTTGCCGTTTCTCGCGACGACCGCGCGGCTGATGTTCATTCCGGCACTCGCCGCGTGGTCGCTCGCGTTCGTCGGGTTGCTGCGGCAGTTGCTGATCACGCGTCGGGGCGGGTGATCTCGGCCGCGTCGCCGCGGTGCGGGAGGCGTCGCCGCGGTGCGGGAGGCGTCACCGTGCGATCTGGCGCGCCGGCGATGGTCAATCCCCGGCGGGCGGCCGGTCGGGATCGGCGTCTCGATCGGTCTCGACGGCTGGATAGCGATGCAACAAGCGGTGGCACAGATCGACGTGCTCCTGCTCCTCGTCGGCGAGCGCGCCAGCGAGCTTGCGCACGGCCGGATCCGGGTGCGCCGCGGCCAACTCTCCGTAGAACGCGAGTGCGCGCTGCTCGCCGGCGAGCGCGAGCCGCAATGCATCGTACGGCGTCATTCGATAATGGGCCTCCCCGAGGTCGATCGCCTCGGGACCGTCGCCCCGCCACGGTCCGATCGGATCGAGGGATTCCACGATACCCCGATCCTTGGCCAGTCGATGAATCTCCTCGGCGTGCAGTCGCTCGGCGCGTGCCAGATCGAGGAACATCCGGGTCAGTTCGACGTTGTTGTGGGTCTCCATCTGGTCGGCAAGCAGCTGATACCGTTCGACCGCATCGGTTTCGATCCGATGCGCGATCGCGACCAGGTCGGCCACGGAGCCGATTCTGGGGTTCGTCGTCCGGTGACTCGCGTCCTCTTCGCGCATCGATCCTCCTCGCTTGGGCAGGCCTCGCTCGGGCAGGGTTGTCTCGGGCAGGGTTGTCTCGGGACCGGCGATGTGCGTATTATAGTACCGGATTACCTGTTTACGCTTCAAGCGAAGCTGCCCGAGGATCCTGCGAGCGTCGGATGCCGTCCATGGGCCTGGAGCGCCACTACAATGCCGCGGTCGACTTTCTCGACCGCCACGTCGCGGACGGTCTCGGCGACAAGCTCGCCGTCGTCGATCCCGATCGCGCGCTGACCTACCGCGAGCTGCTCGAGAGCGCTGCGCGAGTCGGCGGACTGCTGGGCTCGCTCGGTGTGGACCGGGAGAGCCGGGTCGCGTGCGTGCTCCTCGATACCGTCGACTTTCCGGTGGTGTTCTGGGGTGCGGTGCGCGCCGGCATCGTCCCGGTCCTGCTGAACACCCGTCTCACCGTCGAGCAGTACCGTTACCTGCTCGAGGACTCGCGCGCGCGGGTGGCCTTCGTGTCGGCTCCGCTCGTCCCGTTGATCGCCGAAGCGGCCCGGGGACTCGACTCGCTGCGCGCGATCATCGTCGTCGACTCGAGCGCCGATCGCGACGCCTGTGACGATCCCGACGACCGTGACGATCGCGACCGCCGCTTCGGCGCCATGCTCGCCCGCGCGGTGCCGGTGGGCGCGGCGAGCACCGACGCGGACGAAGTCGCGTTCTGGCTGTACTCCTCGGGAACGACCGGCCCGCCCAAGGGCGTGATGCACGTGCATTCGACCCCGAGGACCGTCGCGCAGCTGTGCGGGCGCGGGCTGATCGGCTGCCGGTCGGACGACGTCTGCTTTTCCGCCGCCAAGATGTTCTTCGCGTACGGCCTCGGGAATTCGATGTTCGTGCCGCTCGGTGCCGGCGCGACGACGATCCTGTGTCCGGATCACCCGACGACGGCGGCGATCGGCGCGACGCTGCGGCGCTTCCACCCGACGCTGTTCTTCGGCGTGCCCACGCTCTACGGCCAATTGATCGAGGAGCCGGCCGCATCGCTCGCCGACGGCGTGAATCGCCTTCGATCGTGCTTTTCAGCCGGAGAGCCGCTGCCGGCGCCGCTCGGGCAGGCATGGCAGGACCGGTTCGGCGTGGAGATCGTCGACGGGGTGGGGTCGACCGAGATCGCGTATCTGTTCCTGTCGAACGTGCCTGGCCGGGTCGAATACGGCACGTCCGGCGTGCCGATCGAGGGCTTCGATCTGAGACTGGTCGACGACGAGGGTCGTGACGTGGCGGCCGGAGTCATCGGGGAACTGCTCGTGCGGGCGCCGACGGCCGCGCAGGGCTACTGGAATCACCGCGACAAGAGCCGCCGCACCTTTCAGGGCGAGTGGGTCCGCACCGGCGACAAGTACGAACGGCGCGCGGACGGCGTGTATCTCTACCACGGCCGTACCGACGACATGTTCAAGGTGAGCGGCATCTGGGTATCGCCGCTCGAAATCGAGGCCGCGCTGCTGACGCACCCGGCGGTACTCGAGGCGGCGGTGATCGCGTTCGAGGCGCGCGACGGGCTGCTGAAGCCGAAGGCGTTCGTCGTGCTGAAGGCCGAGGCGTACCACCCGCCCGGCCGGGCGCTGTACGAGGAGCTCAAGGTCCACGTGAAGCGGGCGATCGGCCCGTGGAAATACCCGCGCTGGATCGAATTCGTGGATGACCTGCCGCGCACCGCGACCGGCAAGCTGCAGCGCTACAAACTGCGTTAGTCGATCGTTCCCGGCGACACCTCGCGGATGCGGGCCTCGAGTTCGGTGACGACGGAATCGACGCGTTCACCGAGCGCCTGCTCGCACCACGGATACAGGATCCGCTCTTCCTTCAGGTTGTGCTGATTCAGCAACTCCTTCAGTCGAGCGATCGCTTCGGTCGCGGCCGGTGCGCGCCGCTGCTCGATCGCCGCGTCACAGGCGGCGAAGAGTGCACGGATCCGCTCGTGCTCGTGACGCATGACCTCGGTGGGTCCCCGGGGGTTGCCGGTCGCGGTCTCGAAGGCGGGAAACAGCGTGGTCTCCTCCGCGCCGATGTGCCACTCCAGGGCGTGCCGAGCCATGGATGCGTGCGTCCGGGCATCGGCCCAGGCGGACCGGTCGACGTCGGACGCGATCTCGTGGATGCGCGCGTCGCACCAAGCGTGGTGATCGCTCATGATCTCGGTGAGTGTCGTCATCGTCTCTCGCCGCGCGCGCCTCGTTCGCTAGCCGAGGTCGATCTGCCCGTCGATCTCGGCGCGCAGTCCGATCTGGGCGATCTCCAGCGTCACCTTCGCGGGCAGCGTCCCAGCGCCGCCGAGCCGGCCGCTCTCCCGGGCTTTCGCGACTGCATGCTCGATCTCGCGCTGGGCGGTGATGCCGAACATCTTGAGTAACTTGCGGATGCTCATGTTGAAGGCTTCTTCGTTCATGTCGTGCTCCCTCTCGTCGGTGACCTGCCGGTGTGGCGCCGGGTCGGCCGTGTGCCGGCCACGACAGTACGAATCCTTGCCGATGACCGATCCTGCGTCAACGTGCGACAGGGGAGTCCGTGGGGAGCGACCCGCGCCGCTAGTCCGCGATCCCGAATTGCGCCCGGGCGAGTGGCGACATGCGTTGCGGCGACCAGGGCGGTTCCCACACGACGTCGACCTTAAGGTCCGTGACGCCCGGCAATTGCCGGATTCGGTCTTCGACGCCGGCGATCAGGTAATCCTGCGCCGGACAACCCGGGGTCGTCATCGTCATGCTCAGCGTGACCACGCCGTCCTCGATCGCGAGCGCGTAGATCAGTCCGAGGTCGACGATGTTGTACCCGAGTTCGGGGTCGATCACGTCCCGAAGCGCGTCGGTGACGGCGTCCGCATCGGGGACGACGAGGTCGTTCATCGGGATCACCCTGCGCGGCGGATCAGCAGCCGCACGCCGTCCGCGACTTTCTCGGTGTGGATCGCCGCACCGCGCGCCTGCAGTTCCGGATAGAGGAACACCGGATCGCGTTCGTTCACGGCCTCCAGCACCGCGCCGGCATCGAGGTGCTCGAACGCGTCGAGTATCCGAACCATCGGTTCGGGCGGTTGCAGGCCCCGGTTGTCGAGGACGACGCTCGGCGTCGGCCATCCCTCGGTCGCCGGGGTCGCCGGAGTCGCCGGGGTCGACGCGGCCGGCGCGGCGGCGGGCTTCGTGGGCGCGCGCTGCGCGTCAGGCCGAAACCGGATCTCCCAGTCGCCCTCGCCGTGGTGTATCGCCTCGTGACCGAATCCCTTGCGGCCGAGGACCGCGTACAGCGGGAACGGCTCGAACGTGGTCAGCAAGCGCAGGTCCTGTGCGGGCGCGAGCCGGGCGACGGCGTCGAGGATCCGGGGGAGCGGCTCGCCGCCGCGGCGCAGCTCATCGCGCAGATCGAGAGTCAAGGGTTCCATCAGGGTCGGTCTCCTGGGTGAGCGGACAGGGATGAAGGTGTCGAGAGCGGTCGTGCCGTCGCGACGCTTGGCGCGGTGCCGACATAGCGTGCATGCCAGGCCCGCCAGTACTCGAGGCACAGCCCGATCGTTGCGATCGTGACCGGCACCATGCCGATGCGAAACGCGGTGGGCCACCGAAGTACCGCGGCGACCGCCGCGATCGACACGCCGGCTCCGTACGCGACGAACCAGGGCAGTGCCGCGCCGTCCCGCACCAGGTCCTGCACCCGCGGAACGGGCCCGCGGCCCAGTCGTCCGCCGTAACGAACGAGCCACGCCAGGAACGGAACGATCTTGTAGAGCTGTGTGATGCCGAGGCCGCCGAGCCAGCCGAAGACGATCAGGAAGACGAGGGCCGGTGCGATGCCGTCGAGCCGGTGCACCGCCGCCGCTGCGGCGGCCAGCGCGAGTGCTACCCCGAGAAATGCGAAGGCGCCGATCGCCGCCCGATCGTGGAGCTCGATCACGCTGCGCTTTCGCTCACGATACATCCGCCGGACGTCCCACAGATACAGCGCGGTCGCGACTCCGATCGCGATCTCGCCGGCGTGCTGCAGATCGATCAACGCGGCGGCCGGATGCCAGATCGTCGCGAGCCCTGCGACGATCGCGACCGCGAATCCCGCCGCGCCGACGACGTGCACGCCGCGACCGAGCGCACCGCGTTCCTCGGGGGCGAGCATGAACATCGGGAGCAATTTGTAGCTGACCCCCATCGCGGTGAGCGTGAACCAGCCGCCGAGTCCGGCGAGCGCGTGATCCCCGACCGCAGCGAGAACCGGTGCGAGTCGCGGCAGCGCCGCCGGCGCCGACAGCACCGATCCGAAGAGCAGGCCCAGTGTGACCGTGGCGGCGAGGAATGCGAGTCCGGTCATCACCATGCGTCCGGGCAGCGACCCGGGTCGGCAGCGAGCGAGCGGGACGCCGACATTCCACGCCGCGATCAGGATTCCGATCGTCACCAGACCGCCGCCGACGGGCAAGGACCCGGAGAGTCCGGGAATGCCGCCGGTAGCGCCGACGAACCCGGCGATCATTCCGAGGAGTCCCCCTTCGACCGCGACGAGGCACACCAGGGCCGCGGTCTGGCTTTCGAGCGGCCGCGTCGTGATCACCGGGACGAACTGGAACAGCGCGCCGAGAACGAGCAGCAGCAGCCAGCCGATCACGAGCAGATGGATCGCGACGAGCGTCCCCGCGGATCCCAGCGACTCCGCCGGCCAGGTGACTCCGCCGAGCACGAGCGCCTGGGCGCCGACGAAGTTCACGAGCGCCAGCGCGAAGAAGTGCGGAGTCCAGCGGGAAAGGCGGCTTGCGACCATGATGCGAGCCATCATGCACCGCCCGGCGGCGGGCGCCTTGATCCCGGTCAACCCGATCGGTGACCGGCGCGGGTCGGTTGACGCCGGGTCGTGACGGCCGTGTACGCCCTCAAGCCGGCGGGACGTCCTCGAGCGGCGCGATCGCGACATCGCCGGCGGCCCGTTCCCGGAATCGCCGCGCGTCCGGGATCGTCACGACATCCCCGGCGACCTCGATGAGTCCTTCGTCGCTCAGCGTCCGCAGCGTACGCGACAGGGTTTCCGGTGTGACCGCGAGGTGCGCGGCGATCAGCATCTTGCGCGCGGGCAGCGTCATCGTGACGCGCCCGCGGGTGTCGGCGGGTATCAGTGCGGACAGGTAGTGCACGATGCGATATCGGCTGTTCTGCAATGCGAGCGTCTCGATCTCGTCCCAATGCGATTGAATGCGCCGACTCATCTGCGCCATCACGGCGCGACAGGTCGCGAACGAGCCCTGCAGGATCTGGAGAAACGTATCGCGGTCGAACGCGATCAGTTCGCCCGGCTCGATCCCTGCGCCATGGACCGGATACCGGGGCGCGTCCATGAACAGAATGCTCTCCGCGAACGTTTCGCCCGGACGGATCAGGCGCATGATCTTCTCGCTGCCTTCCGGCGATGTCCGAAAGAGCTGTGCCCCGCCACTGCGCAGCAGGAAGAATCGGGTTGCCGGATCGCGATGACTGAACAGGTGCTCGCCCGCGCCGAACCGCCGCTGCGTCGCGGCCGAGAGAACTCGAGCGACCTGATCGTCCGTGAGCGCCGAAAACAGGTAGTGATCGCGCAACTCACGTCGCAGGGCGTCGTCGGCGTGCATGTCGCTCCTTCGCGTGAACCGGCGGAGGGATCGTGAGGCGTTGCCGGCGCGTTCGGGTTGCACGGGCGTCGTCGCCGGTTCCGGTCGACAGTATCCCGCGCGCGATCGCCCACAGCCATTGTTGAATCGCCGCGATCTCGGGCCTGGTCGGTGGTCGCAACAACAGCGAATCGTCGGGGAATACCAGGCGGATCAGGAGCGTCGCCTTGATGATTCGATAGAAATCCGTTGGATCGATGCCGCGCACCGCGCCGGTTCGCGCCGCCGCTCGCAGCAATTGCGCGAGGCGACGGTGCATCGGGGCCAGGGGACCGGACGAAAAGTTGTCTTCGAACGACCCGCCGGCGGCGAGCTTGACGTATTCCATCCCGCCGTCCGGGGTTGCGAAATCCGCAAGCGCCAGACGGACGTAGGCTGGGTTCGACAGCTTGAACAGCACGAATTGATCGAGAGCCGCGCGCAGGGCCGAGATCGGATCCGCGCCCGGGGTGATCGGGAACTGGGTCGCCAGACGATTCACGAAGCGTCGCGCCAATTCGATCAGCACGTCATCCCGGTTCCGGTAATGCTTGTAGATCGCCGGTACCCGCATTCGCAGCGGAACGATCACGTCCTGCAAGGTGAATCCGTAGACGCCTCGGGCGGCGATCAATCGCTCGACCTCGTTCAGGATGCGCTCGCGCGTGGGGACCACGGCGGCGGGTTTCGGCGGCGAGGGATTGCGGGCACGGGAGGGGCGGCGAGCCATGCGCTACTGTGGCAGATTCGGGAGGAACCAACAACGACCGCGGCAGGCTCCCGAGCCGACTCGATCCGCAGGACGCTGCGTCGCCGGGGTGCGCGTGCGTCGGTTGAATTGCAGAGGTGAAATTGATTAACCTGCGGCCCGGGAACAACCGCCGACCGCGGCGATCGGCGAGATCGGAGACCTCATCTGAACGACATCACGGACATCAGAATCGACGGCACCCGGCTCCGCGCGACCTTGGACGAGATGGCGCGAATCGGTGCGACGGTCGCGGGTGGTTGCAACCGGCAGGCGCTCACGGATGAGGATCGACGAGGGCGCGACCTGTTCGTCGACTGGGCCCGGGCGGCCCATGGCGTGGTGCGGATCGACGAGATCGGCAACCTCTACGCCAGGTGGCCGGGGCGGCGGGACGAGGCCGCGCCGGTCCTGATCGGGAGCCATCTGGACACCCAGGCGACCGGCGGCCGTTTCGACGGCGTCTACGGCGTGCTCGCGGGTCTGGAGGTTCTTCGGACGCTGGCGGATCACCGCCTGGTCACCGATCGTCCGATCGAACTGGTGAGTTGGACCAACGAGGAGGGGTGCCGTTTCGCGCCCGCGATGCTCGGATCGGGCGTCGTCGCCGGTGTCTTCGACATCGACTATGCGCTCGGTCGCAGCGACCGCGATGGGCGCGTGTTCGGCGAGGAGCTGGCGAGGATCGGCTATCGTGGCCGTACGCCCGCCCGGGCGATCGCGTACGCCGCGGCATTCGAGGCGCACATCGAGCAAGGTCCGATTCTGGAGGCCTCGGGCTCCACGATCGGCGTCGTGACGGGGATCCAGGGTGCCTACTGGCTCGACGTGGCCCTCACCGGACAGGCCTGCCACGCGGGACCGACACCGATGGAATCGCGTCGGGATCCGTGGCGCGCCGCCGCGCCGATCATCGAACGTGCCTACGAGTTGTCGGCGGCACTGGCGCCGTGGGGGCGGACGACGATCGGCGACGTGAAGATCCGGCCGGGATCGCGCAACACCGTGCCGGACCGACTCGTGCTCTCGTTCGACCTGCGTCACCCCGACGCGGCGCAGCTGGATGCCATGGTCGCGACGTTTCGCGCGTTCGTTGCCGAGAGCGCGGCCCGAGCGCGCGTCGATGCGGTAGTCGACACCGTATGGCACATGCCGCCGACGCAGTTCGACCCGGGGCTGGTGGCGCTGGTCGAGCGCAGCGCAGCGGCGCTGGGATTCCGCCACGAACGCATCGTCAGCGGTGCCGGGCACGATTCGCTCTACGTGGCCAAGTTCGCGCCGACCGCGATGATTTTCGTGCCCTGTCGTGACGGTCTCAGCCACAACGAGGCGGAGTACGCGAAGCCGGAAGACCTCGAAGCCGGTGCCAACGTGCTGCTGCAGACGGTGTGGGCGGCGGCGCGAGTCTGAAGAAGGCCTTCGGACGCGGCGTGCGCAGAGCACGAATTCTTCAAGGGAGACCGGTATGACACTCGGAACGCGCAAGCCCGGCGGCGGTACGCCGCGGGCACGGAACTGGGGGATCGACAGTGAATATGGCGTCCTGCGGGACGTCCTCGTGGGACCGATCGATCATTTTTCCTGGCAACCCGGCAACTCGGTCGCGCAGCGCGCCGAGCGCGTGGGACTGCGTTTCGACTTCGACGTGGCGTGCCGGCAATACCGCGAGATGCTCGACGTCTACCGCCAGGCGGACGTGCGGGTGCATACCTTGCCGGCGGAGCCGGAGCTGCCCTATCAGATCTTCGCGCGCGACAGCAGTGTGATGACACCGTGGGGTGCGATCATCATGCAACTCGAGAAGGTGTATCGACGCGGCGAATATGCCGGCTGCCTGCGCTTCTATCTCGACAGGGAAATTCCAATCTACGACCTGGTGACTGCCGGCAACGTCGAGGGAGGGGATTTCATGGTTCTCGAGCCCGGGCTCGCGGTCTGCGGGTATTCCGGGGAACGCTCGGTCGAACCCGCCGTTCGGCAGCTGCGCCACTGGTTCGAGGCCGAAGGCTGGGAATTCCAGCACTATGCGTTCGATCCCCACTTCCTGCATCTCGACGTGCAAATGGGCATGCTGGAAGAAGGGCTTGCCGTGTGCTGCGTCGAGGCAGTCGAACCCGAGTTCGTCACCTGGCTGCGCGAGCGGCGGATCCGGGTGATTCCGATCTCCTATGGGGACGCGATGCAACTCGGGACGAACGTGGTGGCGTTGGGCAACGCTCGCGTCCTGGTTCCGTCCTCCAGCAAGGCGCTGGTCGCTGCGTGTCGGGCGGAAGGCTTGACCGTCTACGATCCCGACGTCTCGATGATCGCGAACGGCGGCGGCGCCGTGCACTGCATGTGCCAGCCGCTGGCGCGCGACCGGGTCAAGGCGCGGCGCTGAACGGCCGCTGACGCGAGGGACTCGGCGTAGGATGGGGCATGCCTCGCCCGTCGAATGATTCCGTCGCCTGGTCGGCGACTCGCCAGTCGGCGCTCCAGGCGCTCGCCCGACGCGACTTCGCGGCCGCCGAGACCGCGATTCGCCGGCTCGATGGGCTGGCCGGCGGTATTGCGGGTTCGGCGGACCTGCGCGCGCGCGCGAACGCCGAACTCGGCGATCTGTGCGTGCTCGCCGGCGATTACCCGGCGGCACGGGGATATTACGATCAGTGCGTCGCGCTCGCGCCCAAGGAGCCGCGGCACTGGTTCAATCGCGCCACGGTGCGCCGGTTCCTGGGCGATCTCGAGGGGGCGGAGCAGGATTACGACGCGTGCCTGAGGCTCGCGCCTGGCGATGCCCAGGCGCACCTCAATCGCTCCGAGTTGCGCGTTCAATCGATCGAACGGAATCATTTGCCGGAACTCGAGCGAGCGCTCGCTTCGGCGCCCGCAGACTGGCGCGCCCGGGTGCCGTTGCACTATGCGCTCGCGAAGGAGTACGAAGACCTCGGCGAGTTCTCCCGGGCATGGTCGCAGTTGACCGCCGGCGCGACCCTGCGGCGTCGTCACCTCGAATACGATGTCCGGCGGGATATGACGACGATGGAGGCGATTCGCGCGGCCTTCCCGGCCGAGCCGAATGGCCCGGGCGGCGCCGCGAGCCATGAGCCGATCTTCATTCTCGGCATGCCCCGCACCGGTTCGACGCTCGTCGACCGGATGCTGGGCAGCCATCCTCAAGTCCATTCGGCGGGCGAGTTGCCCGACTTCGGCCTGGCCGTAGTCGCTGCGGTGACGCATCGCCAGCGCGGCCCGGTCGCGCGCGACGCGCTGATCGCCGAGTCGGCGAAGCTCGACTTCGCAGCGCTCGGGGATGCCTATCTCGCCCGTACGCGGCCGCGGACCGGTCGAACGCCGTTCTTCACCGACAAGTTACCCCTGAATTTCCTCTACTGCGGTCTCATCGCGCGGGCACTGCCGGCGGCGCAGATGGTCCATGTGATCCGTGGGCCGATCGCGACCTGCCTCAGCATCTATAAAGTGCTGTTCGACCGCGGCTATCCGTTCTCGTACGATCTGAACGAACTGGCGGACTATTACGCTGCGTACCGGCGGCTCATGGATCACTGGAAGCGAGTCCTGCCCGGTCGCTTGATCGAGATCGAGTACGAATCACTGATCGCCCGGCCGGAGCAGGAGGCCCGCCGCCTGTTCACCGCGCTCGGGATCGCTTTCGATCCACGATGCCTCGCGTTCGAGCGCAACCCCACGCCGGTCGCCACCGCGAGTGCAGCGCAGGTGCGCCGACCGATCTACGCGGATTCGGTGGCGTCCTGGCGTCACTACGCCCGCGAACTCGAGCCGCTCGCCACGCGGCTGCGCGCGGCCGGGATCGAACCCGAGGCGTGAGCGACCGTCAGTCGGCGCGGAAGCGGTAGGTCAGCGTGAGCCCGATCGTGCGCGGCCTCGACACCAGCGCCTGATAGTACTGGCCCCACTGGACCGGGTCGGTGTAGGAATTCACGCCCAGCGCATTCGTCAGGTTGTCTCCGTAGAGCGTCGCCTGCCAGTGAGCCTGCTGGTACGTGGCCCGGGCGCCGAGCATCGTGTAACCGGGTACGGTCGGAATCGTCGCCGAGAGCGCCGGAAGGAGCGCACTGCGGTAATAGGCGTTCACCGCGAAGCGCATCGTGCCGGGCCCCACCGGAATATCTCCGTATTTCAGGCCGATCGCAAGCGAGTTCTTCGGCGTCCCGGGCAGCTGCGAACCGGGCGGCGGCGGCGGCACCGTGAGACCCTGGAGTGCGATTCCCGAGTAACTGGTGAGCTTCGTCACGTCGTAGGTGTAATCGAGTTGTCCCGTGAGATGCTCGGTGAGCAGCGCGTACAGTTCGGTCTCGAAGCCGCGGCTGTAGGCATTGCCGACGTTGATCGCGCCCGGGAGCGCGAGCGGCGTCAGGAACGCCGACTGCTGCACGTTGTGCCACTCCATGTCGTAGACCGCCGCCGAGTATCGCAGCCGGCCCGCGAGCGTTCCCTTCGCGCCGATCTCGTAGTTGTCGACCGTGTCCGGAGCGACCTTGAACAGTGCCGGCGGGGTCACGTAGCCGACCGCGGCCTCGTTCGGCGGCAGTGCGTTGACCGCGCCGCGGCGGAAGCCCTGGGACCAGGTTGCGTAGGCCAGATTGGTCTCATTGAAGTGATACGCGACGTTCACCTTCCACAGGGCCTTTCGCCAGGCGTCGCTGCGGGATTCGTTGGCGACGTAGGCGGGTCCGTCGAACAGGAGCCCGGTCTGCTGGGTTTGCGCCACCGTCTGGCGGAAGAGCCGCATGCCGCCCGTGAGGCTCCATGCGGATGCGAAGTGCCAGGTGAACTCGCCGAAGGCCGCGAGATCGGTGTACTTGGTCTCGAAGTCGCCGATGTAGGCCTGGTCCTTCAGGATCGGAATGCCGTCGATCACGTTCGGCGGATTGCTGCCCGTGTAGGCGGTCTCGCCGATGCCGCACTGGGACGGGTTGATCCCGTCGCCGGCGCCGTAGACTGGCACGCAGGCGTTGAAGTAGTCCAGGTATCCGGGATAGAAGTCGTGCTCGAGGATGTTGGTCGTCTCGCTCTTGTAGAAGAGGCCCGCGACCCATTCGTAACGACCGCCGGTCCTCGATGCGAGTCGCAGCTCTTCGGCCCACGGCTTGTCGTGGAAACCCTGATGGCCGGTGACCAGCACCCGCGGGTTCATTCCGTAGAGGGACGCGTAGAACGGGAAATAGTCGTAGAGCGAGGTGACGTCGCCCGCGGTGGTGTTGTCGTGCTTCGCGAACGAACTGTTGGAGGTGAGCGTCGCGAAGCCCAGGTCGTAGTGCAGGGTCAGCGCGAGCAAGTCCACCTTGTCGTCCGTGGTCGCACGCGTGTAGTCCGACGACGACAATGCGCGCAGGCCGTAATAGGGCGCGTCGTACGGGTAGCCGTCGGCGAGCGATTCCTGGAAGTAATACGACAGATCCGCATGGAACGCGTCGTTCGGCCGCCACAGCGCCGAGACGCGCGCGGAGCGATAGATCTCGGAATTCGTTCCGCGCACGGTGTAGGTCCGCGGCGGGCTCAAGAGATTTCCTGGTTGTACGGCGATGGGTGCGCCGGACGCATCCAGGGTGTAGAGATTCGGCTGGTCGATGAATCCGGCCTCGCCCGTATAGGCCGCGTCCATGCGAACCGCGAACGTCCTCGACAGCGGGACGTTGAGCATCCCGCTCACCTCCTTGTTGAGACCGTGCGCGTGCGCGGTATCGCTCACCCCGGCCTCGGCGGTGGCGTCGAAGCCCCGGAAGCTCGGCGGGTTCTCGACGAAGCGGATCGTACCGCCCAGGGACCCCGAGCCGTAGAGCGTACCCTGCGGTCCCCGCAGGATCTCGACTCGGGCGAGGTCCTGCAGGCGCAGATTGAAGAATATCGGGGTGTTGTCCAGATAGGTTGCGACCGGCTGCACGATCGGCGACGACTGGATGAATTCGCCGGACGTCGAGTCGCTGTTCAGGCCGCGAATGATGAGCGTCGAGCCGTTGACTCCCCCGAAAGCGCCCTTGTCGGTCACGTTGACGCCGGCGATGAAGTGACCGAGATCGACCGTGTCGGCGATCCCCGCATTCGCGAGCGCCGAACCCGGGATCGCGGTGATGCTGATCGGCAAGCTCTGTGCGTTCACCGCATGTCGCGTCGCCGTGACGACGATTTCCTGAAGCGCGGAAGACTGATCCGCATGCACGATGCCGCCGTACAGCGCCGTCAATACCGCTGCGGTGACCGGCGCCGCGCACGCCCGCCGTGGCTGGCGAATGCGGCCGGGACGATTTGCTCGGTGGCGATTGGAGTCGATCATGTGAAGGTCCCCATGTTGTCCTGGTCCTGGCGGTGCACGGCTCGAGTCATTTCGCCGAAGCTGCGCCATCGGGTGGCGTCCCGTCGGGGCGTCACCCGATGATCCCGGTGGTTAGTCTAATTAACTTGTCGAAAGATTTAACAACGCGTGGTAGGCCATGTCAAACCATCGCGCCGCGGCGTTCGCGGCACAGTTCGCGGCGAGGTCCGCCTGCGACATCAGGTGTGCGCCGTCGGATCACTCCATCCGCACGGAACCGCTGACGGTCACGCTCAGGGTCGTCCGACCGGGCGCGATCGGCAGGGGAGGCTCGACTGTCGCCCGCTGCACGGCGAGCGTCGAATACATCGGTCGTGGGAGCGAGCGGTCGCCCTGGAGCTGGCCGACGTCGAGGGTGCACAGCCTGGCGTGATGCAGGCCGAAGTCGCTCGTGATGCGCGCGGCCCTTGCGCGGAACGAGGCGATCGCCTGGTCCGTCAACGATCGCTCGGCCCGCTCGCGCAAGCGGCTCGAGATCCGGGTCGAGGTCGATTCGACGTGCCAGGTTCCCGCCAACCGCCCCGTGAGCTGGCCGAGCGCCTTGAAATCTACCGAGGTGAGGACGATCTCGTCGCGCACCGTCCAGCCGTCGGCGACCTGGGCGTTGTTCACCACACGGTAATCCCGCATCGTCTGGAATCCGGTCGTCTCCGCGACGATCCCGCGGACGGTCGCCACCACGGCGATCGCCTCGTTCACCCGGCGCAGCACCTCCCGGGTCGCCGCGGCCACGTCGGTTCCATGCTCGATCGCGCTGAGCGTGACCACGGCCTCGTCGGGGACCACCGTCTCGCGCGCCGTCGCCGCGAGGCTTGCCGTGTTGCCGATCTGAGGTGCGCAGGTACGTCCCTCCGGGCGCGCAAGCGCCACGGTGCCGACCAGCGTCCCCGCGATACCGAGAATGAGCGTGCGACGGAACATCGGGCCTCTCGACAGGGTTCACCCGCCATTCTCGTCGCGCTGCCCGCCGACGGCAACCGCGGCCGGCGCCGCGGCCGGCGCCGCGGTTGATACTATACCCCGGGATGGTATGATCACGGGGCCGGCCGGCGCGTGACCAGGGCTTCGAGGTGCTCCCGTGAATTTCTTCGCACGACTGTACTATTGGTCGCGCAAAGCCTGGAAGGCGGTCGCCCTGTATCTCGTGATCGCCGGTCCGGGGCTGGTCGTGATGGTCGCCGACAACGACGCCGGCGGCATCACGACCTATGCGGCGACGGGGGCCAAGTACGGCTATCACCTGATCTGGTTCCTGCTGCTGCTCGTTCCCGTCGCGTACTATGTGCAGGAGATGACGGTCCGGCTCGGGGCGGTGACCAAGCGCGGTCATGCCGAGGCGATCTTCGATGGATTCGGCGCGTTCTGGGGGTGGTTCTCGCTCCTCGATCTGCTGATCGTCGACTGGTTGACCCTGGTCACCGAGTTCGTCGGCATGACGGCGGCCCTCGCGATCTTCGGGATGCCGCCGTGGGTGACGGTGATCGCCGTGATCGCGCTGATGATGATCATCGTGCTGAACGGGCGCTACTGGACGTTCGAGAAGCTCGCGCTGCTGTTCTGCGCGCTGAATCTGGTCTACATCCCCGGGGCGTTCCTGGTGCACCCGTCGATGCAGGCCGTGCTGCACGAGGGATTGATCCCGAACTTCGCGGGTGGCTTCAACGGCCAGCTGTTCTTCTTCCTGATGGCGAACATCGGCACCACGATCGCCCCCTGGATGCTCTTCTTCCAGCAGAGCGCGGTGGTCGACAAGGGGATGCAGGAGAAGGACATCCCCTGGGGGCGCTTCGACACCTTCCTCGGCTCCGTGGTCACGGTCGTCGTCGCGATCTTCATCGTGATCGTGACCGGGACGGTGCTCCCCGGCATCGACATCGACAGCGCGGCACAGGCCTCCCAGCAGCTCATGACCACGAACCGCTGGGTCGGGACGCTCCTCGCGATCGGCCTGTTCGATGCGGGACTCCTCGGCGCGATCTGCATTTCGCTCGCGAGCTCCTGGGCGTTCGGCGAGATCTTCGGCTGGGCCCACTCCCTGAACACGAAGATCCGCGAGGCCCCCTGGTTCTACGCGACGTATCTGGCGATGCTCGCGACCGCGGGCGCGATCGTGCTGATCCCGAAGGCCCCGCTCGTGCTGATCACGCTGTTCGTGCAGGTGGTGGCGGTCACGCTGCTGCCGGCGGCCCTGGTGTTCCTGATCCTGCTGCTGAACGACGAGGCCACGATGGGCGACCGCCGCAATACGCCCGTTCAGAACCTCATCGGCGGCGGCATCGTCGTGTCGATCATCGTCCTGTCCACGCTGTACGGCATCACCGTGCTGTTCCCCGGCTACTTCCAGTGAGCGACGAGTCCCCATGAACAAGGTGCACGCGCTGCTGACGAAAATCGGCCAGATCAACGCGCGCTATCGGACGCCGCGAATCGCGATGTCCGGCGCGGTACGAGGGTCGCTCCTCGTGCTGCGACTGTACCTGATCGGCCTGGTATTGTTGATGGTCTATGGTTTCGTGCGGATCGTGACCAGGGGATGAGGCGATGCCGACGATTCTCGAGCACGAGTTCTATCTCAGTGAAATCCTCGGACGCAAGGTATTCGCGCGCAAGCGCGCCGTCGGCCGGGTCGAGGATCTGGCGATCGCCGAGAGCGCCCGCCTTCCGGAGGTGACGCACGTGGTCGTCGGACGCTCGTTCGGATACGCCTCCCTGCTCGTGCCCTGGGACAAGGTCCTGCTGATATCCAACCACGAAGTGATCCTCGATCTCCCGGCCGACGAACTGGAGCGGTATGCGATCTCGCCGCAGAGCACCCAGATCCTGTTGAAGGACCACATCCTCGACAAGAAGATCATCGATCTCGACGATCACGACGTCGAGGTGGTGTACGACGTCAAGCTGGCGTTCCAGGATCCGAAGCTCTACGCCGCCGAGGTCGACTACAGCCATTACCGGGCGCTACGGCGGCTCGGGCTGCGGCGGCTCGCGAAGCTGCTGACATCCCGAAATTCACAGAGCCGGGTGTCGTGGCTCTACGTGCAGCCGCTGCCGGAGACCCTCGGCAGCTTCCAGGGGAACATCAAGCTGAAGGTGTCCAAGGATCAGCTGTCCGAGATCCATCCGGTGGATCTCGCGGACATCCTCGAGGAACTCGAGGGCGGACAGCGCGTCGCGCTGTTCAACGTGCTAGACCGGGAGCATGCGACCGAGACCCTCGAGGAGATGGAGCCGCGGGTGCAACGCGAGCTGGTCCGGGCGATCGACAAGGATCGTGCGGCCGCATTGATCAACGAGATGACCCCCGCCCAGGCCGCGGACATCCTGGCGATCCTGCCGGCCGATCAGGCCGACGCGATCCTGAAACGCCTCGACCGCGAGAAATCCCGGAAGGTCGAACAGATCATCGACCATCACGACGAGCACATCCTCCCGTACGGCTCCTCCGAGCTGATCCGCCTGCCGCCGGAGACGCCGGCCGAGAGCGTGCTCGCGCGATACCGGGAGCTCGCGAAGGACAAGGAGGTGGTGATGTACGTCTACGTCACGGACGCCGCGGGAACGCTCAAGGGCGTCGTGGACATTCGCGACATGGTGGCCGCCGAGCCGGGCCAGTCGCTCGCCGACATCATGACGAGCAACGTGATCACGCTGTCGAAGGAGGCGACGCTGCGGGAAGCCTCGGACATGTTCGCACGCTACGGCTTTCGCGCGTTGCCGATCGTCGACGAGCGCGACGTGTTGCTGAGCGCGATCTCGTGGCGGGACGTGCGCAGTACCCGCCCGCGGCTTCACTGAGCGGGGCGCGGTCGACACGTCGCGCTCGGGCGCGGGGCCCGGATGCCGATGTCGGCTCGCCCGGCGACCGAATATTGAATTATCCTCTGCCGAAAGGAAGCTCACCTCATGATCCGAAATTTCTCCGACCATGCGGCCAACGAACGGACCTTTCTCGCGTGGGTGCGCACCGCGATCGCGGTCATGGCCTTCGGCTTCCTGGTCGCGAAGTTCAACCTGTTCCTGAAGATCGCCGCACAGTCGTTCGCGGCGAGCGGGATCAGGCCGCGGGGCGTACCGGGGGGCGGGTTCGGAAACGTCGCGGGACTCGCACTGATCGCCGCGGGTACGCTCATCGTGAGCGTCGCGACGGTGCGGTTCATGCGCACGGGGCGCGCGATCGACAGCGAGCGGCAGCAGGTGAACAGCGCCCGGGCGGATCTGCTGCTCGCGGCGATGGTCTCGATCCTGGGGCTGGCGCTGCTCGTCTACCTGGCGGAGACGCTGGCGGTCTCGGGCTAGCGGGGCACGGTCGGCATGCACAGTCCTTGCCGGGTCCGGTCGAAGCTCGCTGACGTCGGCACCACGATCTTCGCGGTCATCGGCGAGCTCGCCGCGCAATACGATGCGCTGAACCTGAGCCAGGGGGCGCCGAATTTCCCCTGCGACCGGTCGCTCGTGGATCGCGCGACGCATGCGATGCGCGCCGGTCACAATCAGTACGCGCCGATGATCGGCCTCGCGCCGCTGCGCGAGGCGCTGGCCGGGAAGATGCAGTCGCTCTACGGCGCACGCTACGACGCCGAACGGGAGATCACGGTGATGGCGAGCGCGAGCGAGGGCCTGTACGCGACCCTCAGCGCGCTCGTGCACCCGGGCGACGAGGTGATCTATTTCGAGCCGGCGTTCGACAGCTACGCGCCGATCGTGCGGGTGCAGGGCGCGAAGGCGATCGCGATCAAGCTCAAGCCCGACGACTTCCGGATCGACTGGGACGAGGTCGCAGCGGCGATCACCGCGAAGACCCGGATGATCATCGTCAATTCCCCTCACAATCCGACCGCGACGATATTCGACGCGCAGGACATCGAGCGTCTCGTCGCGGTCACGCGGAACTCCGACATCGTCATTCTCTCCGACGAGGTCTATGAGCACGTCGTGTTCGACGGCGCCGTTCACCAGAGCATGGCTCGGCATCCCGCGCTGCGGGAACGCAGCGTGATCGTGTCGTCGTTCGGCAAGACCTATCACGTGACCGGCTGGCGCGTCGGTTATTGTCTGGCTCCCGACGATCTGACCGCCGAGATCCGCAAGATCCACCAATTCATGACCTTCGCGGCCGATACGCCGATGCAATGGGCGTTCGCCGAGGCGCTCGCCGAACCGGCGAGCTATCGATCGCTCGCCGCGTTCTACCAACGAAAGCGCGACCTGCTCGTCGAGCATCTCGGGCATTCGCGACTGCACCTCCTGCCGAGCCGGGGCAGCTTCTTCCTGTTGGCGCGATTCGACCATCTGCGCCGTGAATCCGACGGCGACTTCGCGGCACGATTGATCCGCGAGCACCGCGTCGCGACGATCCCCCTGTCGGCGTTCCACGCCGACGGGATGGATACCGGATTGATCCGGATGAGTTTCGCAAAGGACGATGCGACCCTGATCGAGGGCGCGAGGCGGCTTGCGGTTATCTGACGCGGCGCATGGTGCGAGCCGGCGGGAAGTGATAACGTCCGGCTCGATGCGATGCCTGAACGCCTCCGCGCAACGCTGGACGAGCCGCCTCTTGCTGGCGGTCGCTCTGTGCCTGCTCGCGGAGCAGTGGGCGTTCGCGGCGCATGTCTGTGCGGGCCCGGCTGCGATGCCGGGCTGTTCGAGCGGCATGACGATGCCGATGGGCACGCACGGGCGGTCGGCTCGTACGGCGGCCGCGATCGCCTGTGTGGCGCACTGCACCGCACAACCGGCGACCGCTGCGCATCCGCCGGCGGCGAGTGCGCCGCCGCGTGTCGACGTCGCGCTCCGGGCCGTACTCGCGGTGATCCCGTTGCCGCGGTCGGCGCGCTGGGCTGCGGATCGCACGACCGCCCCGCGTGCACCGCCGCATTTTCGCACCCTCCTGTACTGCTCGCTCCTGATCTAGCGACCTCCGGCAGTCGTCACCGCGGTGTCGCGCGCGCTTCGGCGTGCGCGATCGGACGGGATCACCGGAGTCATTGGTCATGCGCCTTCTCAGCCCACGTTCACTCTTGCTGCTGCCCTTGCTGCTGTTGCCGGCCATTCGATCGCACGCGTCCGGGAGACCGCTGACGCTCGACGAGGCCGTGCAACGGGGAGTGGCCCGCGCGCCCCTCGTCCGTGCCGGCCGCGACGCGATCGCCGCGTCGCGTGCGCAGGCGGATCGGGCCGGGCGGTTGCCGGATCCGTCGATGTCGGTCGGCGTCGCGAACTATCCCGTGACCGCGCCGGACGCGCTGCGCTGGGGCGCCGAGCCGATGTCGATGCGCACCGTGGGGCTCACGCAGGCGATCCCCTCCGAGGCGATGCGCGCAGCGCAGCGGCGTCGCGCGGACTCGAGCGTCGACGTTGCGATCGCGAGTCGTGCCGTCACGGTCGAGAGCACCGAGCAGCGGGTCGCCGATGCGTGGATCGCGGTGTGGACCGAGGGACAGCGACAAAGTGAACTCGTCGCGCTGCGTGACGAGAGTGCACTGGCGGTGCAAATCGCCCGGGCAAGGCTACGCGGTGGCGAGGGGAGTGCGACGGACGTGCTCGCCGCGCAGGCGGCTGCGCTCACCCTCGAAAACCGAATCGATGCCGTCAATGCGGCCTGGCGGGCGGCACGCGCCGAGCTGCAACGCTGGGTCGGGTCGGATGCGCCTTCCGTCGGGGACGCGCCGAATTTCGCGCGACTCCCGCAAACGCCGGCCGCGCTCGAGGAGAACGTCGACCGGCAGGTGCCGATGCGCGTCTGGCGCGCCCGTGAGAGCGCGGCGGCGGCGGCGGTCGCGGAGGCGCGTGCGGCGAAGCGTCCCGACTGGAGTATCGGGGTCACTTACGGCAACCGGGGGCCGGGGCGATCCGACATGGTATCGCTGCAGTTCAGCGTGAGCTTGCCGGTCTTCACGCGCCACCGTCAGGACGCCGGGGTCAGTGCCGCAGACGATGAGTGGCGGGCGATTCAGGCCTCCCACGACGATGCTCGGCGCGCGCAACGAGCGGCGGTCGCCGCGCGGCTCGCTGCCTGGCGAGGCTGGAGCAGACAGGTCGACCGTGATCGCGACGCCTTGCTGCCGCTCGCGCGCGATCGCGCTCGCACGGCACTGGCGGCCTACCGTGGCGGCGGTTCGCTGCAGCCTTGGCTCGAGGCACGCCGCGACGAGATCGACTTGCGCTTGAGCTATGTCGACGCCGTCGCGGCGCGCGCCGAACAATGGGCGGCGCTCGCGTACCTCATGCCGGGACAGGAGGAACTGCCATGATGCGGTTCGCACGATTCGCCGCGCTGCTGTTCGCGGGCACCGCGCTGGTGTCGCTCGGCTACTGGGTCGGTCGGCGCACGACCGATACCGCTGTCCGCGCGACACGGGGTGCTTCGAACGGGAACGCAAAGCCCGCGGGACGGGTCCTCTACTGGTACGACCCGATGGCCCCTGGGCAGCATTTCGATCACCCGGGCCTCTCGCCGATGGGCATGCAGATGGTGCCGAAATACGCGAGCGCACCGATGGGCTCGGCGGGCGTGCGCATCGATCCGCGGATGCTGCAGAACCTCGGGATACGCACCGCCGTCGTCGAGCGCCGGGGGTTGCGGTTGCGGGTCCGGGTGCCGGCCACCGTGAGCTGGAATCTCGACCAGGCGTACACGATCAGCGCGCGCGCCGACGGCATCGTCACGCGGCTCGACGTGCGTGCGCCGTTTACTCGCGTCGCCGCGGGGCAACCGCTCGCGGCGCTGCTGGCCCCGGCCTGGGGCGGCGCACTCGCCGAGTATGCGGCGCTGCTGCGCTCCCGATCGTCCGACGCGCAGGGGCTGCGGGCGGCGGCGCGCGAGCGGCTGCGCGTGCTCGGGCTGTCGGATCGCGACGTGCGGGAGGCGCTTCGCGGCCGCGACCCGGGATCCGCGTCCCAGGTCACCGTGCGCGCGCCCGCGGGCGGGGTGATCGTGACCGTCGACGTGCGCGAAGGGCAACGCGTCGATGCCGGCCAGACCTTGATGACGCTCAACGGCCTCGGAACGGTCTGGCTGGTCGCGGCGATCCCGCAGAACGCGATCGGCGGGATCGGCCCCGGCACGCCGGTCGAGGTGCGGGTCGATGCATTCCCGGGTCGGATTTTCCGCGGGTCCGTCGACGCACTGTTGCCGGACGTCGACCCCGCGACCCGGACCCAGCGGGCCCGGATCCTGCTCGCGAACCCCGACCGACGGCTGGCACCCGGGATGTTCGCGACCGTGTCCTTGCGACCCACGGCCGGCCCCGCACTGCCGCTCGTGCCGACGGGCGCGATCATCGCCACCGGCGCGGCGACGCGCGTGATCCTCGCGAACGGGAACGGCCACTTCACGCCGGTCCCGGTGGTGCTCGGCCGGTCGGCGGGCGGATACACCGAGGTGCTGCGGGGTCTCGAGGGCGGCGAGCGCATCGTCGTCTCGGGACAGTTCCTGATCGATTCGGAGGCCAGCCTGTCGGGCGCGCTGGGCCGGCTGTGATCGCCGCGGTCATTCGCTGGTCGATCGCGCACCGCGGCCTCGTGCTGCTCGGCGCGCTGGCACTCGCGCTCGCGGGCGTCTACGCCGTGTCCCGGACGCCGCTCGATGCGCTGCCGGACCTGTCCGACACCGAAGTCATCGTCCGCACGAGCTGGCCCGGGCAACCGCCGCAGATCGTCGAGGACCAGGTGACCTATCCGCTCGCGACGACGATGCTGTCGGTCCCGGGCGCGACCGCCGTGCGCGGATACTCCTTCTTCGGCGACTCCTACGTCTACGTGCTGTTCAACGACCGGACGGATCTCTACGGGGCGCGATCTCGGGTGCTGGAAGCCCTCAGCGAGATTCGCGCCCAGCTGCCGCCCGGCGTCACGCCGACGCTCGGGCCCGATGCGACCGGGCTCGGCTGGATCTACGAATATGCGCTCGTCGATCGCAGCGGTCGCTACGACCTCGGGCAGTTGCGCAGCCTGCAGGATTGGTTCCTGAAGTATCAGCTGAAGACCGTGCCCAACGTTGCCGAGGTCGCCTCGATCGGCGGGATGGTGCGGGCATGGCAGGTGATCCCGGATCCGAGCGCGCTCGCGGCGCACGGGATCACGGTTGCGCGGCTGATCGCGGCGATCCGCGCCGCGAATGGCGCGAGCGGCGGCTCGGTCATCGAGCAAGGGGAAGCCGAACTGATGGTCCGCAGCGTCGGGTACCTGCAGACACGGCACGCGTTCGGCGCGGTCCCGGTCGCGACGGGTCCCGACGGGGTGCCGGTGTTGCTTCGCGACGTCGCGACGATTCGTCGGGGACCGGCGCTGCGCCGAGGGATCGCCGAGCTCGATGGCCAAGGGGAGGTCGCGGGCGGCGTGGTGATCCTGCGGTCGGGCAAGAATGCGCTGGCGACGATCGAAGCGGTCAAGGCCAAGCTGCGGACGCTGCAGCGCAGCCTTCCGCCGGGCGTCGAGATCGTGCCGACCTACGACCGGTCGCAGCTGATCGACGCGTCGATCCAGAACCTGCGGGACAAGCTGATCGAGGAGTTCCTCGTCGTCTCCCTGGTCTGCGTGCTGTTCCTCGGGCACCTGCGTTCCTCGCTGGTCGCGATCCTGATGCTGCCGCTCGGCGTGCTCGCGGCATTCATCGTGATGCATCTGCAGGGTGTGTCGTCGAACATCATGTCCTTGAGCGGCATTGCGATCGCGGTCGGTGCGATGGTCGATGCGGCGATCGTGATGATCGAGAATGCGCACAAGCACCTGGAGCAATGGCGCGACGGGCATGCCGGCGTGGAGCCGGCCCCGACCGAACGCTGGCGGATCGTCGCGACCGCCGCCGGGGAAGTCGGTCCGGCGCTGTTCGTGAGCTTGCTGATCATCACCCTGTCGTTCGTGCCGGTGTTCTCGCTGCAGGCGCAGGAGGGGAAGCTGTTCAAGCCGCTCGCGTTCACCAAGAGCTACGCGATGGCGGCGGCCGCCGGCCTCGCGATCACGTTGACGCCGGTGCTGATGGGCTACTTCCTGCGCGGGCGGATCCCCGCGGAGCGGGCGAATCCCCTGAACCGGGCGTTGATCGCGGGCTACCGGCCGATCCTCGACGCGGTGCTGCGCCGGCCCGTCGCCACGTTCGCGCTGGCGCTGCTCGTGCTCGCATCCGCGGCGGTACCGCTCAGCCGGCTCGGTACCGAGTTCCTGCCGGCGATGGACGAAGGCACGCTCCTCTACATGCCGACCGCTTTGCCCGGCCTGGCGGCCGGCAAGGCCGCGCAGCTCCTGCAGCTGACCGACCGGATGCTGAAGCGCGTGCCGGAAGTCGCGCACGTGTTCGGCAAGGCGGGTCACGCGGACACCGCGACCGATCCGGCGCCGCTCGAGATGTTCGAGACGACGATCACGTTCAAACCGCGCAAGGAATGGCCGCCCGGGATGACGATGGCGAAGATTCGCGCGGCCTTGAACGCCGCGGTGCAGGTGCCCGGATTGACGAACCTGTTCGTTCCGCCGATCCGCAACCGCATCGACATGCTCGCGACCGGCATCAAGAGCCCGATCGGCATCAAGGTGCTCGGTCCGGACCTGCCGACGCTGCAGCGGATCGCGCAGCGGATCGAGGTGGTCGCGCGCACCGTGCCCGGCGTCGGATCCGCGGTCGCCGAGCGCGTCGCGAGCGGACGCTACGTCGACGTCCACGTCCGCCCAATCGATGCCGCGCGCTACGGACTCACGCAGCAGGACGTGCAGACGATCATCGCGACCGCGGTCGGCGGCGAGCCGATCGGGCAGGCGATCGAGGGTCTGCGCCGCTACCCGATCATCGTGCGCTATCCGCGCGTCGACCGCGATTCGGTCGAGGCATTGCGCGAGTTGCCGATCGTCGCACCGCGCGGGGTCGAGCTCACCCTCGGCCAGATCGCGGACGTTCGGGTCGAGCCGGGGCCGGCGATGATCCGCAGCGACGATGCCGAGCCCTCGACCTACGTCTACGTCGACAATGCCGGTCGGCCGCTCGGTGCGGTCGTCGCGGACCTGCAGCGGGCCGTCGCGTCCGTCCGGTTGCCGCCGGGCTATTCGCTCGTCTGGTCGGGGCAGTTCGAGTACCTCGAGCGTGCGACCCGGCGGCTGGAATTCGTCGTACCGATCACGCTCATCGTGATCTTCGGCCTGATCTATGCGATCTTCCGCCGCTGGGACGAGGCCTTGTTGCTGATGGTGTCGCTGCCGTTCGCGCTGACCGGGGGGGTCTGGCTGATCTGGCTGCTGCGGCAACAGGTGTCGGTGGCGACCATGATCGGATTCATTGCGCTCGCGGGCGTCGCAGCCGAGTTCGGGGTCGTGATGTTGCTCTACCTGAGGCAAGCCTGGGATCGACGTCTGGCCGTGGATCCTCACGCGGGCGCCGCGGCACTCGACGACGCGATTCGCGAAGGGGCGGTGCAGCGCGTGCGACCGAAGGCGATGACGGTCGCGGTGATCGTCGTGGGCCTCGTGCCGATCCTGCTCGGCCGGGGCGCCGGTCACGAGATCATGCAACGGATCGCGGCGCCGATGGTCGGCGGAATGATCACCGCGCCGCTGCTGTCGATGGTGCTCATCCCCAGCGGCTTTCGCGCGATCGTCCGACGTCGGCTGCGCCGGCCCGAGGGCTGACGCGGTGACCGTGAAGCCCCCGGAGGATTCGCTGATCGGCGCGGTCGAGGCGGGCGGATCGAAATTCCAGTGCGCGCTCGTGCGCGGTGACGGACAGGTGCTCGCGGACCGGCGGATCCCGACGACCGACCCGGGGGAGACGCTCGCGCGGGTGCTCGGGTTCTTCGCGGAGGCACAGCATCGTCTCGGCGCGGCGCGGGCGTTCGGGATCGGCACGTTCGGCCCGGTCGATCTCGATCCGGGATCGCCGACCTATGGGCGACTCCTGACGACGCCGAAGCCCGGCTGGGCCGGGACCGATGTGCGTCAGGCCTTGATCGAGCGATTCGAGCGGCCGGTTGCGATCGACACCGACGTCAATGCCGCGGCGCTCGCCGAGGCTCGATGCGGCGCCGGCCGCGGACTCCGATCCTTGGTCTACGTGACGGTCGGGACCGGTATCGGCGGCGGCGTGGTCCAGGACGGTCGCACCCTGCACGGCTCGACGCATCCGGAGATGGGGCACATCCTGGTTCGCCGCGATCCCCGGGATGCCGGATTCGCCGGTGTATGCCCGTTCCACGGCGATTGCCTCGAAGGTCTCGCGAGTGGCACGGCGATCGAGGCGCGCTGGGGTGCGCGGCTCGATGCCCTTGCGACCTCCACCGACGCGCTCGATCTCATCGGTGGCTATCTGGCGCAACTGGTCGTGTCGATCGCGCTGCTGACCGCGTGCGAGCGGATCGTGATCGGTGGCGGCGTGATGACCCACGGGGCGCTGCTGCCGCGCATCCGCAACGCGGCGAGTCGCTTCATCAACGGATACTTGCCCGTCGCGCGTGCCGACCCGACCCTCGAGGCGTACCTCGTGCCGCCCGCGCTCGGCGAGCGCAGCGGGATCATCGGCGCGGCATTGCTCGCGCAGCGGATGCTCTAGCCACGGGTCTTCGACATCAGAACCGATAGCCGAACTCGACGCCGACGACCCGGGGACGGGTGATCGTCTGCGACTCGATGAACTGCGCGGTCGAGGTGAAGATGCTCGCGATTTCATCGGTGAGGTTGTGAACGTAGATCTCGGCTCTCCAGGCGTCCCGGTCGATGCCCGCGGACGCATCGATGAGCGAGTACGCCGGATCCTCGAATCGCAGGAACGTCGTGTTGATCGCGCCGGCCGCCGCGAGGCTCGGGTTGCTGCCGGCCTGGGTGAAGGAGCCTGCCGTGTGCATGCCGCTCGCCTGCAGGAACGCGCGGTAGCCGTCGAGCGTGAACCCGTAGCGTAGACGGACGCTGACCTGCAGCGCCGGGGCGTTGGCGGCGGGACTACCGACGGGACCATAGGGGTTTCGGAACGCGGTGATCGGTCGACCGAACTGCGCCGCGGTGGCCGGATTGCGCAGCAGCGCGGGATCGTTCGCGATCAAGAATGGCGAGTTCGTTTGCCGGCTCCGGTTCCACGAGGCGGCCGCGTCGAGGGTCAGACCGCGCGCGAGCCGGGCCCTGAGCGTCGTCTCCAGTCCGCGAACCCGATAGTCCGGGCCGTTGGTGAAGAACAGCAGGTTGCCGAGTTGTCCCGGATCGAAGAAATCCACCTGCACGTTGCTCCAGTTCTCCTGGTACAGGGCGCCGTTCCACTGGATCCGGTGATCGAACCCCTGCATCTTCCAGCCGAACTCCTCGTTCGTCAGCCGATCCGAGGTGTAGCGCAGCGGCGTACAGAAATTGTCGACCGCGGTTCCCAGGGCATGGCAGGTCGAGGCTTGATTGAATCCTCCAGGTCGGAATCCCTGTGACCACGTGAGGTAGAGCAACGCGTCCGTCCCGAGATGCCAGGTGAGGTTCGCCCGGCTGGTGAATCCGGAGTCGACCGAACGCAGGTGCTCGGCGTCCATGTTCGTCGCGGTCTCGCTCGCGCACGGGGCAGGGCCCGCCTGGAAACAGCCGAAGCCGCTGACCGATTGTCCGGCTTCGGTGTTCTCGAAATCATGGAAGCGCGTGCCCGCGGTCGCGGTCAGCACCTTCGGGATCAGGTCGACGTCGGCGGATCCGAACACGGCATATTGTCGATAGCCGCGCTGGATGTCCTCGAAGAAGGCCGTGTTGTCGTTTGGGAGCGGAGCACCGCCCGTGCTCGCGCCGGGCACCGGCGCGACGTCGGTGAGACAGTCGGCGGCGAGGCTCGTCGTGCATGCCGGCAGGGTCTTGAAATACCATTGCGTCTGATCCTGGATCTCGAAGTCCTCGTAGAATGCGCCGAGGATCGCGCGCACGCGCCACGGGTCCGGCGTGCGCAGGCGCACCTCCTCGCTGTGGTGAGTGTTGCGCTCGCGCTCGCGCCAGGTGCTGCTCGGCGAGAAGCAGGTCGCCTGGAGGCCCGCGCTCGGGTCCGCGCCGTGGCACTGATAGTAGTCGGCGTACACGCCGCGCGCGTAGTTCGTGTAGTCGCCGACCTGATCGACGTTGCGATCGAGATAGCTGCCGGTGTACACCGCGCGCAGCACGCCGAAGCGCCCGTGCACGGTCCACGCGGTGTTCTCGAACTTGTCCTTGTTGTAAGAGGGGTTGAAGACGTTGACGGACTGCGGCGGCAGCGGTACGCCGTCGGAGCTCAGCGGCATCTGATAGAAGACGCCGTCGGCCTCCATGTTCTGGTAGCTCTGCGCGATCAGTGCGT
>JAGWPU010000086.1 GCA_028870355.1 Gammaproteobacteria bacterium | reverse complement strand
GGCTGCTGCTGGTCGGCTACGAGTCGGGCAACGACCAGATCCTGCACAACATCAGGAAGGGCCTGCGCACCGACATCGCGCGCCGCTTCACGAGCGACTGCCGCAAGCTCGGCATCACGATCCACGGCACCTTCATCCTCGGCCTTCCCGGGGAGACTCCGGAGACGATCCGCGAGACGATCCAGTACGCGGTCGACATCAATCCGCATACGATCCAGGTTTCGCTGGCGGCGCCGTATCCCGGCACGGAGCTCTACGCGCAGGCGGTCGCGAACGGCTGGCTCAAGGAGAACGACGGCTTGAACCTCGTGAACAGCGAGGGCGTCCAGCTCGCGCCGATCTCCTACCCGAACCTCGACGCGGCGCAGATCCATCGCTCCGTCGAGACGTTCTACAAGGAGTTCTACTTCCGGCCGCGCAAGATCGCCGAGCTGACCGGCGAGATGTTGCGCAGCTGGACGATGACCAAGCGGCGGCTGCGCGAGGGCGTCGAGTTCTTCCGCTTCCTGCGTGCGCGCGAGGCGTGATCGCCCCGAGGCATGGTTAAGCTGCTGATCGTCACGGCGGACGATTTCGGTCTGCACGAGGCGGTCAACGAGGCGGTCGAGTCCGCGCATCGCGACGGCGTGCTCACCGCCGCGAGCCTGATGGTCGCCGCGCCGGCCGCGGCGGACGCGGTGCGGCGCGCGAAGCGGCTGCCCGAGTTGCGCGTCGGTCTGCACCTGGTGCTCGCGGACGGACCGGCGGTATCGCCCCCGGAATCGATTCCCTCGCTCGTCGACGCGCACGGCCGTTTCGACGCGCACATGGTCTCGCGCGGCTTCCGTTACTTCGCGTCGCCCGCGGCTCGCCGGCAAGTCGAACGGGAGGTGCGCGCGCAGTTCGACGCCTACCGTGCGACCGGTTTGCCGCTCGATCACGTCGATGCGCACAAGCACTTCCATCTGCATCCGACCTTGCTCGCGACCCTGATCGCGGTCGGCGCCGATTACGGTCTGCGGGCGGTCCGGGTCCCGGACGAACCCGCGTGGTTCGCGGCGCGCGCGGGCGGGGTCGCGGGGGCGGCCGCTGCGGCGCTGCTCGCGCCATGGCTCGCGCGAATGCGATCGCGCTTGCGTCGCGCGGGCATCGCGACCGGGGATCGGGTGTTCGGCATCGCGCGCAGCGGCCGGATGGACGAGGCGACGTGGCTCGAGATCCTCGCGCGACTACCGGACGGTGTCACCGAGGTCTACGCGCATCCCGCCGCGACGTCCGCGCCGATCGTGCCGACGATGCGCGACTACCGGCACGCGGAGGAACTCGCGGCGCTGCGCAGTCCGCGCGTGCGTGCCGCGATCCTGGCGAGCGGGGCGCGGCTCGGCGGCTATGGCGACCTCGCCCCCGAGCGCGCGCCGCGATGAAGCTCGCGGTCCGGATCGCCTTCGCCGCCGGCCTCGCGGTCGCGATCGCGTTGATCCTGCGCAGCGGCGCCGCGCAGATCTTCGACCTGCTGTCGCGGGCGAGTTGGTGGCTGCTGTGGCTCGTGCCGCTGCGCACGCTGCCGATCCTGCTGGATGCAGCCGGGTGGCAGGCGCTGTTGCCGGTGCGCGTGCGACTGCGACGGCTGTTCGGGATCGCGTGCATCCGTGAGGCGATCAACCGGCTGCTGCCGGTCGCGAACGTCGGTGGCGAGGTGGTCGGCGTCGGGCTGCTCGCGCGGACCGGCGTCGAGCTGCCGGTCGCGGCCGCGAGCGTCGTCGTCGAGGTGCTGATGACGCTGATCAGCCAGTACCTGTTCGTCGCGCTCGGGGTCGTGTGCATCCTCGAGCTGACCGGAGAAGTCGCGTTGACCGAGGATCTCGCGATCCTGCTCGCCGCGAGCTTGCCGGTGATCGTGCTGCTCGTCGCGCTGATGCGCTACGGGTCGGTGTTCGACTGGTTGCGGCGGCTCGGGGCGCGTCTGATCGGCAGCGTGAATGCGGTGACCGGCGCCAGGGCGTCGGTCGGGTTCGGGACGGGTGCGGCCGGGATCGACGCGGCGATCCGCGCGTCCTGCCGCGCCCACGGACGCCTGATCCGCTCGATCGCCTGGCAGTTCGCGGGCGTGCTCTCCGGAACGGTCGAGACCTGGCTCGCGCTGCGCTGGATCGGCCATCCGATCGGCGTCGTCGAGGCGATCGCGCTCGAGAGCCTGACGCAAGCGGTGCGCAATTTCGTGTTTCTGGTGCCGGCCGGCGTCGGCGTGCAGGAGGCAAGCCTCGTCGGCCTCGGCCACGTGCTCGGGATCGCGCCGGACGTCGCGCTCGCGCTGTCGCTCGCGAAGCGGATGCGCGAGATCCTGTTCGGCGTGCCGGCGCTCATCGCATGGCAATGGACCGTCGGGCGCTCACGTCGCGCGCCGGGCCGCGCGACCTAAGGGCCGTCGCCGCGGGTCCGCACCCGCAGCATTCCCTGCGCCTCGAACCAGCGCACCGCGTCGCGAAATGCCTCCACCGGCGCTCGAGCGTGATACCCGAGCTCGCGCTCGGCCTTCTCGCTCGAGAAATACATCCGCTTCCGCGCCATCCGCACGCCCTCCAGCGAGATCGTGGAGCGGCGGCCCGTGAGACGCGTGATCGCGTCGGCGACGACCGCGACCGGCAGCACCGCGGCGTACGGCAACTCGATCCGCGGCGCGCGGCGTCCGACGAGACCGGTGACCTCGGCGAGGATCGCGCGCAGGCTCATGTTCTCGCCGCCGAGGATGTAGCGTTCGCCGACGCGGCCGCGCTCGTACGCCGCGAGATGACCGGCGGCGACGTCGTCGACGTGCACGACGTTCAGGCCGGTGTCGACGTACGCCGGTATCCGCCCCGACGCCGCGTCGAGCACGATGCGGCCGGTCGGAGTCGGCTTGACGTCGCCGGGGCCGACCGGCGTCGAGGGGTTCACGATCACGACGGGCAGTCCCTCGCGCGCGAATTGCAGCGCCACCTGCTCGCCGAGGTATTTCGAGCGCTTGTAGTGACCGATCATGTCGTGCAGCGTGACCGGTGTGCGCTCGTCGCCCGGCGTCCCGTCGACCGGGATGCCGATCGTCGCGACGCTGCTGGTGTGCACGACGCGCCCGATGCCGGCGTCGCGGGCCGCTGCGAGCACGTTGCGCGTACCCTCGACGTTGACCGCGTAGAGCGGGGCGGGATCGTGGACGCCGAGCCGGTAATCGGCCGCGACGTGGAACAGCGCGTCGCAGCCCTCGAGCGCGTGCCGCAGCGAGCGCGGATCGGCGAGATCGCCCTCGACCGGCTCGACCGGGAAGTCGCTCAGGTTGCGCCGGTCGGCGGATCGCCGCACGAGCGCGCGCAGGTCCCAGCCCGCGCGGGCGAGTGCGCGTCCGACCGCCGCCCCGACGAAGCCGGTCGCCCCGGTCACGAGCGCCCTCATGACGGTGTCGCGAGCCCCGCGGACGCGACCGCAGCGAGCGCGCGCCGCGCGGCACGGAATCGGCCGGCGAGCCCGAGGAGGGCGGGCAGGTCGCCGGGCGAACGGACCAAGCCGGCGAGCAGGCGCCGCACGTCGGGTCGGCCGTTCCGGCTCGCGGCGACGACGGCAGCCGGCAGCGCGTCCGACGCGGTATCGACGATCGCGCGCACGACGAGGAACGGCAGCCCACGACTCGCGGCGACGGCCCCGATCGCGGCGCTCTCCATGTCGATCGCGACCGCGCCGCTCGCGCGGTGCGCGGCGGACTTCGCCCGTGGGTCGGCGATCGCGGTGCCTTGCGAGAGGATCGCCCCCTCGTGAACCGGATCGCGCGCCGCGAGCGCACGCCGCTCGCGCTCGCGCCACCGGGCGCTCGTCGGGTAGCGCTCACCGGCGGGACCGAGGATCTCGGCGGGCAGCACGATCGCGCCCGGCCGCAGCCGGGGATCGAGGCCGCCGGCGACGCCCCAGCTGTGGAGTGCGCCGGCGCCGGCCTCGGCGAGCGCGCGGGCCGCCCGACCCGCCGCCACGGGGCCGATTCCGGACACGATCACGGTCGCGCCGCCGTCCAGTCGCGCCTGGCCGTCGCGCCAGCGATGCGCGTCACGCAGCGCGCGCGCTTCGGCGTCGAGCGCGGCGACGATGCCGATCCCCGTCAATGGGTGAGGGCCCGTCGCGACAAGGTCCGGTAGGCCGCGAGAGCCCATAGCGGGAAATACGCCGCGTAGCCGTGGTAGCGCAGATAGAACACCCGCGGAAAGCCCGGCGCGGTGAAGTGCGGATCGCTCCACAGTCCATCGGTCCGCTGCTGCCGGATCAGCCACTCGGCCGCGCGCCGCGCGCTCTCGGACCGCGCCTCGCCAGAGGCGACCAGCGCGAGCAGTGCCCAGGCGGTCTGGTGCGGCGTGCTCTCGGCCTCCGCAGGCGCGCCCGCGTAGCCGTCGTTGCTCTCGCCCCAGCCGCCATCGGGATTCTGGCGCCGCTGCAGCCACGCGACCGCGCGGCGGATCGCCGGGTCGTCGGATCGCACCCGCGCCTGCGCGAACGCGCTGAGCACCGACCAGGTGCCGTACACGTAATTCGTCCCCCAGCGGCCGAACCAGGAACCGTCCGGTTCCTGCTCGCGACGCAGGTAGTCGATCGCCTTGCGGATCACCGGTGCATCCTCGGGCCGTCCGGTGCGCGCGAGCAGCGTGACCACGCGCGCGGTGACGTCGCTGGTCGGCGGATCGAGCAGCGCGCCGTGGTCGGCGAACGGGATCTGGTTCAGCCGGTAGTGGGTATTGTCGACGTCGAACGCCGCGAAGCCGCCATTGGAGCTCTGCATGCCGGCGAGCCAGTCGAGGGCTCGGGTCACGGTCGGGGCGTAGTCGTCGGCACGGTTCGACTGGTGCATCGCCCAGGCGACCACCGCGGTGTCGTCGAGATCCGGGTAGTGCGGGTTCGCGAACTGGAACGCCCAGCCGCCACCGCCGAGCGTCGGTCGATTGACCCGCCAATCCCCGGGCTCGTCGCGCAGCTGGTGCGGCCGCAACCAGTCGAGTGCGCGATTGGCCGCGTCGATCGCCGCCGGGTCACCGGCCTCCTGCATCGCGAGCGCGGCGAGCGCGGTGTCCCAGATCGGCGACACGCAGGGCTGGCAGTACGCCGAGTCCGCGGTCTCGATCACCAGCTTGCGCAGCGCCGCCTTTGCGGTCACGCGCCGCGGGTCGTTCGCCGGATAGCCGAGCAGGACCATCATCTCGAGCGCATTCACCATCGCGGGGAAGATCGCGCCGAGGCCATCCTCGCCGTTCAGGCGCTCGAGGACCCAGCGTTCCGCGCGTCGGGTCGCCGCCGCGCGCATCGCGCGCGGGATCAGCGGATCGAGCCCGCGGAAGATCCGGTCGATCGCGAGGAACACGCGCGGCAACAGCCCCCCGCGCCGGCGGATCTCGGCGAAATAATGCCGCTCGCGCTCCGGCGGCACCGTGAACAATTCGCCGAGGTGCACGCCGCGCGGATTCTTCGCGCGGGGCTTCGCTGTGCACAGCACGAACAGCGGCACCATCACGGTGCGCGACCAGTACGAGACCTTGTCGAGGTGGAACGGGAACCACCGCGGCAGCAGCATGATCTCGACCGGGATGTAGGGCACGCCGCGCCAGGGGATCTCGCCGAACAGCGCAAGCGCGATGCGCGTGAACACGTTCGAGCGAGCGGCGCCGCCGCGTGCCAGGATCGCCTCGCGCGCGCGCCGCATGTGCGGCGCGTCCGGATCGTCGCCGATCAGCTTCAGCGCGAAGTACGCCTTCACCGTGCAGCTCAGATCGAGTGCGCCGCCGTGATAGAGCGGCCAGCCGCCGTGATCGGCCTGATGGTCGCGCAGGTACACGCCGATCTTGCGCTCCAGCGCGGTGTCGATCTCGTCGAGGTAGTGCATCATCATCACGTACTCGGCCGGGATCGTGCAGTCGGCCTCGAGCTCGAACAGCCAGTTCCCGGCCGCATCCTGGCGCGCGATCAGCGCGTCGCGGGCCGCGGCGATCGCCTCGTCCAGCCGGTCGTGAGCCGACAAGCCTTGCGCGCGCAGCGTCGCGCTGCCCATTGCGGCGAGCGTCGCGGAATGCGCCATCGTCTTCATGCCCCTGATCTCCCGTATCGATGCCGTTCGGCGTCCTCGGCCGCCGAGAGTCCCGCGTCCGGCGACGGCGCGCCGATCGTTGCCGGCAGGTCGGCGAGCGGCAGGCCCCGCGCCGCGAACGCGAACAACCCCCGCAGCGTCGCATTGCTGCGCACGGCGAGGTCGGTGAGCCCACGCGTCATCGCGACCGCGGCGTGCGAGACCTTCACCTCTGACCCCGTCGTGAAGCCCGGGTTCCGATCGATGTTGCGCAAGGTGAGCGCCGCCAGGCCGACCGCCCAAAGGCAGAAGCGCCGGATCCCGGTCTCGCCGCGCGGCATCAGCAGGGTGTAATCCAACGCATTGCGCAGGTGGGCGTGCGCGACCGCGACGAGTTCATGCAGCCCTTCCGCGAAGCCGGGCACGGGCGGCGTGGCGCGAAGGCTCGACAGATCGACGCCGTGCCGATCGAAGAGTTCGCGTGGCAGCCAGCACGCGCCGCGGCTGCGGTCCTCCCAGATGTCCTTCAGGATGTTGGTCATCTGCAGTCCCTGGGCGAACGAGACGGCCCGTGCCCGCAAGGCCTCGCCGTGGCGCGCGATCGCGGGAGAGTAGTCGCAGAACAGCTCGGTCAGCATCTCGCCGACGACGCCGGCGACGTAATAGCAATAGTCGTCCAGGTCGGTCGAGCGGGCGAGCCCGTGCAGGCTCGCGCCCGACTGGAAGCGCGGCATCCCGTAGCACATGCGTTCGACGCACCGGAGGATCGCCGCGCGCTGCGCATCGTTGAACCGCGCGGTCACCCGCACCACGCCCGCGATGTGGGTGACGAGGTCCCGCTCGGCCGGCAGGGTCTGATCGCTCAAGCGTTCACCGAGCTCGCGCGCGAGGGGCTCCGCCGCCGCGCGTCCGGCGGTCACCTCCCTGAACCGCTCCAGGTACCGCAGCGTCTCCTCCGGCGCGATCGCCGGCTCGTCCTCGATCGTGTCGGCGATCCGGCACAGCAGGTAGGCATTGGTCACCGGCGTGCGCAGCGCGGCCGGCAGCTGCGGGATCGTCAGCGCGAACGTCCGGGAGACGTGCGGCAGGATGGAGCGCTGGTAGTCGTCATCGGATAGGCCGGTTTGCATCGCGAGGAGTCTCCGGAGTCGCGCTCTGGGGCGCCACCGGCGCGCAACTTATTGAATATATAGGCCGCGGCGCGTCCAGGCAACCGCACGGCCGTCCGCGGCCCATCGGCCGCGGACGGCGTGGAAGCGTTCGCGGAACCGGCGCCGCGAGCGCGGCGGCGGTCCCCGTCAGGACGCGCTCTTCGCCTTCGCGCGCTGCGCGATCACCTCGTCGGCGACGTTCTTCGGCACCGGATCGTAGTGCGAGAACTCCATCGTGTACGAGGCACGACCGCTCGTCATCCCGCGCAGGTGCCCGATGTAGCCGAACATCTCGGAGAGCGGCACCGTCGCAACGACCGCGATGTTCGTCCCGCGCTCGAGCTGATCCTGGATCGAGCCGCGGCGCCGGTTGATGTCGCCGATCACGTCGCCGAGGTAGTCGCCCGGGGTCACCGTCTCGACCTTCATCACCGGCTCGAGCAGGATCGGGCCGGCCTTGCGGATCGCTTCGCGGAAGCAGGCCTTCGCCGCGATTTCGAACGTCATCGCGTTCGAGTCGACGTCGTGGTAGCTGCCGTCGGTGAGCGTCGCGCGGAAATCCACGGTCGAGAAGCCGGCGAGCACGCCATCCTCCTTCTGCACCTTCAGGCCCTTCTCGACCGAGGGCACGAACTCCTTCGGCACCGAGCCGCCGACCGTCTTGTCGACGAACTCGAACCCGGATCCGCGCGGCAGCGGCTCGAAGTCGATCCACACTTCCGCGAACTGTCCGGCACCGCCGGTCTGCTTCTTGTGGATGTACTGCTCGTTCTGCTTGCGGGTGATCGTTTCGCGATAGGCGACCTGGGGCTCGCCCATGTTGCCCTCGACGCCGAACTCGGTGCGCATCCGGTCGAGCGTGACCTCGAGATGCAGTTCGCCCATGCCGCGCAGGATCGTCTGACCGGTCTCGCGATCGGTCTCGAGATGCAGTGAGGGATCGGCACGGACCATCTTGCCGAGCGCGTTCGAGAATTTCTCCTGGTCGGCCTTGACCTTCGGGGTGACCGATACGCTGATCACCGGGTCCGGGAAGCGCATGCGCTCGAGGATCACCGGATTCGCGGCGTCGCACAGCGTGTCGCCGGTCTCGGTCTCCGCGAGCGAGACCAGCGCGATGATGTCACCGGCACGCGCTTCCTCGATCGCGTTCGCTTCCTTCGCGAACATCTCGACCATGCGGCCGATCTTCTCGCGCTTGCCGCGGGTCGTGTTCTGCACCGACATGCCCTTGGCGAGCACGCCGGAGTAGACGCGCACGAAGGTGAGGGCGCCGTAGGCGTCGTTGATCACCTTGAATGCGAGCGCGGAGAAGGGCTCGTCGTCCGAGCACCGGCGTTCGCCGATCGGATGACCGTCGGCGTCGACGGTCTTGATCGCCGCGACGTCGGTCGGGGCCGGCAGGTAGTCGATGACCGCGTCGAGGACCTGTTGCACCCCCTTGTTCTTGTACGAGGAACCGCACAGGACCGGGTTGAACGCGGAGGTCAGGGTGCCCTTGCGCAGCGCGGCGCGCAGCACGTCCGCGGACGGCACCGCGCCGTCGTTGATATAGGCTTCCATCGCCGCGTCGTCCTGCTCGAGGCAGGTGTCGACGAGCTCGGAGCGGAACTTCTCGATGTTCGCGAGCAGTTGGCGGTCCGTCGGAACGGTGATCTGCAGCTTGTCGGCGAGGTCCGGGGTCACGTCGAGGACCTGCCAGACCGCGTCCTTGTCGTCCGAGTCCCACACCAGCGCCTTCATCTCGACCAGGTCGACCATCCCGCGGAAGTTGTCCTCCGAGCCGATCGGGATCTGGATCGGCAGGGGGCGGGCGCCGAGGCGCTTCTTGATCCTGTCGACGCAACGCAGGAAGTTCGCGCCGCTACGGTCCATCTTGTTCACGTAGCAGATTCGCGGCACGCCATAGTTGTCGGCGAGACGCCAGTTGGTCTCGGACTGCGGCTCGACGCCGGCGACTCCGTCGAACACGACGACCGCGCCGTCGAGCACGCGCAGGCTTCGGTTCACCTCGATCGTGAAGTCGACGTGGCCCGGGGTGTCGATCAGGTTGATCTTCTTCTTGCGCCAGAACGCCGACACGGCGGCGCTCTGGATCGTGATCCCGCGCTTCTGTTCCTGTTCGAGGTAGTCGGTCGTCGTCGACGTCTTCAGATCCTTCGTGTCGTGGATGTCGATGATCGTGTGCTTGCGCCCCGTGTAGTACAGGATTCGCTCGGTCGTCGTGGTCTTGCCGGCGTCCACGTGGGCGATGATGCCGATATTGCGAATATCGGAGAGCGGGGTTTGACGGGGCATAATCGATCTTCCGTTGCCTGTGTTGATGAAACGCGAGCGCACGGACCGGCCGGCCCAACGCGCCAGGGCGCGGAGTCTGCCACGTCGCCGCGCGCCTGTCGAAATTTTTTGATCCGGCGGGCGGCGCCGGGCGCCGGGGAGGGCGATTCGGCGGGCGGCGCCAGGCCACCCCGGTGAGATCGGGGGCGCCGGGTGGCTTGGAGCCTTCGGGCGCGCCGTTATACTACCGCCCCTCGACACGCCGGCCTCCCGCCGCGACGGAGCGCTTTCCCGCTTGTCCCGACCGATCCGACCGATGGCGAGCGCGACGATCGACACGTCCGCGCTCAGGCACAACCTGAGTCTCGTGCGCGCCCGTGCGCAGGGCTCGCGGGTGATGGCGGTCGTGAAGGCGAACGCGTACGGGCACGGTCTGGTGCCGGTCGCCCGTGCGCTCGCCGAGGCCGACGCGTTCGCGGTCGCGCGGGTCGAGGAGGGGGTCGCGCTGCGCCGCGCGGGGATCGCGCAGCCGATCGTGGTGCTCGAAGGGGTGTTCGACGCCGACCAGCGCGATGCCGCGGCCGAATTCCGGTTCGATCTGGTCGTGCACTCGGCCGAGCAGATCGATCTGCTGCGAGGGGCCGCACCCGCGAGCTTCAAGGTCTGGCTGAAGATCGACACCGGGATGAACCGGCTCGGTTTCGAGGCGGGCGATGCCGCTGCGGCGCGCGCCGCGCTCGGCGCGCTCGATGCGGTGCGCGGGCCGGTCCATTCGTTCACCCATCTCGCGAGCGCCGACGAGCCGGGGAGCACGGCGACTGCGGCGCAGCTCGCGCGCTTCGAGGCGGCGACCCGAGGCCTGCCCGGGGAGCGCAGCATCGCGAATTCCGCGGCGCTGCTGAACGTGCCGGCCGCGCGCGCGGACTGGGTCCGGCCGGGACTGCTGCTGTATGGCGCCTCGCCGATGCGGGGCGCGGTCGGCGCGGATCATGGCCTGCGACCGGCGATGACGCTCCGGTCCCAGGTCATCGCGGTGAAGCAGATCGCACCGGGCGCCCGCGTCGGCTATGGCGGCGCGTGGACCGCGCGGCGTGCGACGACGCTCGCGATCGCCGCGATCGGGTACGGTGACGGGTACCCGCGCAGTGTCGGGACGGACGCCGCCGTGCGGCTGCGGGGACGGCGCCTGCCGCTCGCGGGGCGGGTGTCGATGGACATGCTCGCGATCGATGCGACCGACCTCGAGCCCGTGGTTCGGGTCGGCGAGCCGGTCGTGCTGTGGGGGCCGGGATTGCCGGTCGAGGTGGTGGCCGCGACCGCCGGCGCGATCCCGTACGAGCTCCTGTGCGGGATCAGCCAGCGGGTCGCGGTCGAGGGGGGCTAGCTCTCGAAGAACCCCATCTTCACTCCCGCCAACTGCACGATGTCGTTGTCGGCGAGCTTGCGCGCCTGCGGGCCGATCGGAACGCCGTTCACCAGCGGGAAGTCGTTCTCCTTGCCGCTGTCGACGTGCACGATGTAGTAGCCTTCCGCACGCCGCGTGATCGCGGCCACCTGGATGCCCGGTCGGCCGAGCGTGGTCAATGCCTTGGTGAGCTCGAGCTCGCGACCCGCGAACGCGCCGCTCAGCACCTGGAGCTTCGCTTTCGGCAGCGCTGCCGCCACCTCGGGCGCCGGGTTCGGCTTGCGGGTCGCGGCCGCCGCGGTGGTCGCCGCGGCGCGATCGACCGCCTGGCCGACGCGACGGATCCGGTCCTCACCCTGACTGCTCGGGGTGATCACCATCGTCTTCTCGAATTCTTCCTGGGAGGCGTTGTCCTCCTGGCTGTCGATATAGCGCAGCTGATGGTGGCCGACCGTGATCACGTCGCCGTGCTGCATCGCGTGCTTCTTGATCAGCTTCCCGTTCACGTACGTGCCGTTGGTGCTGTTCAAGTCCTCGAGGAACGAGTCGTTGAGGATGTTGATGATCAGGGAGTGGTGGCCGCTGACCGCCGGGTTGTCGATCCGGATGTCGTTGTCCGGGAGGCGCCCGATCGTGTAGCGCTCCTTGTTCATGTTGTATTCCGCGAGGACTTGACCGTCCAGACTAAGCATCAGGCGTGCCATTCAGACTCCCATGTCGTTAGCCGAACCATCCCAATATTTTGTCAAATATACCGCGATGCGCAGGAAACGGCTCGTCGATCCGCGCCATGATCACCGAGATATTGTCCCGTCCGCCATTATCATTCGATAATTGAATCAATTGCTTGGCGACAATATCCAGATTGTCGCTGAATGTATTGATCGTCAGATGGATGTCTTCGTCTTCCAGCATGTCGGACAGGCCATCGGAACAGAGCACGTAATAGTCACGCGCGTGCACCGGTTCCTCGTTGATTTCGACCTGTACGGTCTCCTCGACCCCGAGCGCACGGGTCACGTAGTTCTTGTTCGATGCCCGCTGCGCCTCCTGCTGTGAGTAGAAACCCCGGTCGACGAGCTCCTGGAGCAGCGAGTGGTCCAGCGTGAGCTGTTCGAACCGGTTGTCCCGCAGCCGGTAGAGCCGCGAGTCGCCGACGTGCGCGATCGACACCCGGTTGTCGTGGAACAGACAGGCGACCACGGTCGTTCCCATTCCCTCGCATTGTGGCTGCGTTCGCGACGTGTGGTAGATGATGTTGTTCGCCCTGTGAATCGCGTCACGCAGGATGATGCTCGGGCGGGTGAGCCCCGTCTCGGGGTCGTTCGCGGACAGGTCCTCGCGCGCGAGCGCGTCCCGCACGAGGTTCATGATCGTCTTCACCGCGATGCCGCTCGCAACCTCGCCGGCGTTGTAGCCGCCCATGCCGTCGGCGAGTACGAACAGGCCGATCTCGGCCTCGGCGGCGATCGCGTCCTCGTTGTGCTCGCGTACCTTCCCCGTATCGCTCAACGCGACGCTGCTGATCTTTCCGCGCAAGTTCATCGTGGTCGGCACGTGGGTCTCGTGGCTCTCGTAGGGTTCACGGAGTTCCGCTCGGCAGGTGCGCCTTGCAATCCTCGAGCGCGGCCGCCATCTGCGCACCGTTGTCGAATCGCGCGGTGGGCGCCTTCGCGAGCGCCCGGTCGAGTATCGATTCGAGGCAGGCGGGCAGATCCGGGCGATACGCGCGCAACGGCGGGTGCGGCTTCTCCGCGATCTGGTGCATCAGCCCCGTCATCGAGTCGGCGGTGAACGGCAGGTGCCCGGTCAACAGCTGGAAGAGGCTAACACCGAGCGAGAACAAGTCCGAGTGCCCGGTCACAGTTCGCCCTTCGAGCTGTTCCGGCGACATGAACGAGGGGGTGCCGAGCACGATCCCGGTCCGCGTGCTGCCGGCATCGGTGATCCGCGCGATCCCGAAGTCGGTGATCTTCAGCACGTCGGTCGCTGGATCGTACATCAGGTTCGCCGGCTTGATGTCCCGGTGCACGACCTGCTGCTTGTGCGCGAAATTCAGCGCCTCGGCGGTGCGCTTCACGAGATCGACGACCTTGCGCGGCTCGAGCAGCCGGCTCGGGGCGGCGTATTCGCTGAGGTGCTGCCCCTTCAGGTACTCCATCGCGATGTAGGCGAGCCCGCGCTCCTCGCCGACGTCGTAGATCGTCACGATGTTCGGATGGTTCAGGCGGCCCGCGGTTTCCGCTTCCCGGAAGAACCGGGATCGCGCCTCCGCGAGCTCGGCTTCGCTGAATTCGCTGGCGAGCGGAATCGCCTTGATCGCAACCAGGCGGTTGATCGCGAGGTCCCGTCCGAGGTACACGACGCCCATCGCGCCGCGGCCGATCTCCCGTTCCAGCCGGTAGCGACCGAGTTGCGCCGGTGCCCCGGTGCCGCCGTCCGGGTCGCCCGTCGCGGGCGTCGCGGGCGATTCGACCGAACGCGCCGGGCTCGCCGGGCGCGTGGCGGGGGGCGCGGACGACCTGGTGGCGGCGCCGGCGGGCGGGGCCGAGTCGCGCGCGGGGCTGCGCACCGGGCCGGTCCGCAACGACGCCCGGTCGGCGTCCATCAGGCGTTGCAGACGCGCGGTGACGTCGCGATAACCCGAGTCGACACGCGTCAGGTGGCGAAAGACCGCGGTCGCCTGCAGCAGGCGTCCGCGCTGTTCGAGCTGGGTGCCGAGCGCGTACAGATCGCCGAGCACCGTCGCGTTCGGCTTGCGGGCCTTCAGCTCCGCGAAACGCTGCTCGAAGTTGTCGAGCAGCCGCGCGGTATCCGCGCCGGGCGGGCGCGATCCCCCGGTTGCGCTCGGCCGGGCGCCGCCGCCGCCGAATCGCGCGAACGCGAGCGTTGCGGTCGCGCCGGCGAGCAGCATGCTGCCGGAGAGCCAGATCCAGGGGCCGTGCTCGCCCAGTAGCCGCAGCGCGACGGACAGCGCGACGATCGCGGCGCCGGCGATCGCAGCGATCAAGCCGATCTTTCTCATTGAATGGACATGATCCCGCTCGACATCGGCTGGCAGTATAGGGGATCGGGCGAGGGGCACGGCAATGCTAAGCTCACAAAATCGACACGAAAGGATCGGCATGGCGAAGACGCGCGAGGTATTCGTCTGCGGCAGTTGCGGCAGCGTCTCGCCGAAATGGCAAGGTCAGTGCGGCACCTGCGGCGAGTGGAACACCCTCGTCGCCGCGTCCGCGCCGGCCGGGACTCCGCGGCGCGGCCGGGGGGGCGTCGGCGTCGAGACGGCGGTGCCGTCGACGCTCGCCGCCGAGTCATTGGGCTCGCCGGTCCGTGTCGCGACCGGGTCCGGGGAACTCGACCGGGTGCTCGGCGGCGGTCTGGTCGCCGGGTCCGTGACGCTGCTCGGCGGCGATCCGGGGATCGGCAAGTCCACGTTGATGCTGCAGGCGGCCGCGGCGCTCGCGGCGGCCGGGCCGGTGCTGTACGCGACCGGCGAGGAGTCGCTGCAGCAGGTCGCGCTGCGGGGCCGTCGCCTCGGGCTCGAGGAATCGACCTCGCGCCTGCTCGCCGAGACCTGCGTCGAGCAGATCCTGGAGGCGTCCCGCGCGATCGACGCCCGCGTGCTGATCGTCGACTCGATCCAGACGACCTACACCGAGGGCGTCGTGTCCGCGCCGGGGTCGGTCGCGCAGCTGCGCGAGTGCACCGCGCTGCTCGTGCGTCACGCGAAGCGCACCGGGACCGCGGTGCTGCTCGTCGGGCACGTGACGAAGGAGGGGCAGATCGCCGGTCCCCGGGTGCTCGAGCACATGGTCGATACGGTGCTGTACTTCGAGAGCGACACCGGCAGCCGTTTCCGGATCCTGCGGTCGGTGAAGAACCGGTTCGGCGCCGCGAACGAGATCGGCGTGTTCGCGATGGCCGGAGAGGGGCTGCGGGAAGTCAAGAATCCGTCCGCGATCTTCCTGTCGCGCGATCCGCAACCCGCGGCCGGCAGCGTCGTCACGGTGCTGCGCGAGGGCACCCGGTCGTTGTTGATCGAGGTCCAGGCGCTCGTCGACGCGGGGATCGGCGGTAGTCCCCGGCGCGTGGCGGTCGGCATCGACGGCAATCGCCTGACGATGCTGCTCGCGGTCGCGCACCGGCACGGCGGCCTTGCATTCCAGGGCGCGGACGTGTTCGCGAACGTGGTCGGCGGGGTGCGCATCGACGACACCGCGGCGGATCTCGCGATCGTGCTGGCCGCGCGCTCGAGCCTCGAGGACCGCCCGGTGTCGCACTCGCTGGTCGCCTTCGGCGAGATCGGCCTTGCCGGGGAGATCCGGCCGGTCCCGTTCGGCGAGGAGCGCCTGCAGGAAGCCGCGAAGCACGGGTTCGGCACCGCGATCGTCGCCGCGGCGAACGCGCCGCGGCGCCCGCCGGAGGGGATGCGCGTGCGCGCCGTGAAGCGCCTCGCCGAGGCGCTCGAGGCCGAGCGCGCCGGCTGAGACGGATCAGCCGGCCGGCGCGGCGCGTGCGCTCGCGGCCGGTGGCGGCTGCACCCGGACGGTCTTCACCGCGTTGTCGCCGGTCTGCAGCACCTCGAGCGTGTAGTCGGCGAGCTTCAGCGTCGTTCCGGGGTCCGGGATCGTCTCGAGGAACTCGAGGATCAGACCGTTCAGCGTCTTCGGTCCGTCGATCGGCAGGTCCCAGCGCATCGAGCGGTTCAGCGCGCGCACGTTCGCCGCGGCGTTCACGACGAAACTGCCGTCGGCGTCACGATGCACGTCCTTGTGCATCATCGTCGCCGGATCGGTCGTGAACTCGCCGACGATTTCCTCGAGGATGTCCTCGAGGGTCACGAGGCCCTGCACGTCGCCGTACTCGTCGACGACGAACGCGAGCCGACGCTTGTCCCGCTGGAAATTCAGCAGTTGCGTGTTCAGCGGCGTTCCCGATGGCACGAAGTACACGTCGCGGGCGGTCGCCGCGGCCCGAAGGGCGTCGCGATCGAGACGGCCGCGCGCGAGCGCGTGGACGACGTTCTTCATGTGCAGCAGGCCGACGATCCGGTCGATCTCGCCTTCGTACACCGGCAGCCGGGTGTGCTGGGTCTGCCGCAGGCGCTCGACGATCTCGTCCCAGTCGTCCTCGAGATCGATCCCGACGACGTCGGCGCGCGGCACCATGATGTCCTCGACCGTGACCCGCTCCAGGTCGAGGATCCCGACGAGCATCTGCCGGTGGCGCGGGGGGATCATCGCGCTCGCCTCGGCGAGCACGGTGCGCAATTCCTCGCCGCTGAGCGCGTGCCCGCTCTGCTGTGCCGACACGCCGAACAGCCGCAGCGTGCCGTTCGCGAGAAGATTCGTCGCCCACACGAACGGGTAGAGCAGTCGCAGGAGCGGGGCGTACACGTAGGCGGCCGGCAGCGCGAGGCGCTCCGGATGCAGCGCCGCGAAGGTCTTGGGTCCCACCTCGCAGAACACCAGCATCACCACCGTCAGCCCGACCACCCCGACCACGAGCAGCACCTCCCCGCCGAGCCGCAGCGCGATCACGCCGACGAGCATCGGGGCGATCACGTTCACGCTGGTGTTCAGCAGCAGGATCAGGCCGATCAGCCGGTCCGGCTTCGCGAGCAAGCCCTCGGCGAGGCGCGCGCCACGGTTGCCGGCCTGCGCCGCGTGGCGCAACCGGTAGCGGTTCAGGCTCATCAACGCCGTCTCGCTCCCGGCGAGGAACGCCGCGGCGAGCAGCAGCGCGGCGAGCGACGCGAACAGCGTGGTCAGTGACGGATGGAACATCACCGGCGCGACGGGGTCATCCCCAGTGCCGTCCGAAGATGTCCTCGAGCACGAACTTGGAGCCGAAGTACGCGAGCACGAGGATGCCGAAGCCCCACAGGGTGAAGCGCACCGCGGACCGGCCTCGCCAGCCGTAGCGCACCCGACCGAACAGCAGGATCGCGAACAGCACCCAGGCCATCAGCGACAGCACGGTCTTGTGAACGAGGTGCTGCTCGAAGAGGTTGGTCACGAACGCGAAGCCGGTGACCAGCGCGAGCGTGAGCAGCGCGAAGCCGGTGCCGATCAACCGGAACAGCACGGTCTCGAGCACGTCGATCGGCGGCAGCAGGCTCGGCAGGTTCGCGATCCGGCGGCTGCGCAGCCGCCGGTCGAGCAGCACCAGCATCGTCGCGGTCACGGCGGCCGCGAACAGCAACGCCGCGGCGGCCATCGACAGCAGGATGTGTGCCGACAGCTCCCACTCGGGCACGTGGTCGACGTGGAACTTCTCGCCATTGCCGGTCGCCGTCGCGCCGACCGCGGCGCTGCCGAGCAGGATCGCGCCGAGCACCCGGTACCGGCGCTCGATCGCGATCAGGCATGCGAGCACCGCGAGCGTCCAGGCGAGCAGCGAGATCGCCTCGAGCAGCCCGATCGAGAACGGACCGACGCGGCGCATCAGGTGCGCGATCGCGGCGCTGTGAGCGAGGATCGCGCCGAACGACAGCGCCCACGCAGCCGGGGTCAGGCGCCGGTCGCTCACGCTGCGGAGCATCAACCAGGCGCCCGCGGCGTACAGGACGAACAGAGTGAGGGGGACGATCACGGCCAACTTAGCGCTATTTTCTCGAGCGCGATGATGACACAACGGCGTGCCGCGTCCCAGCGCGGCTATACTAGCGGTCATGTTCGACCAACTCACCGAAAGACTGTCGACCGCGCTGCGCAATCTCTCCGGACGCGGGCGCCTGACCGAGGAGAACCTCGCCGACACCGTGCGCCAGGTCCGGCTCGCGCTGCTCGAGGCCGACGTCGCGCTGCCGGTCGTGAAGAGCTTCACCGACGCGGTCCGCGAGCGCGCGGTCGGCGCCGAGGTGTCGAAGAGCCTCACGCCGGGGCAGGCGTTCATCAAGATCGTCCACGACGAACTGATCCGGCTGATGGGGGAGAAGAGCACGGGGCTCGACCTGCGGGCGCAGCGGCCCGTGGTCGTGATGCTCGCCGGGCTCCAGGGCGCCGGCAAGACGACCAGCGCCGGCAAGCTCGCGCGCTGGCTGATCGACAAGGAACGTCGCAAGGTGCTGCTCGTGAGCACCGACGTGTACCGCCCGGCCGCGATCCTGCAGTTGAAGACCCTCGCGGCGCAGGTCGGTGCCGGATTCGCCGAGTCCACCGCCGACGAGGCGCCGCTCGCGATCGCCCGTCGAGCGCTCGACGAGGCGACCCGCGGCGCCTACGACGTGCTGCTGATCGACACCGCCGGCCGTCTGCACGTCGACGCCGAGATGATGGCGGAGGTCCGCGAACTCGAGGCCGCGATCCACCCGCACGAGCGGCTGTTCGTCGTCGACAGCATGGCCGGCCAGGACGCGGTGAACGCGGCGCGGGCGTTCAACGAGGCCTTGAGCCTCACCGGCGTGATCCTCACGAAGGCGGACGGCGACGCGCGGGGCGGCGCCGCGTTGTCGGTCCGGCAGGTGACCGGCAAGCCGATCCGCTTCATCGGTACCGGCGAAAAGACCGAGGCGCTCGAGCCGTTCCAGCCGGAGCGCATCGCGTCGCGGATCCTCGGGATGGGCGACGTCGTCTCGCTCGTCGAGCAGGTGCAGGAGCAGGTCGATCGCGACAAGGCCGAGAAGCTCGCGAAGAAGCTGCACACCGGCAAGTCCTTCGACCTCGGCGACCTGCGCGACCAGCTGAGCCAGCTGCAGCGCATGGGCGGGATGGCGGCGGTGCTCGACAAGCTGCCGGCGCAGTTGCAGGCGAACGCGGCGAAGGCGGCCGGCGCGATCGATGCGAAGGCGCTGAAGCGACAGATCGGGATCATCGATTCGATGACGCCGCGTGAGCGGCGGCGGCCGGAGACGATCGACGGCTCGCGCAAGCGGCGCATCGCGACGGGCGCGGGCGTGCCGCTGCCGGAAGTGAATCGGCTCCTGAAGCAGTTCGATCAGATGCACAAGACCATGAAGAAGCTCGCGAAGGGCGGAATGCTGCGGAACATGATGCGCGGGATGGCGGGCCGACTCCCGCCCGGATTCGGCCCCTGAGGAGCCTTGCTCTCGAGCGCGCCCGCAGGCTAAGATAAGCGGCTCGTTTTTCCCAAGGTGAATCAAAGCGATGGTGACGATCCGTTTGACCCGGCGCGGTGGCAAGAAGATGCCGTTCTATCACGTCGTCGTGACCGACAGCCGCAAGCGGCAGGGCGGCACGAGCCTCGAGAGCGTCGGCTTGTTCAACCCGGTCGCGCGGGGCGGGGAGACGAAGTTGCGTCTCGACGTCGCACGCATCGAACATTGGGTCGGCCGCGGCGCCCACCTGTCCGATCGTGTGAAGCAACTGGTCAAGACGTACCGCCAGCCGTCGGCCTGACCGCGGCGGCGCTGCGGTGGCCGACAGCGAAGCGCCGCTCGTCGTGCTCGGCGCGGTCACCGCGCCGTTCGGCATCAAGGGGTGGGTCAAGCTTCGATCGGACACCGATCCGGCGGACCGCTTGTTCGAGTATGCCGACCTGCGTCTGTTGCATCGCGGTAGCCTGAGTCGCTGCCGGATCGAGGCCCGAGGTCGCAGTGGTGGACGGTTGACCGCGAAGTTCGCCGGTGTCGAAGATCGCGACGGCGCGGCGGCATTGGTCGGCGCCGAGCTCGGTGTTCCGCGGACCGCGCTGCCGGCGCAGGGGCCGCGCGAGCATTACCGGGCGGACCTGATCGGCTTCCGGGTCGTCGACGCCTCCGGCCGGGAGCTGGGGTCGGTCGACCATTTCGTCGACACGCCGGCACATCCGCTGATGGTCGTCCGGGGCCGCGGCGAGTTGTTGATACCGGCGGTGCCGCGCCACCTGCGGCGCGTCGACCGCGACGCACGACGCGTGATCGTCGACTGGGACGAATCGCCGGGGTGAGCGCGATGCGCATCGCGGTCGTCACGCTGTTCCCGGGGATGGTGCGCGATGCGCTCGCCCACGGGGTCGTGGGTCGCGCGATCGTGCGCGGAGCGCTGACGGTCGAGTGCTTCGATCCGCGCGATCGTGCGACGGATCCGCACCGGACCGTCGACGACCGGCCGTACGGCGGCGGGCCGGGGATGGTGCTGAAGGTCGAGCCGACCGCGAGCGCGTTGCGCGAGGCGGTCGGGAGTTTCGCGGGACCGGTGCGTCGGGTCGCGCTCGGCGCGGACGGCCGTCGGTTCGATCAGGCGCTCGCGCGCGAGGCGTCGCGGGAGCCGGGGCTCGTGTTGCTGGCGGGTCGCTACGAAGGGATCGACGAGCGCTTGCTCGAGGCCGAGATCGACGAGCGTTGGTCGATCGGCGATTATGTGCTCTCGGGCGGCGAGCTGCCCGCGCTGGTGGTGATCGATGCGGTCGCCCGTTTGCTGCCGGGGACGCTCGGCGCGGCGCAGTCCGCGGAGCAGGAGTCGTTCAGCGACGGACTGCTCGACTGGCCGCACTACACGCGGCCGGTGGAGACCGGCGGGCGACGGGTGCCCGAGGTGCTCTTGACGGGCGATCACGCCGCGATCCGGCGATGGCGCCTGCGCGAGGCGCTCGGCCGGACGTGGCTGCGTCGTCCGGACTTGCTCGAGCGGCGCGTGCTGAGCGCCGAGGAGCGGGCATTGCTCGAGGAATACAAGGCCGAGCGCGCGCGGCGCGCCGGTCGGGAAGACGATGATTCAACGACGAGGTCGATAACGTGAACAAGATCATCCAGCAGTTGAACGGCGAACGGGAAAAGGCGAATTTTCCCGAGTTCAATCCCGGCGACACCGTCGTCGTGCAGGTGAAGGTCGTCGAGGGCGACCGCGAGCGCATGCAGGCCTACGAGGGCGTCGTGATCGCGAAGAAGAATCGCGGCCTGAACTCCTCGTTCACGGTGCGCAAGGTGTCACACGGCGAAGGCGTCGAGCGCGTGTTCCAGACGCACAGCCCGTGGATCAGCGAGGTGAGCGTGAAGCGCCGCGGCGCGGTGCGTCGCGCGAAGCTCTACTACCTGCGCGAGCTGTCCGGCAAGGCGGCGCGGATCGAAGAGAAGATCTGAGACGCCTCGCGGTCGCGGACCGGCGCTCGGTGCAGCGGCGGAATCCCCGGTGAAATTCGCAGCGGCAGTCGGCAGCGTGTTCTCGCTCGTCTGGCGGATCCTCGACCGGATCCGCAAGGCGCTGCATCTGCTGTTGCTGCTGCTGATCTTCGGCTTCCTGCTCGCGGCGCTTCATACCTCGATCCCGATCGTCCCGGACTCCGCGGCGCTCGTGATCAAGCCGCGCGGCCAGCTCGTCGAGCAGGCCGCCGTCGATCCGTTGCGTCGCGCGCTCGGCGAGGCGTCCGGTGGGTCGAGCCGGCAGACCCGTCTGCGGGACGTGATCGACGCGATCGAGGCGGCGAAGGGCGACCCGCGAATCAAGGCGCTCGTGCTCGTGCTCGACCAGCTCGCGCCGTCCGGGCTGTCGAAGCTGCAGGAGATCGGCGCGGCGATCCGTGATTTCCGCAAGTCCGGGAAGCCCGTGATCGCGACCGCGAACTCGCTCGACCAGACGCAGTACTACCTCGCGGCCCAGGCGAGCGAGGTCGATCTCGATCCGCTCGGATCGGTGTCGATCGACGGATTCGACTATTACCGGATGTACCTGAAGACCGCGATCGACCGGCTCGGCGTCGACGTGAACATCTTCCGGGCCGGGACCTTCAAGAGCTACACCGACCAGTACTCGCGCACCGACATGGGCGCGAGCGAGCGCACCGAGAGCCAAGCCTGGCTCGGGACGCTGTGGAGCGAGTATCAGCGCGACGTCACGCGTGCGCGCGGTCTGCCGCCGGGTGCGATCCAGGACTACGTGAACACGGAGCCGCTGGCGCTGCAGAGCGTGAACGGCGATGCGGCACGTCTCGCGCTGCAGCAGCGGCTGGTCACCCAGCTCATGACCCGCCACCAGGTGGATCGCGAGGTCGCGAAGTGGGTCGGAACGAATTCCGACACGCACTCCTACCAGGCGATCTCGATGGAATCCTACCTGAGCGCGGTACGGGCGAAGCACCTGTTCCGCTCCAAGCCCCGCGATCGCGTCGCGGTGATCGTCGCGGCCGGCGACATCCTCGACGGACGCCAGCCTCCGGGCGCGATCGGCGGCGAGAGCACCTCGGACCTGCTGCGCGAAGCCGAGTACGATCCGGCGGTCAAGGCGGTCGTGATGCGGGTCGACAGCCCCGGCGGCAGCCTGTTCGCGTCGGAACAGATCCTCCGGGCCGTGCTGCGCGTGCGCCGCGCGGGCAAGCCGGTCGTCGTGTCGATGAGCAGCTACGCCGCGTCGGGAGGCTATTACATCTCGTCCGGTGCGAACGAGATCTTCGCGAGCCCGACGACCCTGACCGGTTCGATCGGCGTGTTCGCCGTGGTGCCGACCTTCCAGCGCACCCTCGCCAAGCTCGGTGTCGCGGTCGACGGGATCGGCACGACGCCGCTCGCCGGCATGGGCCGCATCGACCGGCCCTTGAGCGACGGCGAGAAGCAGATGCTGCAGAGTTCGGTCGACCACGCCTACGCGCAGTTCCTGCAGCGGGTCGCCGAGGGACGGCGCATGAGCGTCGCCGACGTTGAGAAGGTCGCCGAGGGCCGGGTCTGGTCCGGCGTCGACGCGCGCCATCTGGGGCTCGTCGACCATCTCGGCGGGTTGAAGCGGGCGATCGCCGCCGCGGCGAAGATCGCGCGCATCCGCGGCCCGTACGCCATCGACTACATCGAGCCGCCGCTCGGCTTCCGTGACGAGCTGTTGATGCAGTTGCGTTCGGCGGCGCTCGTCTGGGGGCGCGACGCCGGCTGGCTGCCCGGCGCGGTGCCGTTCGCGGGCTCCGCGCTCGAGCCACTGGTCGAGCGCGCGCGCGAACTCGCGCGCTTCAACGATCCGCGCGGGATCTACGCGTACTGCTGGTGCGGCGCGCCGGCCGACTGAGCCCGCTTCACAGTGCGGCCCAGTCGAGCACGACTTTCCCGGACCGCCCCGAGTTCATGATCTCGAAGCCCTCGCGGAAGTCGCGGATGCCGAGCCGGTGGGTGATCACCGGCCGCACGTCGAGACCACTCTGCAACATGCTGGCCATCTTGTACCAGGTCTCGAACATCTCCCGGCCGTAGATGCCTTTGATCACGAGTCCCTTGAAGATCACCTGATTCCAGTCGATCGCGGTTTCCTCGGGGGGAATGCCGAGGAGCGAGAGGCTCCCGCCGTGGTTCATCGTTCGCAGCATCTCGCGCAGCGCGGCCGGATTGCCCGACATCTCGAATCCGACGTCGAACCCTTCCTCCATCGCGAGCTCCTTCATCACGGTGTCGAGCGACTGGCGCGCGACGTTCACCGCGCGGGTGGCGCCCATCCGCTCCGCGAGCGCGAGCCGGTAGTCGTTCACGTCGGTGATCACGATGTGGCGCGCGCCGCAGTGGCGCGCGATCGCGACCGCCATGATGCCGATCGGTCCCGCACCGGTGATCAGCACGTCCTCGCCGACGACGTTGAACGCGAGCGCGGTGTGGGTCGCGTTGCCGAACGGGTCGAGGATCGCGGCGACCTCGTCGTCGATCGCCGGCGACAGCTTGAACACGTTCGACGCCGGGATCGCGAGGTATTCGGCGAATGCACCCGCGCGATTCACCCCGACGCCGCGCGTGTTGCGGCACAGGTGCCGGCGACCCGCACGACAGTTGCGACAATGCCCGCAGGTGATGTGACCCTCGCCGGAGACGCGATCGCCGGGCTCGAAGCCTCGCACTTCGCTGCCGATCTCGACGATCTCGCCGGAATATTCGTGACCGACGGCCATCGGCACCGGAATCGTCTTGCGCGCCCATGCGTCCCAGTTGAAGATGTGCATGTCCGTGCCGCAGATCGCGGTGCGATGGATCCTGATCAGCACGTCGTTGTGGCCGACCTCGGGCTCGGCGATCTCTTCGAGCCAGATGCCCGGTTCGGCGTGTGATTTCACCAATGCTTTCATCAGCGGCTCCTAGTGGATGATGCCGAGATCGCGGCCGGCGCGCGCGAACGCGTCGACCACGCGGTCCAGCTGTTCGATGGTGTGCGCGGCGCTCATCTGGGTGCGAATTCTGGCCTGACCCTGCGGGACCACCGGGTAGGAGAACGCGATCACGTAAACCCCCTCGGCGAGCATGCGCTCGGCGAGGCGCACCGCGAGCGGTGCGTCGTACAGCATGATCGGGATGATCGGGTGCTCGCCCGGCAGCAGCTGATATCCGAGCGCCTGCATGCGCGCGCGGAAGTGCCGTGCGTTCGCGCGCAGCCGCTCGCGCAACTCGTCCGACGCCTCGATCAGGTCGAGCACCTTCAGCGTCGCGCCGGCGACGACCGGCGGGATGCTGTTCGAGAACAGGTAGGGTCGGGATCGCTGCCGCAGCCAGCCGACGATCTCGCGGCGCGCCGCGACGTAGCCGCCGCTCGCCCCGCCGAGCGCTTTGCCGAGCGTGCCGGTGAGGATGTCGACCCGGCCGACGACGCCGCAGGCCTCGGGCGTGCCGCGGCCGCGCGGGCCGATGAATCCGGTCGCGTGCGAATCGTCGACCATCACCATCGCGTCGTACCGGTCGGCGAGGTCGCAGATCCCGTGGAGCCTCGCGATCGATCCGTCCATCGAGAACACGCCGTCGGTCGCGATCAGCCGGACGCGCGCGCCGCTCGCCTCGCGCAGGCGTTCCTCGAGTTCGCCGAGGTCGTTGTTCGCGTAGCGCAGGCGCCGGGCCTTGCACAAGCGGATTCCGTCGATGATGCTCGCGTGGTTCAGCGCGTCGCTGATCACGGCATCGTGCTCGTCCAGCAGGGTCTCGAACAGGCCGCCGTTCGCGTCGAAACAGGAGGAATAGAGGATCGCATCCTCCATCGACAGGTACGCGGCCAGGCGTTCCTCGAGCGTGCGGTGCACGTTCTGCGTGCCGCAGATGAAGCGCACCGAGGCCATGCCGTAGCCGTACTCGTCGAGCGCGCGATGCGCCGCGGCGACGACCGCCGGATGCGCGGCGAGGCCCAGATAGTTGTTTGCGCACAGGTTCACGAGCTCGCGACCATCCGCCAGGCGCACGGTCGGCCCTTGCGGCGAGCCGATGATCCGCTCGCGCTTCAGCAAGCCCGCCGCCTCGAGGCCGGCGGTCTCTCGTCGCAGTCGATCGAGGAATTCGCTCTTCACCGAGACTCCGTATTCGCGGGCATTTGCCGCGGCTTTTTCGCGTCCCTTATTATATCCAGCCGTGACCGAGGAATCCGCCGGAAACCGCCGACTCGACAAGTGGCTGTGGCATGCGCGCTTCTACAAGACGCGCGGCGCGGCCACGGAGGCGATCGGGGGTGGGAAGGTGCGCGTCAATGGGGATCGACCGAAGCCGTCGAGGCGCGTCGCGATCGGCGATCGCCTCGAGGTCACGCTCGGCGGCATCGTCGCCGAATTCGAAGTGCTCGGATTGCCCGAGCGCCGCGGGCCGGCGCCCGAGGCGCGCGCGCACTACCGCGAGACCGACGCGAGCGCGGCGCGCCGCGCCGCATTCCGCGAGAGCGAGCGACTCGCGGCCGCATCTCGCCCGCGACCCGACTCCCGGCCGGACAAGCGCGACCGGCGCCGGCTGCTGCGCCTGCATCGTGATCAGTCGTGAACCCGTGAGGGCGGATCCGCCGCGTCGTCCTCGGGCTCTTCGCAGTCGCAGCGGACCGCGTCCTCGGGATCGATTTCATCCCATCCGCCCGGATCCCAGAGCGCGCTCGCGAAGGCGCCCGTGCTCAGGCGGCGAGCGCCAGGACGGGGTCCGAATCGGCCCGCGAGGTCGCTGAGGCCGGGATTGTGGCCGCAGACCAGCACGTGACGGGCGTCGCGGGCGCCGCCGGTGGCGACGCGCCAGATCGTCTCGGGATCGGCGCCGTACAGCGCGTCCGCGCGGTGCACCGCGTGCGCGCCGAGACCACAGGCCCGGGCGACGATCTCGGCGGTCGCCCAGGTGCGCGCCGCGGGGCTCGCGAGGATGCGATCCGGGATCCAGCCGCGCGCGCGCAGGCGTCGCCCCACCTCCTCGGCCTGTCGTTCGCCGCGCTTGGTGAGTGCGCGCAGATGGTCTTCGCCGTCGACGGCCGGATGCGCCTTGCCGTGCCGCAGGAGCGTCAGTCGTCGGTGCGGACCCATATCCGGCCTCCCTCGATCTTCGCCTCGTACGTGCGAATCGCCTCGTAGGCGGGCGGCGTCAGCGCAGCGCCGGTCCGCAGGCAGAAGCGGGCGCCGTGGCGCGGGCAGATGACTTCACAGTCCTCGACCTCGCCGCCCGAGAGTTCCGCGCCGTCGTGCGTGCACACGTCGTCGACGGCCCGCACGCCGTCCTCGCAACGTGCGATCGCGACGAAGTGCGCACCGGCGCGCACGCCGATCGCGCGGCCCGGCTCGAGGTCCGCTTCGGCACCGACGTCGATCCAGCTCATCGAGCGACCCCGCTCACAGCATGCCGGTCTGCAAGCGCGCGGCCTCGGACATCATCGCCGGATTCCACGGCGGGTCGAACACCAGCTCGACCTCGGCGCGCGCGATCGTCGGCACGATCTCCACCTTCTCGCGAACGTCCTGCACCAGGATCTCGCCCATGCCGCAGCCGGGCGCGGTCAAGGTCATCTTGATGATCGCGGTGCGGCCGTCGGGGCCCGGCGCGAGCGTGCACTCGTAGATCAATCCCAGATCGACGATGTTCACCGGGATCTCGGGATCGTAACAGGTGCGCAGCTGGTCCCAGATCACGTTCAGGATGTCCGCCTCCGACGCGCCCGGGGGCAGCTCGGGCGGCTTCACGGGCGTCATTCCGATCGCGTCGGCGTCGGCGCCGGCGATCCGGAACAGATTGCCGTCGATGTAGACCGTGAAGCTGCCGCCGAGGGCCTGGGTCACGTAGCCGACCACGCCGGGCTTCAACTCGACTTCGACCCCGGAGGGAATCGCGATCGCCTGGGTCGGACGTTGCACGACGATCGGCTCGTTCTCGTGGTTGCGCATCGGATCTCCCGGATCACTCGGTCGAGACGGCCGGGATCGATTCGGGCACGGACGACTTCAGCGCGGTCGCGAGCGTGTGCCAGCACAGGCTCGCACACTTCACCCGCGCCGGGAATTCCCGCACACCCGACAGGGCCGCGAGCTTGCCCAGGCTCTCGTCCGGCGCGGCCGCATCGTCGGTCAGCAGTGCATGCACGCGGTCGAACAGCGCGAGCGCCTCGTCTCGAGTCCGCCCCTTGATCGCCTCGGTCATCAGCGATGCCGACGCGGTCGAGATCGCGCAGCCGTGACCCTCGAATCGAACGTCGTCGATCCGGTCGCCGGCGATTCGCAGGTGCAGCGTGAGCCGGTCGCCGCACAGCGGGTTCGAGCCCGCGGCGTTCGCCGAGGCGCCCTCGAGCGGGCCGAAGTTGCGCGGTGTGCGATTGTGATCGAGGATCACGTCGCGGTAGAGATCCTTCAGTTCCATCAGCCGACATCCCCGCCGAACAAGCGGCGCGCTCGCTCGAGCGAGACCGCCAGGCGGTCGATCTCCTCGAACGTGTTGTAGAAGGCGAACGACGCGCGGGCGGTCGCCGGCACGCCGAAGAAGTCCATCACCGGCATCGCGCAGTGATGGCCGGTACGGATCGCGATCCCGTCCTGGTCGAGCACGGTGCCGAGATCGTGGGGGTGCACGCCATCGATCACGAACGACACGAGGCTCGCCTTGCGGCGGGCGGTACCGATCAGCCTCAGCCCCGCGATCGGCGCGAGCGCGGCGTGCGCATGCTCGAGCAGCGCCGTCTCGTGTGCGTGCGCTCCGCGCAGATCGATCGAGTCGAGGAAATCGATCGCGGCGCCGAGGCCGACCGCGCCGACGATGTTCGGCGTGCCGGCCTCGAACTTGTAGGGCAGCGAATTGTAGGTCGTGCGTTCGAAGCTCACCGTGAGGATCATGTCGCCGCCGCCCTGCCACGGCGGCATGCGCTCGAGCATCGACTCGCGCCCGTAGAGCACGCCGATCCCGGTCGGCGCGAACATCTTGTGGCCGGAGAACGCGTAGAAATCGCAGCCCAGCGCGCGCACGTCGACGCGCGAGTGGGGGATCGCCTGCGCGCCGTCGACCAGGGTCGCGATTCCGCGAGCCCGCGCACTCGCGACCAGACGCTCGACCGGGAGCACGGTGCCGAGCGCATTCGACACGTGCGCGCACGCGAACAGGCGGGTCTTCGGGCCCATCAGGGCCTCGACCGCCTCCGGATCGACCTCGCCGCGCGAGTCGATCGGTGCGACGACGAGCTTCGCGCCGGTCTGCTCGCAGACCATCTGCCAGGGCACGATGTTCGCGTGGTGCTCGAGGTGGGTGATCAGCACCTCGTCGCCGGTGCGAAGCCGTGGGCGCGCATGGCTCTGCGCGACCAGGTTCACCGCCTCGGTCGTCCCGCGCGTGAACACGATCTCGGTTCGCGACGCGGCGTTCAGCCAGCGGGCGACGCGGTCGCGCGCCCCCTCGTAGCGTGCGGTGGCTTCCTCGCTCAGCGTGTGCACGCCGCGGTGCACGTTCGCGTGGTGCGAACGCGCGTAGTCGTCGACCGCCTCGATCACCGCGCGCGGCGCCTGCGAAGAGGCGCCGTTGTCGAGGTAGGCGAGGGGATGGCCGTGCACGCGTCGCGAGAGCACCGGGAACTCCCGGCGCATCACGTCCACGTCGAACGCAGCCGGTTCCGCGGGCCGGGCGGGGGTGCGTGCCGCTGCTTCGTTCATCGATAAGCCCTCAGCAGATCCGCGCCCGGCAATTCCTCGATCAGCGCTTCCTCGATCGCCCGCCGTGCGCCCGGGATCGACATCCCGGTCAGCAGGTCGTCGAGGAACGCGTAGATCAGCAAGGTCTGGGCGGCCGCGCGGTCGATACCGCGCGCGAGCAGGTAGAACAGCATGTTCGGGTCGAGCCGCCCGGTGGTCGCGCCGTGCGCGCACTTCACGTCGTCCGCGAGGATCTCGAGCTGCGGGCGGGCGTCGATCTCCGCGGTCGGCGACAGCAGCAGCCCGCGCGAGGACTGGTTCGATGCGGCGCCGGCCGTGCCCGCCTCGACCAGCACGCGGCTGTTGAATATCACGCGGCTCGTGCCCGCGGCCAGCGCGCGCGCGGTCTGCCGGCTCGTCGTGCGCGAGGCGGCGTGGACGATCGCATTCACGCAATCGACCTGCCTCGCGCCGTGGCCGACGAGCAGCGAGTAGCTGTCGTGCTCCGCGCCGGGCGCGTCGAGCCGGCCGCTGAGATTGGCGCGCAGCAGCGCGCCGCCGAGTGCGACCGTGAACTGCCGGCAGCGGCTGTCGGCGGCCTGCGTGATTTCGAGCGCGTCGAACTGGGTCGTTCGGGCATCGCCGGAGAACACGCGATAGTGCTCGACCGAGGCGCCCGGGGCGAGATGCAGCTGCGTCGCGTGATTCACGAGCGTCGCACGCCCGCTGCCACCGAGGTGATGCTCGATGATCGTCGCCTCGGCGCCTGCGGCGACGTCGACGAGCACCCGCGAGTGGACCGCGGCATCATCCCGGGACGTTTCGGCGCAGTGCACGATCAGCAGCGGCGCGGCGACGCGGCCGGCGATGCGCACGTGCAGGCCGTCGACGAACAGCGCCCGGTTCAGCAGGGCCCAGCGTTCCGATTCCGCGTCGCCGATCGATGCGAGACGCGCGGCGAGCGACGCCGGATCGCGATCGATCGACGCACGCAGCGTCTCGATCGACAGCGCGGGATCGCCGGTCCGCCCGAGCGCGGTGGGCGAGGGCCGCCCATTCACGAGCGCGATCGGGTCCGCGCAGACGCCGGCGAGCCAGGAGGTGCGCGTGGACGACGCCGGTTCGGCGTCGGCGAACGGGCGGCTCGCGAGCGCGCGCAGGTTCGTGTGCCGCCAGCTCTCGTCGCGCGGGCTCGGCAGGCCGAGCGCGAGGAATCGCCGCATCGCGTCGGCGCGCGTGGCCGCAATCCGGTCCTCGGGGCGCGCGTGCCACGCGGCCTCGAAGGAACGCAGCGCCGCATCCTTGTCCCGGGCGGCGCTCACGCGACGCGGCCCTCGCGCAGCCAGTCGTAGCCGCGCGCCTCGAGCTCGAGCGCGAGCGACTTGTCGCCGGACTTGAGGATGCGGCCATCCGCGAAGACGTGCACCCGGTCGGGCTCGACGTAATCCAGGAGCCGCTGGTAATGGGTCACGAGCACGATCGACCGGTCCGCGGCGCGCAGGCTGTTCACGCCCTTCGCGACCACCTTCAGCGCGTCGATGTCGAGCCCGGAGTCGGTTTCGTCGAGCAGCGCGAGCTTCGGCTCGAGCACGAGCATCTGCAGGATCTCGTTGCGCTTCTTCTCGCCGCCGGAGAAGCCTTCGTTCACGCCCCGGCTCAGGAACGATTCGTCCATGCCCATGAACTTCATCTTCGCCTTGATCAGGCTCAGGAACTCGTACGCGTCGACCTCGGGGAGGCCGGCCGCCTTGCGCTTCGCGTTCAGCGCCGCCTTCAGCAGGTACGCGTTGTTGACCCCCGGTATCTCGACGGGGTACTGGAACCCGAGGAACAGCCCGTGGCGGGCGCGCTGCTCGGCGGGCATCGCGAGCAGGTCGGCGCCATCGAAGACGACGCTGCCGCCGGTGATCTCGTAGTCCTCGCGGCCGGCGAGCACCTGGACGAGGGTGCTCTTGCCGGAGCCGTTAGGGCCCATGATCGCGTGCACTTCGCCGGCGTGGACCTCGAGGTCGACGCCCTTGAGGATGTTTCGGCCGGCGACGTTCGCGCGCAGCTGGGAAATTTTCAACACTGGTTGTGACTCCGGGACCGAATTCAACCGACGGCGCCTTCCAGGCTCACGCTGAGCAGGTTTTGCGCCTCCACTGCGAACTCCATCGGCAATTCCTTGAAAACCGCCTTGCAGAATCCGCTGACGATCATGTTCACGGCGTCCTCGGCCGACACGCCGCGTTGCAGACAGTAGAACAACTGGTCCTCGCCGATCCTCGAGGTGCTGGCCTCGTGCTCGACGGTCGCGTCGGGATTGCGCACCTCGACGGTCGGGAAGGTGTGCGCTGCGCACTGGCTGCCCATCAGCAGCGAGTCGCACTGCGTGAAATTCCGCGCACCCGATGCGTTCGGGAGCACCTTCACCAGGCCGCGATAGGTGTTGACCGCGTGTCCCGCGGAGATGCCCTTCGAGACGATCGTGCTCTTGGTGTCGCGCCCGATGTGGATCATCTTCGTCCCGGTATCGGCCTGCTGGTAGTTGTTCGCGACCGCGACCGAGTAGAACTCGCCGACCGACCCGTCGCCCTTGAGCACGCAACTCGGGTACTTCCAGGTGATCGCCGAGCCGGTCTCGACCTGCGTCCAGGAGATCTTCGCGTTGCGACCCCGGCACTCGCCACGCTTCGTCACGAAGTTGTAGATCCCGCCGACGCCGTGCTCGTCGCCCGGATACCAGTTCTGCACCGTCGAGTACTTGATCTTCGCGTCGTCCAGCGCGACCAGTTCCACGACCGCCGCATGCAGCTGGTTCTCGTCGCGCATCGGTGCGGTGCAGCCCTCCAGATAGCTCACCGACGCCCCTTCGGCCGCGACGATCAAGGTGCGCTCGAACTGGCCGGTCTTCGCCGCGTTGATCCGGAAATAGGTCGACAGCTCCATCGGGCAACGCACGCCCGCGGGCACGTACACGAACGACCCGTCGGAGAACACCGCGGAGTTCAGCGCGGCGAAGAAGTTGTCGGCGGGAGGCACGACGGTGCCGAGGTAGCGCTCGACCAGTTCCGGATGATCGCGGACCGCATCCGAGAACGAGCAGAAGATCACCCCGGCCTTCGCGAGCTTTTCCTTGAAGGTCGTCGCGACGGACACGCTGTCGAAGACCGCGTCGACCGCGACACCGGCGAGGCGCGCCCGCTCGTGCAGGGGGATTCCGAGCTTCTCGTAGGTCGCGAGCAGTTTCGGGTCGACCTCCTCGATGCTCTTCGGCGCGTCGGCCGACGTCCGCGGCGCGGAGTAGTAGGAGATCGCCTGGTAGTCGATCGGCGGATGGTGCACCGTCGCCCAGGTCGGCTCGCGCATCGTCAGCCAGTGCCGGAACGCCTTCAGTCGCCAGTCGAGCAGGAACTGCGGCTCGCGCTTCCTGTGCGATATCGCGGTCACGACGCCCTCGTCGAGGCCGGGCGGCAGACTGTCCGATTCGATGTCGGTCACGAACCCGTGCTGGTACTTGCGGGTCAACAGGTCTTCGACGTCGGGGGCTTTACTGGACACGATGGCGTTCCGTGAGAGCGAAGAGGTTATAACCGTGCCGCGACGATGCGGATTCGAGTCGCGAGCGAGCCGCCGCGCAGGGTCGGCGGTTCCGGAGCGAGGAGTTCGTGCAAGGTGACGTCCTCGAGCTCGCGCCGGATCGCCTGGTTGATCCGCTGCCACGCGGTGCCGACGCGGCAGCGCTTCTCGATCCCGCACTGGCTCGCCGCGGCGCTGCACTCGGTGATCGCGATCGGGCCTTCGAACACGTCGAGGATCTCGGCGGCGGTGATCTCATCCGGCCGGCGCGCGAGCCGATAGCCGCCGCGAGTGCCCCGTGCCGAATGCACCATCCCGGCGCGCTGCAGTCCCTTCAGCACCTTGCTCACCGTCGGCTGGGTCAGATGCGTGCGCTCGGCGAGGTCGGCGGCCGCGCACTGCCGTGCGGGGTCGTCGGCGAGCGCCGCGAGCACCACGGTGGCGTAGTCGGTCATTTTTCCCATTCGCAGCATCGGGCGACCTCCGGATCGCGCGTGTCCGGACAGCACCGGCGCCGAACTAGGACTAGTTTAGTCCTGATTGCGCCGGTGCGCCAGCATTCGGGCCGACCGGGCGAGTCTTTGGTAGACTCTGCACCCCGCGTCGCGCGCGGAACGGATCGCGATCGGCCCGGTCGAAACATCGCATGGGACGGCGCGCGCCGAGCGCGACGACGGCAATTGACAAGGGCTCACCGATTCACGAGGGTGCGCGACGCAGACCCCGGGGCGCGTTCGCGACGGAACCGACGATAGTGAACGCGACTTCTCCGATCATCGACTTGCGCGACGTCCGCTATTCGGTCGGCGGCCGTACGATATTTGACGGTCTCGACATGCAGGTCCTGCGCGGCCAGGTGACCGCGGTGATGGGACCGAGCGGGACCGGCAAGACGACCTTGCTGCGATTGATCACCGGACAGGCGACCGCGGACTCCGGGTCGATCGACGTGGCCGGCGTCGCGGTCACCCGGTCGTCGCGGTCTCAGCTCTATGCGATGCGGCAACGCATGGGCATGCTGTTCCAGAACGGGGCGCTGCTGACCGACATCAGCGTGTTCGAGAACGTCGCGTTTCCGCTGCGCGAGCATACCCGGCTGCCCGAGCGGCTCATCCGCCACCTGGTGCTGACCAAGCTGCAGTCCGTCGGGCTGCGGGGCGCCGCCGGATTGATGCCGGCGGAACTGTCCGGCGGGATGGCGCGACGCGTCGCGCTCGCGCGCGCGATCGTGATGGATCCGCAGATCCTGCTCTACGACGAGCCGTTCGTCGGCCTCGATCCAATCTCGATGGGCGTGATCCTGCGGTTGATCCGCCGCTTCAACGACGCGCTCGGCCTCACGAGCATCGTCGTGTCGCACGACGTGCACGAGATCACCGCGGTCGCCGATCGGGTGTTCCTGCTGTCCGGAGGCCGGGTGGTCGCGCAGGGGACGCCGCTGGAGTTGCGCGACTCGCCGTCCGACGTCGTCAAGCAGTTCGTGGGTGGTCTCGCGGACGGCCCGGTGCCGTTCCACTATCCAGCGCCGGATTACTTCGAGGAACTGCTCGCACGGGACGGAGGGCGTTTCGCGTGATTCGCGATTTTCTCGACAGCCTGTCCGAGTCGATCGAGCGTCTCGGCGACACGATCCGGTTCCTCGCGCGCATCCTCGCGCAGGTGCCGAGCGCGGTACTGCGGCCCCAGCTGATCTTCGATCAGATCTACAACGCCGGCGCCCTGTCGCTGGTGATCATCATGCTCTCGGGCCTGTTCGTCGGCATGGTGCTCGGCCTGCAGGGCTACGACCTCCTGCAGCGATTCGGCTCGGAGGACGCGCTCGGCACCGCCGCCGCGATCGGGCTGGTGCGCGAGCTCGGGCCGGTCGTCACCGCGCTGCTGTTCGCGGGCCGCGCCGGGACGGCTCTGGCATCCGAGATCGGCCTGATGCGTGCGACCGACCAGCTGTCCGCGATGGAGATGATGGCGGTCGACCCGGTGCGTCGGGTCGTCGTGCCGCGCTTCCTCGGCGGCGTGATCGCGATGCCGCTGCTCGCAGCGATCTTCAGCATGATCGGGATCTACGGCGCGCAGCTCGTCGGCGTGCAGATCATGCACGTCGACGCCGGCAGCTTCTGGTCGCAGATGCAGGCGTCGGTCGAGCTGCGGGACATCAACGAGGGGATCGTCAAGAGCGCGGTGTTCGGCATCGCGTGCAGCCTGATCGCCGTCTACCAGGGCTATCACTCGGCGCCGACCGCCGAGGGCGTCGGCACGGCGACCACGCGGACGGTGGTGACCTCGGCGGTCATCGTGCTGTTCCTGGATTACCTGATCACGGCATTTTTCCTGAAATGAGGGACATGGTATGCGCAAGTCGCGCGCATTGAATCTCGGCACCGGCCTGTTCGTGCTGCTCGGATTCGCAGCGCTCTTTTTCCTGACCACGCAGACGACCAGCCACGGCCTGTCGTTCCGGTCGGAGCCGTACTACGTCGTCACCGCGAAGTTCCGCGACATCGGCGACCTCAAGGTCGGCGCGCCGGTGTCGATGGCGGGCGTGCAGGTCGGGCGGGTCGCCGGGATCGGCTTCGACTCGCAGGACTTCAAGGCGGTCGTCACGATGCACATCGACGACAGGTTCAATCAGATCCCGACCGACAGCAGCGCGAACATCTACACGCAGGGTCTGCTCGGCGGGCAGTACATCGGCCTGAGCCCCGGCGGGGCGGAGACGTACTTGAAGAATCACAGCGAGATCACATTTACCAACTCGGCCCTGGTGCTGGAGAAGCTGATCGGCCAGTTTCTCGCGAATTTCAACAAGGGCTCGACCTCGTCGGGCTCCTCCGGAGGACAACCGAAATGACATCGCATCGCCCGCTCGGTAGAGCGCTCATCGCCGCGGCGCTCGCCGCCGCACTCGGCGCCGGCGGCATCACCGATGCGCTCGCGGCGACCGGTGCGCCGGCGCCGACCGGTGCCGCGGCTCCCGCCGCGACGCTCGGCCCCGAACAGATCGTCGCCGACTCGGCGCAGCGCATGCTGACGGAACTCTCGGCGCATCGGTCGATGTACGCGAAGGATCCGGCCAAGCTCGATCACCTGGTTGCGACGGTGCTGCTGCCGAATTTCGATACCAATTATGCGGCCCAGCTGGTGCTCGGACCGGCGTGGCGTACTGCGACCCCGCAACAGCGCACCCAGTTCGTTTCCGCCTTCTATCACTCGCTGCTGCACAATTATGGAGCGGCGCTCGTCGATTTCACCGCGAACCGCTTCAAGATCCTGCCGTATCGCGGCAGCCCGAACGCGACCGAAGCGACCGTGCGCACGACCGTGATGCGCGAGAACGGCGAGAAGGTGCCGGTCGACTTCCGTCTGCACCGGACCACCGACGGCTGGAAGGCCTGGGACGTCGTGATCGAAGGGATTTCCTACGTGCAGAGCTTCCGGACCGACTTCGCGTCCGAGATCGATCAAAAGGGGCTTCAGGAGGTGATCGAGCGGCTCGAGCGGCAGAATGCCTCGACCGTGAAGAACGCCGCGGCCGGACGTCCCGGGGACGGCAAGGGCTGATGCGCACCGAACCGACGGCGGGCGCTCACTTCGAACCGGCGGGCGATGGAACCGCGCGGCTCCAGGGCGAGATCACCTTTCGCACCGTCGGCCCGCTGGTCGCGGCGGGTGCCGACGCGATCGCCGCGGGACGCGCGCAGACGATCGATCTCGCCGGTGTCTCCGGCGCCGACAGTGCGGGACTCACGCTGCTGATCGAGTGGTTGAGCGTCGCGCGGCAGGCGGGTCGCGCCTTGAGTTACCGGAACGTGCCGGCGCAGATCACACAGCTCGCACGCCTGAGCGACGTCCAGGACCTCGTCCTTCCAGCCGAGTCGGCGGCCGCGGCGCGCTGAGCTCCAGGCTGCGCCGATTTCAGGGCGACGCGCCGTCGCTCGAGCCCGAGTCGTCTCCATTCGCGTCGCGCACCTGCGAGATCATGTAGGCGCGGCGTTGCAGATACGCGTCGCGCACGAACGCGTACGGATCGAACGCGTTCTGCAGCGTCCGGTCGAACGGCAGCAGACTCGCGCGGGTCTTCACCAGATCGAGACCGGTCAGTCCGTAGGTCACGTCGGTGTTCGACAGGTATTTCAGCGGGTTCGTGTAGGCGTCGACGACTCGACCCGGCGCATCCCGCAGGTCCGAGGGACCGAGCAGCGGCAGCTCGAGATAGGGGCCCGGGTGCACGCCCCAGACACCGAGCGTCTCGCCGAAATCAGCGGAGTTGTGGTCGACGCCGGCGGCGGTCGCCGGATCGAGCAGCCCGCCCATCCCCGCGGTCGAGTCGAGCAGGAACCGGCCGAGATCGCTGCCAGCGGCGCGGAACTGCCCCTGCAGCAGGTCGTTGATCATCGCGGTCGGCATCTCGAGATTCGCGAAGAAATTGCTGACGCCGGTTCGAACCGGCGACGGGACGTAATGCACGTAGCCGCGCGCGACCGGCTTCGCGACGTGCCGATCGAGCACGTCGTTGAACTTGTAGACGCCACGGTTCCAGCGCTCGAACGGATCCTGCGGCGAACGGGGCGCGTTCGGGGGCAGGGTCACGCAGCCGCTGAGTCCGGTCACCGCGACCAATACGAACGCGGCGCATGCCGCCCGCGAGTAGGCCATCGTCTCGAATTCCCGTGTTGCCTGCTTTCAGTGCCCGCCGTCGCCGTCGCCGTCGCCGCCGCCGCCCCCGGATCCGCGGCCGGAGCGATCGTGCCGTGCGCGCTCCCGGTCCTGTTTCTTCATCCGGTCGAGTGCGTCGCGCACCTGCGCGAGGCGGGCGCTGAAGCGCGCGCGCTGGACCGGGTTCAGGTTCGGTTGTTCGAGGGCGAGGCGCAACTGGCCCGACGAGCGTTCGAGCTCGCCGTTCATGATATAGAACTCCGACATGTAATAGTACGAGTCGGCCAGGTCGCCCGCCGCATGCGCGGCCCTCGCGATCAGGCGTGTCTGTTCGGGGGTGGGGTCGACGACGTTGAACAGGTCGAGCAGGATGTGGTGCGCGCGGGCATTCAGTCCTTCCTGCATGTAGGTCTGCGCGAGCCGGATCGTGATCGGCACGTTGTGCGGGAACAGTTCGCGTGCCTTCCGGAGCACGGCCTGGGAGCGATCCGGCTCGTTGTTCGCGAGGTACGCCTGGCCGAGCGCACCGTAGAGTTGCGTCACCCGGGGATTCTCGGCGAGCAGTTTCGTCAGGATCGGGATCGCCGGTGCCGGCGTGTGCGCGTAGGTGTAGGCGACCGCGAGTCCGTAGCGGTCGTCGAGCGCGCGCCCGCCGCCGTTCGCGCGCAGGCTTTGATAGTACCGGATCGCGGCCTCGGGGTCGCCGACCAATGAGCGCAGACGTTCGCGAATCAGCCCGTAGCTGATCGAGTCGACGTGGTGGATCCGGCCGATCTGCGCAGCCCTGTTTCGCGCCTCGGCGATCCGGTCCGCGGTGACCGGGTGATCCATCAGGAACCCGTAGGCGCTCGCGAATGCCGGATTGCCTTCGGTCGTCTCGAGGCGCTGGAAGAAGCTCGCCATCGCAAGCGGGTCGAATCCGGCGCTCGCCATCGTATAGATTCCGATGCGGTCGGCCTCCGCTTCCTCGGCCCGCGTGTAATTGATCTGGTGCTGGATCGCGGCTCCCTGGCCGGCGACGATCGCGCCCTCCATCGCACTCGGCGAGCCGCCGCCGACCGTGGCGCCGAGCAGCACCGCGGCCAGCATCGCCGCGGTCGACAGCAGGCTCGCGTGCTGCTGGTCGTAGATCCCCCGCGCGATGTGGCGCTGGGTCTCGTGCGCGGTTTCGTGTGCGACCACCGCCGCGAGTTCGCTCTCGTTGCGGGTCGCGAGGAACAACCCGCTGTTGATGAACACGAAGCCGCCGGGGATCGCGAACGAGTTGATCGTCGGATCATCGACCACGTGGTACGAGAACTGCCGCTGACCGTTCTGCGCGTAGCTCGCGATCTCGTGGCCGATCTCCTGGATGTACGCGCTGACCTCCGGATCCTCGATGATCTTGCCGCGCTGGCGCAATTCCCGCGTGAAGATCAGGCCGGCGTCGTACTCTTCCTGCAGGCTGATCGCGGCGTTCGCTGCGCTGCCGAGCGCGGGCAGCTCCCCTTCGGTGCCGACGTGGCGCTGGGCGTACGCGGTCGGGTCGTGGATCGTGGTCTCAGCGCCAACGCCGGCTCCGGCCCCGTACGCGACACCGACGCCGATCCCGACGAGGAGCGCGGTGCAGGCGGCGAGCAGGGAACCGAGGCGGGAACGGCGGTGGGTCATCCTGGTCCTTAGAGTCACCGGACGTTCGATAAGTTCGCCGGACGGGCGAATCCCGGCGGTTTCACAGGCTTTCCGAGGCGTAATCGGCGAGCCGTGACCGCTCACCCCGCACCATCGTGATGTGGCCCGCATGCGCCCAGCCGTGGAAGCGGTTCACCACGTAGGTGAGGCCGGACGTCGTTTCGGTGAGGTACGGCGAGTCGATCTGGGCGATGTTGCCGAGGCACACCATCTTCGTTCCCGGGCCGGCGCGCGTGACCAGCGCCTTCATCTGCTTCGGGGTCAGGTTCTGAGCCTCGTCGACGATGATGAACCGATTGAGGAACGTGCGTCCGCGCATGAAATTCAACGAGCGGATCTTGATCCGGTGGCGCAGCAGGTCGTTCGTGGCTGCGCGGCCCCAGCTGCCGCCGGACTGGCTTTGCGTCAGGACCTCGAGATTGTCCATCAGCGCGCCCATCCACGGCTCCATTTTCTCCTCCTCGGTCCCGGGCAGGAAGCCGATATCCTCGCCGAGCGGGATCGTGACGCGGCTCATGATGATCTCGCTGAACCGATTGTGATCGAGGGTCTGCGAGAGTCCGGCGGCGAGCGTGAGCAGCGTCTTGCCGGTGCCGGCGGGCCCCAGGACCGTCACGAAGTCGATCTGCGGATCCAGCAGCAGGTTCAGCGCGAGGTTCTGTTCCCGGTTGCGCGCGATCACGCCCCAGACGCCGTTGCGCTCGGTACGGTAATCGACCGTCAGCTCGAGCTCCGCCGCGTCGTGCTCCAGCCGCCGCACGATCGCCTCGAACCCGCTCGTCTCCTCGTAGACGAACTGGTTCGGCATCCATTCGCGCACCAGCGGCCCGCGCAGCCGATAGAACGTCCGGCTCTGTTGCTGCCAGGACTCGACGTCCTTGCCGTGCCGGTCCCAGAAGTCCGCGGGCAGGCGTTGCACGCCACTCGACAGGAGATCCGCGTCCTCGATGGTCCGGTCGCTGGAATAGTCCTCGGCGTGGACGCCCACGATCGCGGCCTTGATCCGCAGATTGATGTCTTTCGAGACCAGCGTGACACGGGCGTTCCGGAATTTCTGCTGCAGTGCGAGGGTGTTCGCGAGAATCGCGTTGTCGGCGCCGTGTCCGGGCAGGCTCTCGGGCAGCGCGCTCTCGAGCAGCGCGGTCTGGAAGAACAAACGACCCGCCGGCGGGCGCTTGCCATGGTTGATCGGCGCGTCGGCCGGCAACGCCAGGCCGCGATCGATCTCGGTCTTGGTCGCCCCTTGCATCAGTTCGTCGAGAAAGCGGCTCACCTGGCGCACGTTGCGCGCCGACTCGGACAAGCCCTTCTTGCCGGCATCGAGCTCCTCGAGCACCGTCATCGGAATGTAGACGTCGTGTTCCTCGAACCGGAAGATCGCGGTCGGATCGTGCATCAGCACGTTGGTATCGAGCACGAAGATCCGCCGATCCGGCGGACTGGCGCGCTTCGCCGCGCCACCGCGGGTCGGGCGGTGCTCCGCGGTCACAGGGCCTTCACCGCCGCGAGCACCGCTTCGGCGTGTCCGTCGACCTTGACCTTGCGCCACTCCTGCCGCAGCACGCCGCGCGCATCGATCAGGAAGGTGCTGCGCTCGACGCCGAGGAATTTGCGCCCGTACAGGCTCTTCTCGCGGATCACGTCGTAGAGTTCGCACACCCGCCGCTCGGGATCGCTCAGCAGTTCGAATGGAAAGTCGAACTTCTGCCTGAACTTCCGGTGCGACTCGATGCTGTCCGGAGAGACGCCGACGATCGTCGCGCCGGCGGCACGGAACTTCGCGTGATTCGCCGCGAACGCCCGCCCTTCGGTCGTGCAACCCGGGGTGTTGTCCCGCGGATAGAAATAGAGCACCAGCGGCGCACCGAGAGCCGCCGCGAGCGACCAATCGCCGGCCGTGCTCTCGAGGTGGAACGCGGGCGCCTTCCGGCCAGTCTCGGGTTTGCCGCGCGCCATCCGGTCAGCTCTTCACGGGCTCGAAGATCGCGTCGAGGTTCTGGTGGTCGCAGAAATCCAGGAATTCCTCGCGCAGCACGCCGATGTGCAGCCGGCTCGGGACGTTCACGATCATCTGGATCGAGAACATCGGGGCGCCGGTGTGCGCCGCGGCGTACGCCCGCGTCGACAGTTCGGCGATGTCGACGCCGCGCTGCGAGAAGAATCCCGCCATCGAGGCGACGATGCCGGTCTGGTCGAGGCAGACGACGTCGACCGAGTAGGGCAGCAGGTCGTTGCGCGCGGCGCGCGCCTCGGTGCGGCGCATCTGGATGTTGATGCCGCTCGCGTCGCCGAGCTTCTTGAACTCTCCCTCGAGCTTCGCGAGGGTGTGCCAGTTGCCGGTCACGAGCAGCAGCATCGCGAACTCGTTGCCAAGCGATGCCATGCGGCTCTCGCTGATGCTTCCGCCGCAGTCCGCGACGGCCTTGGTCAGTTCGTGGACCATGCCGACGTGGTCGGGTCCGACCGCCGAAATCACGATGTGCTGTTTCATTGCGCGCAAATTCTACCTAAGGATCGCTCGCGGTGGCGACGCGGCCCGTCGGGACGCGCTTGCCATGGATCCGGATGCCACTTATTTTAGCGCGCTGGATCGCGCCTCGGGCGGTTCGTCGCGGAGTCAGGGTGATGTTTACCGGTAGTTTGGTCGCGATCGTGACGCCGATGACGGCGGACGGCTCGCTCGATTGGCCCGCCTGGGACCGATTGCTCGATTTTCATCGGGCCGAGGGCTCGGACGGGATCGTCGTCGCGGGTACGACCGGGGAGTCGCCGGCACTGACCGTCGAGGAAATCGGGGAACTGGCGCGGCGCGCGGTCGCGCGCTGCCGCGGGGCGATGCCGGTGATCGTCGGCACCGGGACGAACTCGACGGCCGAAACGGTCGCCCGCACCCGGGTGCTGTCGCGCTCGGGGGTCGACGGCGTGATGGTCGTGACGCCGTATTACAACAAGCCTCCGCAGGAGGGGATGATTCGCCATTTCCAGGCGGCGGCGGACGTTTCGGCGGTCCCGGTGATCCTGTACAACGTGCCCGGTCGTACCGCGGTCGACCTGCTGCCGCCGACGGTCGGCCGCCTCGCCGAGCATCCGCGCATCGTCGCGCTGAAGGAGGCGACGCCGTCCCTCGACCGTGCGCGCGACCTGCTGTCGATCTGTCCTCCGGGATTCACGGTGCTGTCCGGGGACGATGGGGCGGCGATCGAATGGATCGGAGTCGGTGGGCACGGCGTGATTTCGGTGACCGCGAACGTCGTGCCGCGCCGGATGCGGGAAGCTTGCGCCGCGGCGAGGCGCGGCGATCTCGACACGGCGCGGCGCATCGACGAATCCCTGCGGGCGCTGCACCGGGCGCTGTTCGTCGAATCGAGCCCGATACCCGTGAAATGGGCGGTGGCGCGGCTCGGGCTGATCGAGTCGGGGATCCGGCCGCCGTTGATCGAACTGAGCCCCAGACACCACGAGACCGTGCGGCACGCGATGACCGCGGCCGGGATATCCACCGAGGAAACGATTCCATGAAACTCATTCGGGCACTCACGATCGCGACCGTCGCCGCGTTGATGGCCGGCTGCCACCTGTTGCGTCCGCGCTGCGGTGGTTTGGAGGACTACCGGTCCGCGGAGGTGATCGCGCCGCTGCGGGTTCCCGACGGGATGCAGACGCCGGATTCCAAGGAGGCGCTGCGGATTCCGCCCCCGGCGGCCGGTGCGCCGCTGGCCTCGAAGGACCGTTGCCTCGAGAAGCCGCCGCAGTACCGGGAAAACCCCAAATGAGGCGCCGCTCCGGGCCGTGCGCCGCGCGCCGATTTGCCCGCCGCGGAGACCTCCGGTAGGCTTGCGTGCCCGCGGCTCGAGCGCGGAGAGGTGGCCGAGTGGTCGAAGGCGCTCGCCTGGAAAGTGAGTAACACCCCAAAAGGTGTTCGAGGGTTCGAATCCCTCCCTCTCCGCCAATCGCCGGGAAGAGTCCATGGTGGCTCGCGTTCGCATCTTCGCGACGATCGTCCGTGAACCCCGTCAGGCCCGGAAGGGAGCAGCGGTAGCGGTACTTGATCGGGCGCCGGAGTCCTGCGGGCGCGGGCCGCCACCCCGAATCCGATCCGCAACCGCCGTGTTGCCGCTACACTCGCTTCCATGAGCTACGTCGTACTCGCGCGCAAGTGGCGCCCGAAGAGGTTCTCGGAACTGGTCGGACAGGAACACGTGCTGCGCGCCCTTTCGAACGCGCTGGACACCGGCAAGGTGCACCATGCATTCCTGTTCACCGGTACGCGGGGCGTCGGCAAGACGACGGTCGCACGCATCCTCGCGAAGTCGCTGAACTGCGAGGTCGGGGTCAGCTCGAACCCCTGCGGCACCTGCGCCGCGTGTCGCGAAATCGACGAAGGCCGCTTCGTCGACCTGATCGAGGTCGACGCGGCGTCCCGCACCAAGGTCGACGATACCCGCGACCTGCTGGACAACGTGCAGTACGCGCCGACCCGTGGCCGCTACAAGGTGTACCTGATCGACGAGGTGCACATGCTGTCGAATCACTCCTTCAACGCGTTGCTGAAGACGCTCGAGGAGCCGCCGCCGCACGTGAAATTCCTGCTCGCGACGACCGATCCGCAGAAGCTCCCGGTCACGGTGCTCTCGCGTTGCCTGCAGTTCAGCCTGAAGCGGCTGAGCCCGGCGCTGATCGGTGGCCGGTTGCGCTTCATCGCGGGCGAGGAAGGGTTGCCCTGCGAGACGGGCGCACTCGAGGCGATCGCGCGGGCCGCGGACGGGAGCCTGCGCGATGCGCTCAGCCTGCTCGATCAATTCGTCGCGTTCGGCGGCGCGGAACTGACCGAGCGCAATGCACGCGCGATGCTCGGCACGATCGATCGGCGGCACGTCGTGCGTCTGATCGACGCGCTCGCGCGCGGCGACGGTGCGGGACTCCTCGCGGTCGTACGCGAGCTCGACCAGGACGCCCCGGACTACGATCGTGCGCTCGTCGAGCTCGCCGCGTACCTGCAGCGCATCGCGATCGTCCAGGCGGTGCCCGAGGCGGCACGTGACGAGGAGTCTGCGCCGGATGACGATCTGCCGCGTCTCGCGGCGGCACTCGCGCCGGAGGACGCGCAGCTCTACTACCAGATCGCGCTGGTCGGTCGCCGCGACCTGAATCTCGCGCCGGATCCGCGCATCGGCTTCGAGATGACCGTGTTGCGCATGCTCGCGTTCCGGCCCGGCGAGGACGCCCGCGGCGTCGCGCCGTCCGCCGTGAAACCGGGAGCGACCGCGGCGAAGCCGCCGAGCGAGGCGCGACCGGCGCCCCCACGGGCGCCCGCCATGGCGCCTGCGGCGGCGTCATCGGTCGCGGTGGCGTCATCGGTCGCGGTGGCGGCGTCGACCGAGGGGCCGCCCGTCGCGGCGCCGGACACGATCGATGCCCGCGATTGGCCCCGGATCGTCGAGGCGGCCGGACTCAGCGGGATGGCGCGGCAGTTCGCG
>JAGWPU010000085.1 GCA_028870355.1 Gammaproteobacteria bacterium | reverse complement strand
GCGACTCCTACGTCCCGAACGTAGTGCTCTACCAGGCTGAGCTACACCCCGATGTCGGTGCGAACCCTCAATTCGTGCGTGCGACCGCAAACCGGGCGAGTTCGCTCAAACCCTGTTTGAACGGACTCTCGGGTAAGGGGGACAGCGCGGCAAGCGCCTGATCCGCCTCGCTTTGGGCTCGGCGCGCAGTGTACGCAAGGCCCCCGAGGCTTGCAACGGTGCGTGTGATCTCGTCGAGCCGATCGAGCCCGCCGTGCTCGATCGCGTCCCGGATCATGCTTCGCTCGGCGTCGTTGCCGTGCTGCAGCGCGTGAATCAGCGGCAGCGTGGGCTTGCCTTCGGCGAGATCGTCGCCGAGGTGCTTGCCGAGCCGGGCTTCGTCGGCCTCGTAGTCCAGGGTGTCGTCGACGAGCTGGAACGCGGTGCCGATGTGCCTGCCGTAGTCCGCGAGCGCCTGTTCGATCGGTGCCGGGGCGTCGCTCAGCACCGCGCCGATCCGTGCGCCGGCCTCGAACAGCCGGGCGGTCTTGCGGTAAATGACGTCGAAATACCGGCTTTCGGTCGTCGTCGGATCGTGGGCCGTCATCAACTGCAACACCTCGCCTTCGGCGATCGCGTTGGTCGCGTCCGCGAGGATGTTCATGATCGTCATGCGGTCGAGCTTCACCATCATCTGGAACGCGCGCGAGTACAGGAAGTCGCCGACCAGGACGCTGGTTGCGTTCCCGAAGACCTCGTTCGCGGTCTCGCGCCCGCGGCGCATCGAGGAGCCGTCGACGACGTCGTCGTGCAGGAGCGTTGCGGTGTGGATGAATTCGATGATCGCGGCTGCCTCGACGTGCTGGCCGCAGTCGTGCCCGCACGCGCGCGCCGCGAGCACCACGAGCAGCGGCCGCAGCCGCTTGCCGCCCGAATGGATGATGTAAGTGGCGACCTGGTTGACCAGGGCCACCGGGCTATGCAGTCGTTCCGCGACGGTTCGGTCGACGGCGGTGAGGTCCGATCGGACCAGTTCGCGTATTTTTTCGAGTGTCATGAAAATCCAAATCTCGGCGCCATCTTACCGAAAGTCGGCGTGTTCCGCCCCGGCCCAGTGCGGCGGGTGCCGCCGCGTCCAGCCGGTGCTGCGCTCGAGGTCGGCCGCGACCGCGAGCAGTACGTGATCCCGGTCCTGACGGCCGACGAGTTGCACGCCGATCGGCAGGCCGTCCGCGGACATCGCGACCGGCAGGCTCGCCGCGGGCTGGCCCGTGACGTTGAAGAGCTCGGAGTAGGGCGCGAACGCGTACGAGCGTGCGACCCAGCGTTCGTAGTCGAAGCCCGGGCCGTCCGCGGGAATCGATCCGACCGGCGGTGGCAGGGTCGCGGTCGAGGGCGTGAGGAGGAGGTCGTAGCGCTCGAAGTGCCGTGCGATCGCGAGGCTCACGCCGTGGGCGAGACGCTTGACCGCGAGATAGTCGAGCGCGCTCGCGCGCTCCGCGCGATCGACGAGGTGCAGGGTGAGGCGCTCGACCTCGTCCGGGGTCGGCGCGCGTCCGAGCTCGCGGCGCCGGTCCGCGACCGTGAGCGCCGTGTCCATGATCCACAGCAGACTCCATCCCTCGCCGCTCGTCGCGGCGTGCACCGCATCGGGCAACTCCGCGCGCTCGACGACGTGCCCCGCCTCCTCGAGCGCGCGCGCGGTCTCGAGTACCGCACGCTCGATCGCTGCGTCGAGCGGTGCGCGGCCCGGGCTCTCGGTCACGCACGCGATGCGCAGCCGCCCGACCGGCTGTGCAAGCGCCTCGAGATACGAAGCGACCGCCCGGTTCACGCGGTAGGGTGCCCCCGCCTCCGGGCCGGCGGTCGCGTCGAGGAACGCGGCGCTGTCGCGCACGGTGCGCGACAGCACGTGTTCGCAGTTGAGCCCCGCGCCGCCCTCCGCGTGGTAGGGGCCGATCGGGTTCAAGCCGCGCGATGGCTTCAGGCCGAACAGGCCGCAGCAGGCGGCCGGCACCCGGATCGACCCGCCGACGTCCGATCCGGCGGCAACGGGGACCATCCCCGAGGCGACCGCCGATGCGGCACCGCCGCTCGAGCCGCCGACGCTTCGCTCGCGGTGCCAGGGATTGCGGGTGACCCCGCGCAAGGTCGGTTCGGTCACGAATTCGTCGGCGAATTCGGGGGTGTTCGTCTTGCCGAGGAACACGACGCCGGCGCGCCGCCAGCGCGCGACGATCTCGCTGTCGGCGCGCGGCGCGGCGCCGGCGAAGAAGCGCGAGGAGTGCGTGGTCGGCCAGCCCTCGACGTAGACCCCGACGTCCTTCACGAGGAACGGCACGCCCGCGAGTGGTGCATCGCGGCGCACCCGCCGGGCCTGGGCGCGCGCGCCGTCGAAGTCCGCGAGCACGAGCGCGTTGAGCGTGGGATCGAGCGCCTCGATGGCTTCGATCGCCGCGTCGGTGATCTCGATCGCCGGGACGTCGCCGGAACGGACCAGGGCGGCGAGCCCGACGCCGTCGTATCCTGCGTATTCGCTGAGTTTCATCCTCAATGACCTCCGAAAGACCACAACGGACCTGGGCCCGCGACCGCCGTCTCGGGGTGCAATTGACCGGTTGAGGCCCTGATCGTATACTTCGCGGCTCTTTACAGGTCGGTCGCCTGCGCGACCGCTCACGATCTTGGAGTCGCAAACGATGTATGCCGTGATCGCCACGGGCGGTAAACAATACCGCGTTCAGGAAGGCGCTGTCGTCCGTGTCGAGAAGCTCGACGCGCAGGCCGGTGCGAGCGTCGAATTCAGCCAGGTGCTCCTCGTCGGCGCCGGCGCGGACGTGAAGGTCGGGACCCCGTACGTCGCCGCCGCGAAGGTCGTCGGGACCGTCGAGGCGCACGGCAAGGGCGACAAGGTGCGGATCGTGAAGTTTCGCCGCCGCAAGCACTACAAGCGCGAAGGCACGCACCGCCAGCCGTACACCGACGTCAAGATCACCCAGATCGTGGCTTGAAGAATTTCCAGGAGGCTCGACCAGCATGGCACACAAGAAGGCGGGCGGCAGCACGCGCAACGGCCGCGAATCGCATTCCAAGCGCCTCGGCGTGAAGAAGTTCGGCGGTGAATCGGTCATCCCCGGCAACATCCTCATCCGGCAGCGCGGTACCGCCTACCGGCCCGGCGTGAACGTCGGGATGGGCACCGACCACACCCTGTTCGCGACGGCGAACGGCGTCGTCGAATTCCGCGTGAAAGGTCCCGAGCAACGCACGTACGTGAACGTCGTCGCGAAGTAGGCGACGGCGCGCGGGCCGATCCGCCCGCCGGCCGGGCGTGATTCGCACACGCTCAAACGAAGGGGACAGGCGCGGGCCTGTCCCCTTTTTGATTTTTGAGAGGTCTTCAAAGGGCCGTTTGCCATGAAGTTCATCGACGAAGCGACGCTCAAGGTCCAGGCGGGCAACGGCGGGCGCGGCTGTGTGAGCTTTCGCCGCGAGAAGTTCGTGCCCTTCGGCGGGCCCGATGGCGGCGACGGGGGCCACGGCGGGAGCGTCTATCTGTGCGCGCTCGAGGGGCTCAATACCCTCGCGGATTTTCGCATTGCGCGGATCTACAAGGCGCAGAACGGCGCGCCGGGCAGCGGCAACGACTGCACCGGGCGCGGCGGCGAGGACCTGGACGTCGCGGTGCCGGTCGGCACCGTCGTGACCGAGGCCGAGACCGGCGAAGTGCTCGGGGACCTGGTGGCTGCGGGCCAGCGGGTCCAGGTTGCGAAGGGCGGCAAGGGCGGGTGGGGGAACACCCGCTTCAAGTCGAGCACCAATCGTGCGCCGCGCCAGTCGGGTCCCGGCCTGCCGGGCGAGCGGCGCGAGCTGCTGCTCGAGCTGAAACTGATCGCCGACGTGGGGCTCCTCGGCCTGCCGAACGCCGGCAAGTCGACCTTGATCCGCGCGGTCTCGGCCGCGCGCCCGAAGGTCGCGGATTACCCGTTCACGACGCTCACGCCGAACCTCGGCGTCGTGACCGCGGGCCCGGGGCGCAGCTTCGTGATGGCGGACATTCCGGGATTGATCGAGGGTGCGGCGGAGGGCGCCGGCCTCGGGATCCGGTTCCTGAAGCATCTGCAGCGCACGCGGGTGCTGCTGCACCTGATCGACCTCGCGCCGCCGGCGCCCGACGCCGATCCGGTTCGCGATGCCCGTACGATCGTCGCGGAGCTGAAGAAGTTCTCGCCGGATCTCGCCGCGAAGGATCGCTGGCTGGTGATCAACAAGATCGATCTCGTGGACCCGGCCGAAGCCGACCGCCGCGCGCGCGAGATCGTGCGGCGGCTGCGATTCAAGGGGCCGGTGTTCCTCGTGTCCGGCGCGACCGGTGCGGGCACGGACCGGTTGGTGCAGGCGGTGATGCGCTACCTGGAGGAACATCCGCGGGCGTCCGCGCGAACGGCGGACGCCCGGGAAGAAGAGGCGTCGTGAGGCGGCCGAGGGCCGCCCGGGCTCACTTGGCGAGCGCGCGAACCTGCCGCGTCAACCGGCTCTTGTGCCGTGCGGCCTTGTTGCGGTGGATGATCCCCTTGTTGACCATGCTGTCGATCACCGGGGTCGCGGCGGCGAGCGCGGCGAGGGCCTCGTCCTGCTTGCCGGACTTGATCGCGAGCACGGCCTTGCGGATCGCGGTGCGCAGCTGCGAGGTCGCCGCGTTGTTGCGCGCGCGATGCTTCTCCGACTGGCGAGCCGCTTTTTCCGCGGATTTCGTGTTGGCCAAGCGCGGTACTCCTTACAAAGAGCCGCGTATTCTGCGGACGCACCGGAGCCTTGTCAATCGGCCGGCCCGGTGCGGCGACCGCGCTTGTTATAGTGGCGCCCCGGGATGAGCCGCGCGATCTTCAAATCGACGACGACGGTCGGGTTGATCACCCTGCTGTCGCGCATCACCGGACTCGTCCGCGACGTCGCCCAGGCGCACCTGTTCGGGGGCGGGCCGGTCGCGGATGCGTTCCTGGTCGCGTACAAGATCCCGAATTTCCTGCGTCGGCTGTTCGCCGAGGGGGCGTTCTCGCAGTCCTTCGTCCCGGTGATCGCCGAGTACAAGCAGCACCGCAGCGAGGCGGAGGTGCGCGAGCTCGTGAGCGGGGCGGCCGGCACGCTCGGGCTCGCGCTGTTCGCGCTGTCGGTCGTTGCGGTGATCGCGGCGCCGTTGATCATCTGGGCGTTCGCTCCCGGCTTCGCGCGCACCGGCGACCGCTACGCGATCGCGGTGCAGATGCTGCGCCTCACGTTCCCGTACCTCCTGTTCGTGTCGCTGACCGCTCTGGCAAGCGGCGTGCTGAACAGTTACGGGCGCTTCGGGCCGCCGGCGTTCACCCAGGTGCTCTCGAACGCGGTGATGATCGTCGCGGCGGTGTGGATCGCGCCACATTTCCCGAATCCCGGGCTCGTGCTCGCCGGCGCGGTGTTCGTCGGCGGCGTGCTGCAGGTGATCTACCAGATCCCGTTCGTGATGCGGGTGCGGATGCTCGGCTGGCCGCGCTGGCGCTGGGATCACGAGGGGGTGCGTCGCGTCGCGCGGCTGATGGGGCCGGGGATCCTCGGTTCCTCGGTCGCGCAGATCTCCCTGCTGCTCGACACCCAGATCGCGTCCTTCCTCGCGACGGGGAGCGTCTCCTGGCTCTACTTCGCGTCGCGGCTGATGGAGTTCCCGCAAGGGGTGTTCAGCGTCGCGCTCGGCACCGTGATCCTGCCGAGCCTGTCCGCGCATCACGCCGCGGCCGCGCCCGAGCGGCTGTCCGCGACCCTCGAGTGGGCACTGAAGCTCGTGCTGATCATGGTGCTGCCCGCCGCGGTCGCGCTGTTCGTGCTGTCCGGTCCATTGATCGCGACGATCTTCGAGCACGGCCGGTTTCACGCGCACGACGTGCAGATGAGTTCCTACGCGCTGATGGCGTTCTCGTTCGGCCTGCTCGGCTTCAGTTTCGTGAAGGTGCTCGCGCCCGGGTACTTCTCGCGTCAGGACACCCGCACGCCGGTGCGGGTGAGCCTGATCGCGCTCGGCGTGAACATCGGGGTGAACCTGCTCGTGGTCGCGCCGCTCGCGTACCTGCGGGTGCTGCCGGCACCGCACGCGTTCCTCGCCGTGTCGACCAGCCTCACCGGGACGACCAATGCGTGGCTCCTGTATCGCGGCTTGCGCCGCAGCGGGGTGCTGCGGCCCGGGCCGGGCTGGCGCCGGCTCACGGTACGCGTCGTCGCCGCCTGCACGGTGATGGGCGTGCTGCTCGCCTGGCTCGCCGGCGACCCCTCGCGCTGGGTGGTGATGCCCGCATGGACGCGGGCCGGGCACCTCGCGGTCTGCGTCGTCGCCGGCGCGACCGCGTATTTCGCGGCGCTGTTCGCGTTCGGGCTGCGCCGCGCGGACCTGCGCGACTGAAGCGACGCCAAATCGTGCGCGAAAGTCCCTTATAATCGTTCCCTTTGTCATGGAACTCGTTCGCGGCCTCAAAAACCTGTCGGCGCGCCGGCGCGGTTGCGTGCTGACCGTCGGCAACTACGACGGGGTGCACCTCGGCCACCAGCAGATGCTGCGCGTGCTGCGCGAGCGCGCCCGGGCGATGGGGCTGCCGGCGACGGTGCTGGTGTTCGAGCCGAGCTCGAAGGAGTTCATCGACCCGCAGGGCGCGCCGCCGCGCCTGACGCGCTGGCGCGAGAAGTGGGCCGCGCTCGCCGCCTGCGGGGTCGACCGGCTCGTGACCTTGCGGTTCGACGAGCGGATCCGTTCGATGTCGCCGCAGGCGTTCGTCGACGAGTTGATCGCGGGTGCGCTCGGTACGCGGCACATGGTCGTCGGCGACGACTTCCGCTACGGGAGCCGCGCCGCGGGCACGATCGAGACCTTGATCGAGGCGGGGCGCTCGCACGGCTTCACGGTCGAGCAGATCGCGCCCTACGTGGTCGACGCGGTGCGCGTGAGCAGCACCGCGGTGCGCCAGCGGCTCGAGCGCGGCGACTTCGCGGGCGCGGCGCGCCTGCTCGGTCGGCCGTACCGGATTCTCGGGCGCGTGGTGCGCGGCGAGGCGCTCGGGCGCGAGCTCGGCTTCCCGACCGCGAACCTGCGCCTCGGCCGCGACAAGCCGCCGGTGTGGGGCGTGCTCGCGGTGCGGGTGCACGGGATCGGGGACGCACCCTGGCCCGGCGTCGCGAGCCTCGGCACGCGGCCGACGGTCGGCGGCGTCGAGCCGCTGCTCGAGGTGCATGTGTTCGATTTCGCCGGAGATCTGTACGGGCGCGAGCTCGAGGTGGAATTCGTCGCGAAGCTGCGGGACGAACTCAAGTTCGACTCGCTCGACGAACTGGTCGCGCAGATGCGCGAGGACGCGGCGGCGGCGCGCCGCTCATTGACGTAAGGTGCTTTGTGGCCGACTACAAGAACACGATCAACCTGCCGAACACGGATTTTCCGATGAAGGCCGATCTCGCGAACCGCGAGCCGAAGCGGCTCGAGGCCTGGGAACGAGGCGACCTGTACGGGAAGATTCGCGAGGCGAGCCGAGGTCGCCCGCGGTTCACGCTCGTCGACGGGCCGCCGTACGCGAACGGCGCGATCCATTTGGGCCACGCGGTCAACAAGATCCTGAAGGACATCATCGTCAAGTCGCGCACGCTCGACGGCTACGATGCGGCCTACATCCCGGGCTGGGACTGCCACGGCCTCCCCATCGAGATGCAGATCGAGAAGACCCACGGCCGCGTCGGCGCAAAGCTCGACGCGAAGGCGTTCCGGGCCGCGTGTCGGCGCTATGCCGGCGAGCAGGTCTCCTCGCAGCGTGCGGACTTCAAGCGGCTCGGCGTGCTCGCCGACTGGGAGCGCCCGTACCTCACGATGATGCCGGTCTTCGAGGCCGAGCAGCTGCGCGCGTTCGCGAAGGTGATCGCGAACGGTCACCTGTACAAGGGCTACAAGCCGGTGCACTGGTGCCTGAACTGCCGCTCCGCGCTCGCCGAGGCCGAGGTCGAGTACGAGGAGGTGAGCTCGCCGAGCATCTACGTGCGCTTCGCGGTCGCCGATCCCGACGACTTCGCGCTGCGCTTCCACCTCGAAGGGGGCGCGGGCGGCGTGCCGACCGCGGTCGCGATCTGGACGACCACGCCGTGGACGCTGCCCGCGAACCAGGCGGTCGCGCTGCACCCGGAACTGGAATACGCGCTGGTCGAATGCACCTCGCAGACCGGCCGCGAGCGGCTGGTGATCGCGGCCGAGCGGGTCGCGACGGTGATGCCGCTGTTCGGTGAGGCGCCGTGGGAGATCGTCGCGACGGTGCGCGGCGAAGTGCTCGAGCGGGCGATGTTGCACCACCCGTTCTACGACCGGCCGGTGCCGGTGATCCTCGGCGAGCACGTGACGCTCGACGCGGGCACGGGCGCGGTGCACACCGCGCCCGCGCACGGCCTCGAGGACTACGTCGCCGGACGGCGTTACGGCCTGTCGGCGGACAATCCGGTCGACGGCGACGGGCGCTTCGTCGCGACGACACCGCTGTTCGCGGGCGAACGGGTGTTCGATGCGAACGCGCACGTGATCGAGGTGCTGCGCGAGCGTGGCCGCCTGCTGCGGGCGGAGCCCTATCGGCATTCCTACCCGCACTGCTGGCGCCACAAGACGCCGGTGATCTTCCGCGCGACGCCGCAGTGGTTCATCAGCATGGAGCAGGCGGGCCTGCGCCATGGCGCGCTCGAGGCGATCGCGCATGTCGACTGGATGCCGGGCTGGGGCGAACAACGCATCTCCGGGATGATCGCCGGACGCCCGGACTGGTGCGTGTCGCGCCAGCGGACCTGGGGCGTGCCGATCCCGCTGTTCGTGCATCGCGCGTCCGGAGAGCTTCACCCGCGCACGCCGGAGCTGATCGAGGCGGTCGCGGTCCGCGTCGCCGATGCCGGGATCGATGCGTGGTTCGACCTCGATCCGACGGAGCTCCTCGGCGCCGAAGCGGAGGACTACGAGAAGACCGGTGACGTGATGGACGTGTGGTTCGACTCCGGGGTCGTGCACCACTGTCTCGCAGCGATGCGGCCGGAGATCGAGGCGCCGGCGGACCTGTACCTCGAGGGCTCGGATCAGCACCGCGGCTGGTTCCACAGCTCGCTCCTGACCTCGGTCGCGATGCACGGCCGCGCACCGTACCGCGCGGTCCTCACGCACGGCTTCACGGTCGACGAGAAGGGCCGGAAGATGTCGAAGTCGCTCGGCAACATCCTCGCGCCGCAAAAGCTCACTAGCACGCTCGGCGCGGATGTGCTGCGGCTCTGGGTCGCGGCGACCGACTACGCGAACGAAATGAGCGTGTCCGAGGAGATCCTGAAGCGCGTCGCGGACTCCTACCGCCGGATCCGCAACACCTTGCGCTTCCTGCTCGGCAACCTCCATGAGTTCGACGCTGCGCGCGACGCGCTGCCCTGGGATCGGCTGGTCGCGATCGACCAGTGGGCGATCGGGCGCGCCTTCGCATTGCAAAATCAGCTGGTCACGGCATATCGCAACTACGAGTTCCACGAGATCTACCAGCGCGTGCACAATTTCTGCGTGGTCGAGCTCGGCGGCTTCTACCTCGATATCCTGAAGGACCGCCTGTACACGACCGGCGCCGACAGCGCGCCGCGACGCTCGGCGCAGACGGCGCTGCACCACCTGGCGCACGCGATGGTGCGCTGGATCGCGCCGATCCTGAGCTTCACCGCCGACGAGGTCTGGGGCTTCCTCGGCGGCGCGACCGGCGAGTCGGTGCTGCTGTCGACCTGGCACGCGTTCCCCGCGGGCGCGGAGCGGCCGGCGGCGATCGACTGGCCGGCGTTCGTCGCGCTGAAGGGCGAGGTCGCGCGCGAGCTCGAGCGGCTGCGCGTCGCCGGCGAGATCGGTGCGCCGCTCGACGCCGAGGTGACCGTGTACGCCTCGCCCCCGCAGGCGGCGCGGCTCTGCGCGCTCGGCGGGGAGCTGCGATTCCTGCTGATCACGAGTGATGCAACCGTCGAGGCCCGCGACGTGCCGCCGGCGGACGCGGTGCGCACCGGCCTCGACGAGGTGTGGATCCGGGTGCAGCCGACCCGCCACCCGAAGTGCGTGCGCTGCTGGCATCACCGCGCGGACGTCGGTGCCGAGCCGAGGCATCCGGAACTGTGCGGGCGCTGCGTCGTCAACGTCGAGGGAACCGGAGAGGAGCGACACTTCGCATGAATTCGATCGAACGACGCGTCAGTTCGTGGCGCTGGCTGGGGCTCTCGGCGCTCGTCGTGCTCGCGGACCAGACGAGCAAGGCGTACATCGCGCGCCACTTCGGGGAGTTCGAGGTCACCCGGGTACTGCCGATCCTCGAGATCACCCGGATGCAGAACGTCGGTGCCGCGTTCAGCCTGCTCGCCTCGGCGTCCGGCTGGCAGCGCTGGTTCTTCATCGCGCTCGCGCTCGGGGTGAGCCTCGCGATCGTCAACTGGCTCGTGCGGCCGCGCGCCAATCCGGGCGTCCTGCTGCCGGCAGGGCTCGCGTGCATCCTCGGCGGCGCCGTCGGGAACCTGATCGACCGCGTCCGCCTCGGCTCGGTGATAGACTTCATCCACTTTCATTGGCACCAGGCGTATTTTCCGGCATTCAACCTCGCCGACACGTCGATCACCATCGGGGCGGGGTTGCTGTTGCTGGATGCGCTGTTCGACGCGAGGCGCAATCGGTGATGCAGATCTATTTGGCCAATCCGCGCGGGTTCTGCGCCGGAGTCGACCGGGCGATCGACATCGTCGAGCGCGCGATCGACGTGTTCGGCGCGCCGATCTACGTGCGCCACGAGATCGTCCACAACCACTACGTCGTCGACCGCCTGCGCGAGATCGGCGCGATCTTCGTCGAGGAGATCGACGAGGTCCCGGACGGTGCGACGGTGGTGTTCAGCGCGCACGGGGTCGCGCGCGTGGTGGAGGAAGAGGCGAAGCGACGGGGTCTCGCGGTGTTCGACGCGACCTGTCCGCTGGTCGCGAAGGTGCACATCGAGGTCGCCCGCTACGCGCGCGAGGCGCGCGAGGTGCTCCTGATCGGGCACGCGGGACACCCGGAGGTGCAGGGCACGATGGGTCGTTTCGACGAAAGCCACGGCGGACGCATGATCCTGGTCGAGACGGTCGAGGACATCGAGACGCTCGAGGTCCACGATCCCGATCACCTCGCGTTCGTGACCCAGACGACCCTGTCGATGGACGACACCGCGGCGATCGTCGCGGCGCTGCGCCACCGCTTCCCGAATCTCGCGACGCCACGCAAGGAAGACATCTGCTACGCGACCCAGAACCGCCAGGACGCGGTCAAGGGCCTGATCGACCGTTGCGACGTACTGATCGTGGTCGGATCCGCGTCGAGCTCGAACTCCAATCGACTGCGCGAGATCGCCGACAAGGCGGGCAAGCCCGGGTACCTCGTCGACGGGCCGGAGAACCTGCGGCGCGAGTGGTTCGACGGCGTGCGCTCGGTCGGCGTGACCGCGGGCGCGTCCGCGCCCGAGGTGCTCGTCCAGGGCGTGATCGGGCGCCTGCGCGACTGGGGCGGGGCGGTCGTCGAGGAAGTGGCCGGCCGGATCGAGAACGTGGTGTTCGCGCTGCCGAAGACGCTGCGGGACGTCGCGAAGCATCGCGGTTGCCTTTCAACGACGGACACGACGGGTTAGAATGCCGGCCCCGCCGGACGGGCAGCCGCCGGCGGTCGTGGGGCGTTCTCAAGGCGCCGCAATAGCTCAGCTGGTAGAGCAACGCATTCGTAATGCGTGGGTCCGGGGTTCGAATCCCTGTTGCGGCACCATCCTTTCAATGAGCGCGGACGAGTCCGCCCCAGATCAAGCCATCACTCGAGAAGATGCCGGTCACGGCGCCAGCCGACACCGCGCCGTGCTCGACACCCGATCGGTCCCTTGTATACCTCCCCCTTCCCGACGGGTGTGCGCGAGCGGGCGGTTCGTCCTGGGCGAGCCACGGGAATCCCCTCGTCGCGAAAGCAGTTGCAGTTTGCTATAGATTGTATACATTTCGGACACACGCTCCGAACATCCGCTTTTAAGTCCGCGCCGGCTAGCCCGGAGGGGATTCGGTCGCAAGATGGGGCGAACTCTAGGGGGAACCAGCATGTCCATCTCGAAGATTCTATCGGCGCGCGTGGCCGCGATGACCTGCGCCTGTGCGGTGTCGGCAGTGACGGCGGTGACGGCTTCGGCACAAACGGGCTCGCAGGCGCCGGCTGCGTCCGAAAGCGCGTCGGGCGAGTCCACCAGCCTGAAAGAGGTCATCGTCACCGCACAGCGAAGAGCACAGGACCTTCAGAAGGTGCCGATCGCGGTAACGAATTTCACGTCCAACCAGTTGGCCGCGCAGCAGATCGTCAGTACGCAGGATCTCGAGCGCTATGTGCCCAACATGTTCGCCGCGAGCAACGTCGGACAGGGGTCGGCGAACGTGTATTACCTGCGCGGCCTGGGCCAGACCCAGTCGTTCCCGACGTTCGAGCCGCAGGTCGGCACCTACGTCGACGACATCTATATCGCGCGTCAGAACGCGAACAATTTCGCGCTGTTCGGCGTGCAATCCGTACAGGTGCTGAACGGACCGCAAGGAACGCTGTTCGGGCGCAATTCGACCGGTGGCGCGATCGTCGTGACCTTGCAGAAGCCCGGTCGGCAATTCGGCGGCGACGTCGAGATGAGCTATGGGTCGATCGGCAATGCCTGGGCGAACTTCTTCACGGGGCGCGCTTCGGTCGATTTGCCGATCAACGATCAGATCCTGACGCGCACCTCGGTGTACGGCATCACCAACGGGGGCTACGTCCATGACCTGACGACCCACCAGCGCCTCAACGGGACCCACAACGTCGGAATCCGGGAGGCCGTCCGTCTGTTGCCCAAGGCGTTCTCCAACGTCGAGTGGAACATCGCGTTGGATTACGAGCGCAACGACGCAGCCAACGTGCTGAATCAGCCGGGTCCGGATGGCGATCGTATTTCCTATAGCGGGTTCAGCACGGTGGGCGGCGCACTCGCTCCGTATCTCACGGGAGACAAGCGCAATTTCGGCCAGGGCGCGCTTGTGAAGAGCTGGGGCCTCGCGTCCAACCTCGCGATCACGAGCGGCGACGCGACCTTGAACGTGATCACCGGATATCGCGGTCTCCAACAGGATCTGGCGGCGGACTTCGCGGCCGCCGTTCTCGGCAACCTGGCGGTCGCGGACGCGGTCCCGACCGGCGAGATCACGCTCGCTCAGATACTGAACAATTATCAGGTGTCCCAGGAATTCAAGTGGACCGACAAGGTCAGCGACCGGTTCGACTACACGACCGGCGTCTATTACCTCTACGAGAACAGCCGCAACAACTACGGACAGGTTCTCGGCCTCGGCCCGACGTTCGCGTTCCCGATCAACGACCAGTACGACGTCAACGAGACGAAATCGGAGGCGGTCTACGCGCAAGGCGACTACAAGGTCACCCCGAAGCTCACGACGACGTTGGGCGGTCGTCTGACCCACGAGATCAAGGATGCGTACGCGTGGCCGAACGCGCCGGGCCTCGGTTACACCACGGCGCAGATCGAGGCGGCGGGCTATGACACCCATCTGACCTCGACGCAATTCACGCCGCGGGCGGCGGTGCAATACCAGTGGACGCCGAACCTCATGGTGTTCGCGTCGGCGACGCGTGGCTTCCAAGGCGGCGGATGGAACGGCTTGACCGGGACCAATCCGCAGGACTTCAACAGCTTTGGTCCTGAGACCATCTGGTCCTACGAGACCGGGTTCCGCTCGGAGTCGCCGGAACACAATCTTCGCTTCAATGCGACGTTCTTCTACGAGGACGTGAAGGACTATCAGTTGCTCTCGGACAACCCGCACACGCGGTCGTTCGATACCAGCAACGGGGCGAGCATGTACGGCTACGGCGTGGAAGCGAATCTGTTGTGGCGGCCAACCGATCAGCTCACGTTGAGCGGCAATCTGAGTTCGATGAAGGCCGGATACTACGCGCCGACCGCGCAACTTCAGGCGCAGCAGGCCGCCTGCCGGGCCGGCACCGCGTCGAGCTGCAGCGCCGGTATCGTCACGGCCGACGGTTCTCTGGCGACGCCGGTTTACACGCCGCCGCTCGATGTCTCGTTGACGGGTAGCTATCTGTTCCAATTCCAGAGGTTCAAGCTGACCCCGACGCTGTCTCTGCAATACGTCGCGCGCGAATGGTTCGACACCGCGAATACGGCGGGCTACGCCGCGTCGTATCCGAACGTAGGCGGGCAGACGAAGGCACGAACGCTCGTCGATGCGGGCATCACCGTGCAGCCGACCGGTTCGGCGCTGATGATCACGGCGGAGTGCAAGAACTGCACGATGGTCGACTATGGAACCGCCGACCTGCTCGGGCTCGATTACTTCAATACGCCAGGGACCTACGACCTGCGACTCGACTACCGCTTCTGATCGCAATCGCGTTGGCGCACCGTCCGATCGCGGGATGACCGCGGCCGGACGGTGCCCGGCGGGTCAATCGGTGTGAGGCATCTACCAGCAGCGCGGGGCAGGGGTCGTCTCGCCGCGAGCGAACGCGAGTTCCGCCGGCAGCGCCGGATCGTACGGTGGCCACCAGCGAAAGCGCTGTCCGGAGTCTACGTACTCGGTTTTCAGCGGACCGCCCTTCGTGCGAAAGAAATACAGATTGCCCGTCAGCGTGCCGTACGGTCCGTGCGGTATGCCTGGAGGCCGCCAGAAGTAGGCGCCCGGGCGCATGACGCCGCGATTGCCGTGGGATTCGCCCGTCAGCAGGTACATCTCCTCGACGACCGGATGGACTTCGGCACGCTCGGCCCAACGCATCGGCAGCGTCCCGAGGATCCAGCTTTGATCATGAGTGACCGGGTCCTCATACAGGCGCTTGCGTCCGGCGCCGGGCGGGAATTCGGGGTGAAAGTTGCCCGTGTAGGGAACCGCGAACGCATCGAGGTGCTCGACGAGGCGGGCTGAGTCGAATGTCCGCGGCGCAGAAGGGATGGGTCGGCCGGAAAAGAACGTCAGCACGACCGCCCCTGCAGCGCTTTCCATCGAGCCGCGCTCGAAGCCCGCCGGCCAGTGCGCATAACTTTTCTCACCGTAGCGCGTCGCGCCGACCGACAGCGCTCCCTCGAGCACGAGGAACTCCTCGTCGACTGCGATCGCGCCCCGATGGTCGAGGCGCCATCCGGGCGGATAGCGGATCAACAGGCTCGCGGCGCCGTCGTCGAGGTCGACGCTCAGCGTCTTCACCTCGATGCCGGGGCGTGTGCCACCGAGATCGCCGGCATGCCATGGGAGGTTCTGCGATTGAACGAACTCGATCCAGGGGCGGGCCATGCGTCTGCTCCGGTTCAGGATTTCGGGGCTTCGTCGCGTAACGGGGTGCGCTCATCGGACGCTTCCGAGAGTATCCGCAAGAGCGCGCGTATCGAGGCATCGGCGGCGGCCTCGGAGGACGCGCGCAACGTCGATTCGCCCGCGGTCGCTTCGATCGATTCCGGCGTGATCAGGCCGCGCGCCTCCAGCGCCGCCTGCAGCGTCAATCGGTGCGCCCGCTCGACGTGCAGTTGCGAGGCGAGTTCGAAGATCAACCCGGCCAATTTCGACGCGCTGATCTCACCGAATTCCGGCGGCGTGCTCATCGGTCTCTCTGCGCTTCGAGGACCGCCCAGGGAAAGTGCCATTCGCTCCTGGCGGGCCAAGCGAGATCCGGAAGACGCCCCACGGAGCGTTCGTCGAATGCCGTCCAACGCGCGTTGCGAAACCCCGCGGCCTCGGCGAGTCGCGCCGTATCCGCGGCCATCATCGGCGGCATGAACGGCTCATTGTTGCGCGCTCCGTGCTCCCGCATCGCAAGATCGCGTACGGGATCACCCGTGGATTGAAAATCGAGGATTCGCAGCGCGGCGCCAGGCGCGCAGACGCGGGCGGCCTCGCGCAGGGTTGCGGCGAGCGCATCGAGCGGGAGCTCGTGAATGAGCATCGTCGAGGTCACCAGATCCGCACTGCCGGTCTCGAGACCGGTACTCGCGGCGTCGGCTTGACGAAAGCGAATCGCGAGACCCTGGGCGCTCGCCCGCGAAGCCGCGAGCTCGAGACACGGGGCGGCGAGGTCGATACCGATCACCTCCGCCTGCGGGTGCGCCTTCTTCAGTGGCCAGGTCGACTTGCCGAAGCCGCATCCGAGATCCACGATTCGCCGATATTCCCGCCGCGGAATCGCCGTCTCCACGAACAATCGATGGAACTTGTAGTCGTCGTTGTCGCCGAGCATCACCAGCTTCGCACCGACTTCGTAGACTCGAGCGGCCAGCCGACTGGACCAGACGCCACCGGGCTGCACATGGATGTCCCAGGCCGTGTACCACTCCGGCAACCGCAATTCGGGATCGAGTTCGAGGGTTGCCGGGCCTGCCACCACATCCGGCGGATCGCCCGCGGGTCGACGCGCTTCACCGGCGGGGGAAAGCGCGTTCATCACCGCGCGCCAGAGCATTTTCTGCGCACCGCGTTCGAGCCAGGCGAATCCGCCGTAGCTCGGGAGTGCGTGAACGCGTGTGGCGACATCCTCGGGTCGATGCAATGGAGCGCTTGCCGCTGCGGCGTCGTATTCCGCGCGCAGGCGCGGGTAGAGCGTGTCGGCCCATCGGCGGCGGAGCGTCAGCGCGAACTCCAGCGCAGCGCGATCTCGAAGAGTTTCAGCCATCATGGTGCTCCAGCGATCGTCGCAGCGGTCGAGGGTATCGCGAGCGCGTCGATTTCCCGATCGAGCTGTGTCACCTGACGCCGATAGGCGCCGAAACCGCGCGCAACGAGCACGATCGACGGGACCCCCACCGCCGCCGCGACGATCGAGACCGCGTACCGCAGCGATTTGGGGCCGCCGATCTCATCGGCGATCAGGCCGACGAGCGGAGGACCGATGAGTTGCGCAATCACGCTGATCACGAGGTAATAAACTGCTGTCGCCTGCGCGCGAATCTGTCCCGGCGCGAGGGTGACGAGCGTGGCGGGGCCGGCGCAAGTCGAAATCGATTGGCCGACCAGGGCGACGAACAGGGCGACCAGTCCGAGCGACGCCGAGGGCATCAGCGGAAAGACGGTGTACGCCGGAACGCCGATCAGCAGTCCGAGGAACAGCGCGCGCAGCGTCCCGTCGCAGCGCCCGGCGCGGACGTCGCGATTGGTGAGATAGGCCCCCGCAACGGTTCCGATCGGTCCGGCCGTGAGCAGGATCAGGCCCACGGCAAAGCCAACTTGCGCGACGTTCCATCCCCACGTGCGCTTGAACAGGGCGACGTTCCAGAGCGCAAGCGCTCCCATCGTCAGATTGCAGGCCGAGGCGAGGAACAACGTCCCGAACGCACGCCAGCGTCGGCCGATGTAGGCAAGACCCGCTGAGAATCCCGCCGCGCCGACCGCCCCTCCCTCCGTGAGCGCGACCCGGTCCGCGCGTCGCGGCTCCGCGATCGTGAGCAGCAACACGGTCAGCACCAATCCCGGGGCGCCGATGATGAGGAAACACAACCGCCAGGAGCGAAGCGGGCCGATTAGCGGCAGCGTGATCGCTGGCAGCGCCTCGATCGCGTGCACGATGGGACCGAAGAAAAGGAACGCGATGCCGGCCCCGAGAAACGCGCCGGCCATGAACAGGCTGATCGCGGCGGCGCGCTTCTCGCGCGAGAAGTAGTCGCTGATCAGCGAGATCGACGCCGGCGCGACCGCGGCCTCGCCGATCCCGACGCCGAGTCGCGTCACGAACAGCGGTACGAAGCTGCCGGCGAGGGCGCCCGCGGCCGTCAGCGAGCACCAGACCGCGACCCCAGCGGATAGCAGCCAGCGACGGTTCACCCGGTCGGCGAGCCAGCCCAGCGGAATTCCGAGGGTAATGTAGAAAAAAATGAACGCCGGCCCGAGCAGCAAGCCGATCTGGAAGTCGTCGATGCCGAGATCGTGCTTGATCGGCGGCACCAGCAGGCCCGGCAGGAAGCGGTCCAGGTACGAGACGATCTGGACCACGGTCAGCAGGCCTGCGACGTACCACGCGTATCGGACGGATCGCTTCGACATCGGCGCAGGCTCGCTCGAAAATTGTACTAAACCATATAGTAATCGCTTTTCCGCGTGGGGCAATCAGGAGATTGCCGCGGCTCGCCGCAGACCGGCGATCATCGAGCTCTGCAACAGATGGCGCCGGGCGAGCGCCGGGTCGGCGGCGGTGCGTTGCAGATCCTTCAGCAGGTCGCGACGACGCTGCGGATCGGTTTCGCGCATCCGACGCCGGTTCCGGTCGGCTTGCGCAATCACGTCTTCGATCGCGACCGCACGCCGCTGCCGCTCGTAAAGGTCCAGCAGCGTCGGGTCGGCACCGTGAAGCACCTTCGCGAGTTTCTCGGCGAGATTGAACGCGTCGTGGATGCCGCCGTTCATGCCCATCCCACCGCTCGGACTGTTCAGATGCGCGGCGTCGCCGGCGAGCAGCAGCCGGCCGGCCCGGTAGCGCGCGGCGACGCGCTGGTGAATTCGGTACGATCGCCGGTGGAGCACG
>JAGWPU010000084.1 GCA_028870355.1 Gammaproteobacteria bacterium | reverse complement strand
TGTAAATCCATGATCCGAGACGATTTTATACGTATGTTAGACTATTTGCTTTGCAGACGACGCAGAGGATGCCCATGGCGATCGCTCCCCCTTCGGCCGCAGACCTGTCATCGATCAGCCACGACGTGGCCGCCTGGGTCGCCGAGGTCGCGCAGCTCACCGTACCGTCGGCCGTGCACTGGTGCGACGGGAGCGATGCCGAGTTCCGAATGCTGCAGCGTGAACTCGTCTCCGCCGGCGAGCTCATCCCGCTCAACGACAGCGCCTATCCGGGCTGCTTCCTGTATCGATCCGATCCGAGCGACGTCGCGCGGGTCGAGCACCTGACCTTCGTGTGCACCCGCAGCCGCGCCGACGCCGGACCGAACAACCTGTGGATGGCGCCCGCCGAGGCGCACCGCAAGCTCGACGACCTGTTCCGCGGCTGCATGCGCGGGCGCACGATGTACGTGATCGCCTATTGCATGGGGCCGATCGACTCGCCGCTCGCGCGCTGCGGCGTCGAGATCACCGACAGTCCCTACGTCGTGCTCAACATGCACCTGATGACCCGGATGGGGCGTGCGGCGCTCGAGCGCATCGGTCGCGAGCGCTCGTTCGTGAAGGGGCTGCACTCGATCGGCGAGCTCGATCCGCAGCGCCGCTACATCGTGCACTTCCCGGAAGAGACCACGATCAAGAGCTACGGCTCGGGCTACGGCGGCAACGCGCTGCTCGGCAAGAAGTGCCATGCGCTGCGGATCGCGAGCTGGCAGGCGCGCCGCGAGGGCTGGCTCGCCGAGCACATGCTGATCGTCGGGATCGAGAGCCCGGACGGGCGCACCCGCTACGTCGCGTGCGCGTTCCCCTCGGCCTGCGGCAAGACGAACCTCGCGATGCTGATCCCGCCCGCGAGCTACCCCGGCTGGAAGATCTGGACCGTCGGCGACGACATCGCCTGGCTGCACCCGGGGCGCGACGGGCGGCTCTACGCGATCAACCCGGAGTCCGGCTACTTCGGCGTGGTCCCGGGCACGAACCCGAAGACCAACCGCAATGCGTACGAAACGATCCGCCGCGACACGATCTTCACGAACGTCGCGCTGACCGCGGGCGGGGAGCCGTGGTGGGAAGGCCTGCACGAGGGCAAGCCCGCGTTCGACTGGCGCGGGCGACCGTACGACCCGGCGAACGGCCCGGCCGCGCACCCGAACTCGCGCTTCACCGTCGCCGCGAAGCGCAACCCGAGCTACACGCACGCGGCCGAGGATCCGACCGGCGTGCCGATCTCGGCGATCGTGTTCGGCGGCCGCCGCCGCACGCTCGCCCCGCTCGTCTACCAGGCCCGCAGCTGGAACCACGGCGTGCTGGTCGGCGCCTCGGTCGCCTCCGAGACGACCGCGGCCGCGACCGGCGAAGTCGGCGTCGTGCGCCGCGACCCGATGGCGATGAAGCCGTTCGCGGGCTACAACTTCGCCGACTACTGGGATCACTGGATCAAGGTCGGCGCGCGCCTCGAGCACCCGCCGCACATCTTCCACGTGAACTGGTTCCGCCAGGGCGCGGACGGGAAGTACCTGTGGCCGGGGTTCGGCGAGAACCTGCGGGTGCTGCGCTGGATGCTCGATCGCTGCGACGGCCGCGCCGGCGCGATCGACACGCCGATCGGGCATCTGCCCGGGCCGACCGACCTCGACGTGACCGGGCTCGACCTGCACGAGTCGACGCTCGAGGAGCTGCTGGCGGTGGAACCGGCCGCGTGGCGCGCCGAGTTCGACGCGATCGGCGCCTACCTCGGCGAGTACGGCGAGCGGCTCCCGCAGGCGCTCGCGCGCGAGCTGCACGAATCGATGCAACGCCTGCACGCGCGCTGAGCGCGCGCGCCGCTCACTCCTCGCAGCGGAAACGGATCACCTGCGAGGAATTGCTGTCCGGCGCGCGGCCGAGGCCGATCAGTCCCTCGCCGCGGATCTGCATCGAGTCGCGGCGCAGGAACGACTCCTCGCCGTCGTTGGCGACGACGAACGTGCCGTTCGTGCTCTGATCGACGAGCAGGAACTTGTTGCGGCTGATCTCGACCCGCGCATGCAGCCGCGAGATCAGGTTCCCCTTCACGACGAGATCGTTGTCCTCGGCGCGGCCGATGCTCACGTTCGAGCGCGCCTCGTCGACCACGACTTCCTGACCCTGGTAGCGCAGGCGCAGCCGCTGCGGCCGCGGCGCGCGCTCGCGCGCCGAGATCGTCGGCACCATGCTGGTCACGTCCTCCGGCTGCCAGAGGACCTCGTAGAGCGCGACCTCGCTGCTGCGGCCCTTCAGCGTCGCGACGTCGATCTGGCGCACCGCCGCGCGCCACTCCGAGGAGAGCCGCTCGACCATCGTCGCGGTCGTCATGATCTGACCCGCCTTCGCCTGGCTCGTCATCCGGTTCGCGGTGTGCACCGCCGATCCGAAGATGTCGCGCTGCTCGGCGACGACCCGGCCGAAGTTGCAGCCGATCCGGATCGCGACCGCGTGCTCGCCGACCTTCAGGCCCGGGTGGGTGGTGATCTCCCGCTGCATCTGCGCCGCGGCGTTCAGCGCGTCGTCCGCGGTCGGGAACGTCGCCATCACCTCGTCGCCCATCGTCTTGATCACGCTGCCGTGGTGGTGCTCGGTCGCCCCGCGCATCACGTCGATGCAGATCCCGACCATGTCGCGCGCGCGCAGGTCGCCGAGCTGTTCGTAGAGCTTGGTGCTGCCGACGACGTCGGCGAACAGGATCGCTACTTCGACTTCGTTTCCCATGATCGAGTCCCGATTATACTTAATCCGTCCCTGAAAGCTGCGCACGGGCGCACGGGCGCACCCCGGCGCCCGCTCAGGCGGCGAGCCGGCCGCGGATCAGCGGCAGCGCCGCGGCGAGCGTGTCGGCATCGGCGTCCGCGCGCTGCGCGAGACCCGACAGGAAGCGCCGCCACGCCCGCGCCCCGTCGGTGCCCGTGACGAGCCCGTGCAGATGGCGGGTGATCGAGTGCAGACGCGTTCCGCCCGCGATCTCGCGGCGCGCGTACGCGACGATCGCCGCGAGGACCTCCTGCGGTGCCGGCGCGCGCGACGCCGGGTCGAGGACCGACGCCTCGATCTCGGCGAGCAGCGCGGGCCGGTGATAGGCCGCCCGCCCGAGCATCACCCCGTCGACCCCGTGGCGCAAGTGCTCGCGCACCGCCGCGGCGTCCGCGATCCCGCCGTTCAGCACCACGACGAGCGAGGGGCGCTCGCGCTTCAGCCGGTACGCGACCTCGTACCGCAGCGGCGGGATCTCCCGGTTCTCCTTCGGCGAGAGTCCGCCGAGGATCGCCTGGCGCGCGTGCACGATCAGCGCGGCGACGCCCGCGTCCGCCTGGGCCGCGGCGAACGTCTCGAAGAAGCGGTAGTCGTCGTGCGCGTCGACGCCGATCCGGCACTTCACCGTGACCGGCACGCGCACCGCCGCGCGCATCCGCGCGACGCACTCGGCGACGGTCGCCGGCTCGAGCATCAGGCACGCACCGAACGCGCCGTCGCGCACCCGGTCGCTCGGGCAGCCGCAGTTCAGGTTGATCTCGGCGAAGCCCGCCGCCTCACCGATCGCGGCCGCCTCGGCGAGCTCGCCCGGATCGCTCCCGCCGAGCTGCAGCGCGAGCGGATGCTCGGCCGGATCGTGCGCGAGCAGCCGCGCGCGGTCGCCGCGCAGGATCGCCTTCGCGACGATCATCTCGGTGTAGAGCAGCGCGTGCGGCGAGAACAGCCGGTGCACGTACCGGCAGTGCCGGTCGGTCCAGTCCATCATCGGGGCGACGCTGAGGCGGCGGTCGATCGGCACGTGTGGGTTCCGAAGGTGGTGGCGTCGGGGTCAAGCGCCCGAGCGACGAACGGGTAGTTTAGCAGGCCACGCCCGCGGGGCCGTACATTGCCGCGTTCGCAGGCTCCGTGATAGCGTCGTCAGGGCACCGGACGCGTTCACTGCCATGGAGATCCGCCGCAGGCACCGACCCATGCCCCCCTCTCCCGAGACCGGCACGTGGCAGCGACTGAAGCGCATGCCCCGCAGAGCGTCGGAGGTGCTGCGCGACGAAGGCGTCCGCGGCCTCGGGTCGCACGTGCTCGGCGTTCTCGGTGACGTGGTCCGTTATCGCCGAGCGGTCCTGCTCGTGCGCCCGCTCGGCGACCCGATCCCGACCGCCACCGCCAGGATCCCGGTGGAGATCTCGCTCCTGAAACCGAGCGAGATCGACGAGTACGTCGCATTCCAGCCCGACATCACGACAGCACAAGCCCGCCATCGCTTCGAACGCGGCGACAAGTGCTTCGTCGCTCGCCATCAAGGCATCATCGTCAATGCCAGCTGGAGCGCCGAAGGTGCCGCATGGATCAATTATTTCGAACGCCGCCTCCCGCTCGCCCCGGGAGAGGTCTACTCGTACCACAACTACACGGATCCGCGTTATCGCGGCAACAACGTCCCGTTCGTTCGGGAGGTCTATCTGCTGCGTCACTTTCGCGACCTGGGGTATCGCCGCCTCGTCGCGATCGTGATCCCGGAGAACAAGCCGGCGTTTGCTTCGCCCGAGAAATCCGGCTACCGCCGGGTCGGCGTGATCGGCTACCTCAAGATCGGCCCGTGGCGGTACGAGCGGATGTCGGCGTGGCATCGACGCGACCAGCTGGAATGAGCGCCGGTCCTGGCAACGACGTCCCGTGACCGCATGCGTCCGAACCGTCCGATGAAGGTGCTCGTACTCGACAACGCCTGGCCCGCGACCCCGCTCCTGATCCGCGAAATGTCGCGCCAGGGCATCGACGTGCTCTACTTCGCGCCCGAGTCCCCGGCGCCCAGGGAGCTTGGTCGCTTCTGCCGGCAGCAACGGTCGCCGTACCTGTCCGATCCGGGATACCAGGCGTCCCTGCTCGCGGTGCTGGAGCGCGAACCATTCGATCGTCTGCTGCCGCTGTGCGACGAACTTCAGCGACTCGCGTGGAACTTGCCCGCCCGCTACGCTTCCCGGGTCTTTCCGCAGGTCGATCGCGAAACACGCGAACGCTTCGCCGATCGCCGGCTGATGTACGGGTTCGCGCGCGGGCTCGGACTCGCAATTCCACGCGCACTGGACCTGCCGGATATCGATGCGCTGCCCTCGATTGGCCGGATCCTCGGTTGGCCGCTGGTCGTGAGAGGCCCCCAAGGTTGCGGCGGATCACAAGTCATGATCGCCGATCATGAGGCGGCGGCTCGGACCGCGTTCCTCCGGCTCGGCCGCCACGGGCCCCTGTTCGCTCAGGAATTCATTCGGGGCGACCTGTACATCGCCGGTGCGCTCGCCGAGGCCGGTCGCGTCGGACAGATGTTCATCGCCAAGGTGCTCGAGACCTGGCCCACGCCGACCGGACCGTCGATCCGGGTCATCGCCGTGGATGATCCCACGCTTCGATACCTCGCATCCGGCTTGTTTGGCGCACTTCGTGCGCACGGATTGATCATGGCCGACTTCATCCGGGTCGCCGATGGCGACTATCGCTTCCTGGAAGTGAATCCGCGACCCTGGGGATCGATCGCCGCCGCGGAAGTCTGCGGCGCTCCCTTGCTGGATCCCTTCGTCCGACTGCTTCGCGGCGCGTCCCTCCCGCCGGCGAAGGTCTACCGGGCCGGCCGTCGTGTGACCCTGTTCCCGCAATTCCTCAGCGCCCGCCTGGACGCGGGCTCGTTCCCGCGGATCGCCGACCTACCGCACTATGGCTCGATGCTGTCGTCGATCCGATCCCTGTCGAGTCCCTTGCTGCGCCATCACCTGCGCAGACTCTACTGGCAGTGGTCCTCGACGCGGACGCGATGAGTCGACGCGCGGCGAGGCAGACCTCGAGCGACCCTCGGACGATTTACAGCGACGCCGCCAGGAAGAACTCCAGGTTGTACAGCACGTGCATGCCGATCGGCGCGGCGACGCCGCGGTGACGCTCCCGCAACCAGCCGAACACGAGCGACGGCAGGAACACGCTCGCCGCCCAGAACGGCGGGTGATGCCCGAAGTGCAGCGCTGCGAACGCGAGCGACGCCGAGCCATTCGCGGCGCTCAGGGGCCCCAGGCGCCAGCGTCCCCAGCGCGCCCTCAGCAACTCTCCCTGCAGGAGTCCACGAAACGCGAACTCCTCGAGCACGGGCTGCAGCAGCACGCAGGAGACCCACGGGCCGACCCCCCGCAACGCGGACCCCGCGAGCGCCGCCGGCACGGCGAGTCGCAGCGCGAGGTCCGCGGCCAGTCCGACCGCGCCGAGAGCCCACCACCCCGGGTCGCCGAGGAACCCCGCTCGGGCCGGCCGATCCGGCGCGGCGCCCGCGAGGTCCCCAGCCCCGACGCTCGAGAGGCTCATCACGCGCGCCGGCCGCTCGCCCGCCGCATGCCGAGCGCCCCCGCCAGCCCGAGCGCGAGCAAGGTCGGGTCGAATCCACCACCCGGACGACTCGTGCAGCCGCCGCTGCCGCCCGATACGGTCGCCACCGGGGTCGCGCTCGCGACCGAGAGCACCGAGGTCGTCGCGTTGTCGCTCAACGCCGAGTCGCGCTGCACGGCGTCGACCGCGAACGTGGTCGTTCCCGTTCCCACCGCATCCGCCGTCACGGTCAGCTGCCCCGAGATCGTCTGCCCGGCGGCCAGCGAATCGATGAGGCAGATCACCGTCGCGGGCGAGTCGGTCCCGTCGTAGTTGCAGGTCGCGCCCGGAAAATCGATCGCGTCGTACGCGAGGTTGCCGGGCAAGGTGATTCCCACGCGCACGTTCGTCGCGGCCGCGGGTCCGGCGTTGCCGACCGAGAAGTTCGTGATGGTGTGGGTCCCGTTGGTCACGGTCGCATTCGGACGCGGCGTCTGCACGTTGAGATTGGCGTTGCCGACGAGGTTCAGCTTCACCTGTGCCGTGTTGTTGCCGGTGTTCGGATCGACGGGGGACGCCTCGGACGTCGAGAACGTGATCGCGGCGGCCGCGTCCTCCGCGGCGGCCGTGAGCGTCAGCGACATCGTCGCCGTCGCGTCGGGCGCGAGCGTCCCGGCATCGCAGCTCACCACGCCGGTCGCGACCGAGCAGCCCTGCGTGCCGGCGGGGGTCGTGATCGACGCCGAGTCCAGCGTGACCGACGACGGCAACACCGAGCTGCCGATCTGCACGCCGGTGGCGGCGGTCGTCGCGGCCGGATCGACGTGCACCGTGGCGGTCACGCCGAAGGAATCGCCGACGAACGTCTGGTCGGGCGCGGTCACGTCGTCGACGTGCAGATCGGCCGTGTGCACGAACACCTCGTACGCACCCACGTCACAGGCGAGCACCCCGTCGACGTTCCCGTCGGCGCGTCCCATCTGGCCCCGCTGGTCCTCGTTGGGACAGGCGCTGCCATCGCCTGCGTCGATCGCCGGACTCCCGGCCATCGGTGCCATCGTCGGCGTCGGACCGCCGTTGTCCGCGAGCGGTCCGAGCATCGGGTCGAGGTTGCTGCGATCGCCGGACGCGGCGAGGCCGCAGCTGCTCGAGTCCTCGAGGTTGTGACCGAGGGAGTAGAAGCGCGCCGCGGGATCGCCCTCGCCCTTGCCACCGCAATTCCTCAGGACCGCGGAACTCCCGACGTAGGCGTTGTTCGCGAGGATCGTGTTCACCAGCGTGAAGTTCGACGCGTTCGCGCGGCCGCCCGCCGGCAACTGGCTCGCGGGACCGAAGCCGTTCAGGCCGACGCCGCCGTTGCCCGGCGTGCCCGTCACCGTGTTGCCCGCGACCGTCGCATTGGTCAGTTCCACGCGGCCGTTGGTCTGGATGCCGCCGCCGCCGTCACGGGCGCTGTTGTTCGCGATGGTCGAGCGACTGATCAGCTGCAGTACCATGCGACGGCCGGCGATCGCGGCGCCGGCCGATGCGGTATTGCCGATGAACGCGCTGCGCTCGATCACCGACGTGTGGAATCCGGTCTCGAACAGGCCGCCGCCGTTGCCGGCCGTGTTCGGCGCCGCCACCGTGCCGATCGCGCTGTCGCGCATCAGCATCACCGCGTCGTTGTACAGCCCGCCGCCGTTCGCATCGCTGCTGTTCCCGGCGAGGGTCACGTGATCGAGCGTGATCGGCCCGGTGTTGTAGATCCCGCCGCCTTCGCCGCCGGCGTGATTCGCGAGCACGCGCACGTCCGACAGCGTGACCATCTGGATGGTCGCCCCCGACTCGCTCTCCCCGGGCCCGCCGTGGCCTTCGGGTCCCGCGCAACCGCCGC
>JAGWPU010000083.1 GCA_028870355.1 Gammaproteobacteria bacterium | reverse complement strand
GGTACGTTGCAGACGGTCCCCTCGAGAATCTTGAGCAGCGCCTGCTGCACGCCCTCGCCCGAGACGTCACGGGTGATGCTCGGGTTCTCACCCTTGCGCGCGATCTTGTCGATCTCGTCGATGTAGACGATTCCCGTTTGCGCCTTCTCGACGTCGTAGTCGCACTTCTGCAGGAGCTTCTGGATGATGTTCTCGACGTCCTCGCCGACGTACCCCGCTTCGGTGAGCGTGGTCGCATCGGCGATCGTGAACGGCACGTTCAGCAGCCGCGCGAGCGTCTCGGCGAGCAGGGTCTTTCCCGACCCGGTGGGCCCGATCAGCAGGATGTTGCTCTTCGCGAGCTCGACGTCGTCACGGCCACGGGCGCCGTCCCCGTTGCGGGTCTGCAGGCGCTTGTAGTGGTTGTACACCGCGACCGACAGCACGCGCTTCGCGCGCTCCTGGCCGATCACGTACTCGTCGAGGACCTTCTTGATTTCCTGCGGCTTCGGCAGCTTGTCGCGGGTCCGTTCGGCCCGCTCCTCGAGCTCCTCGCGAATGATGTCGTTGCACAGCTCGACGCACTCGTCGCAGACGAAAACGGAGGGTCCGGCGATCAGCTTGCGCACCTCGTGCTGGCTCTTGCCGCAGAAGGAGCAGTACAGGAGCTTGCCGTCGTCGTGTTTGCCGCGGGAATCTTCGCTCATGCTTTCCTCGGTTCCGCCGCGATCCGGACTGCGCCCGCGCCGACCGGACGGCGACGGGGACACCCCCGGCAACGGCTCTGGATAAAACTATATAGCACCCGGCGAGCCCCCGCCAAGCGACCCCCGTCGGGGGCGTGAAACGCGTCGAAATCCAGCGCGTCCGCGGGGGCCAGGGGCGTATTCGGGTCGGATGGCGGCGCTCGTCAGCCCTTGACCGGCAGGTCGCCGCGCTTCGCGAGCAGCCCGTCGATCAATCCGTAGGCCCTTGCGACCTCGGCGGTCATGAAGTTGTCGCGGTCGCTGTCCTGCTTGATCCGCTCGACCGTCTGCCCCGAGTGGCGTGCGAGGATGTTGTTCAGCCGCTCGCGCGTCTCGAGCACATCGCGCGCGTGAATGTCGATGTCCGAGGCCTGTCCCTGGAAGCCCGCCGAGGGCTGATGGATCATGATCTTGGAATTCGGCAGCGAATAGCGCTTGCCGGTCGCGCCGCCGGCGAGCAGCACCGCGCCCATCGACGCGGCGAGCCCCACGCAGATCGTGCTGACGTCGGGCTTGATGAACTGCATCGTGTCGTAGATCGCGAGCCCCGCGCTCACCGAGCCGCCCGGCGAATTGATGTAGAGCGCGACGTCCTTGTCCGGGTTCTCGCTCTCCAGGAACAGGAGCTGCGCGACCACCAGGTTCGCCATGTAGTCCTCGACCGGCCCGACGACGAACACCACCCGCTCCTTCAGCAGTCGGGAGTAGATGTCGTACGCACGCTCGCCGCGCGCGGTTTGCTCGACCACCATCGGAACCAGATTCAATGCGCGTGTCGTCATTCGTGCCTGCCAACCGCGGCCAGCGCGGCGTCGTTGCGGTTTAACACTCGTTGCGGTCCAAGTCCGTCGTCGCGGTTCGACCGTTATCCAATGTGGGCCGTCCGCGGTTGGTTTTCAAGGGACGGTCGCTCGCGGGCCGGCGGACCGGCGGGAACGGCCTGCCGGACTCGACGCGCCGCGTCCGTCGCCCGGTCGTCTCACCCGCCGAAATTCATCAACTCCTTGAAAGACAAGCGCTTCTCGTTGACCTGTGCGTGCCCGAGGAGCCAGTCGACGGCCTGGTCCTCGACCGCGAGGCCTTCGAGCTGACGCATCGCGTCGGCGTTCTGGCGATACGCGCGCTTCAGCGTCTCCGGGTCGCCGTAACCGACCGCGAGCTCATCGAGCCGCTGCTCGACCCGCTGCGGGTCGGCGACGAGCTTCTCCCGCTTGATCAGTTCCGCGAGCAGGAGCCCGAGCGCGACACGCCGCCGCGCCGGCTCTTGGAACGGCTGTGGCGCCGGCGCCTGCGCCGGATCCTTGACGCCGGCGCGGCGCATCGCATCGACCTGCATCTCGCGCACCTGGGCCTCGACGAGCGCATTCGGCAGCTCGATCGGATTGGCCTGCAGGAGCTTCTCGAGCACCTCGGTCCTGTTCCGGTTGCGCAGCGCCTGATCGAGTTCGCGCCGCATGTTCCCGGTGACTTCCTCGCGCAACTTCGCGATTCCGCCCTCGGTCACGCCGAAGGCCTTGCAGAACTCCTCGTCGAGCGCCGGGAGCGACGCCTCCTCGACGCTCGCGACGGTGACCTTGAACACCGCGTGCTTGCCCGCGAGCTCGGTGGCGCGATAGTCGGCGGGGAAGTCGAGCTCGATCGTGCGTTCCTCGCCCGCCGAGGCGCCGACGAGCCCCGTCTCGAACTCCGGCAGCATCTTGCCCTCGCCGAGCACGAAACCGACGTTGTCGGCCTGGCTGCCGTTGAACGCGGCGCCGTCGATCGTGCCCGCGAACCCGATCGTGACCCGGTCGCCGCTCGCCGCGGGGCGGTCCACCGCGTGGTAACGGGTCTGCTGCGCGCGCAACCGCTCGATCATCGCATCCACGTCGGCGTCGGTGACCTCGGCGACCGACCGCTCGACCGAGAGCGCGTCGATGGGTGCGAGCGCGATCTCCGGGTAGACCTCGAAGGTCGCGACGTATTTGAGGTCCTCGCCCTCGCCGAGACTCTGCGGCTCGATCCGTGGACTGCCCGCGGGTGCGAGCTGGTGCTGCGTGACCGCCTCCGCAAAACTCGACTGCAGCAGGTCGCCGATCACCTCGCGCCGAACCTGCGGGCCGAACTGGCGCTCGATCACCGTCATCGGCGCCTTGCCGGGCCGGAACCCCTTGAGTCGCGCGGTGCGGCTCAGGTTCTTCAGCCGCGCGCCGACCTCCTGCGCGACCCGCTCGGCGGGAACTTGCACCTGCATGCGGCGTGCGAGGGTACCGATGCTCTCGACGGAAACCTGCATTTCGAACCTCTCCCGAATGATCGCTTCAGAGTCGTTGCGCCGCGAAAGTATGGTGCGAAAGGCGAGACTCGAACTCGCACGGGTTGCCCCACTGGATTCTAAGTCCAGCGCGTCTACCAGTTCCGCCACTCTCGCTTGGAGCCGAGCCGATTAGTATAGCCGAAAAGGACGAAACTCAGGGTCCGGTTTCGCGCCGCTCCCCGTGGCGGCGCTGCAGGAGCCGGGCCACCTCCCGCAGCGCCGGCAGGCCGTTTTCCAGGAGGTAGTACAGGGGACTCTCGCCGGCGAACGGCGCGCCGCGCTGCGGCCCGTGCAGCCACGCCCAGACCTGATCGGGCGTCGCACCCTGCGCCAGGGATCGCTGGATGTGCGCGACCAGGGCCGCACGCTCCTGCTGAGCGGCCGAGAGGCGCGGACCCTGGCCGAGCCGGTACCGCGCGAGCACCTGCGGCGAGGGGATCCTGAGCAGCCGGCATTGCTGCAACGGCGAGAGCTCCCAGGCGTCGGCGATCCGGAAGAAGCGCGTGAGCGCGCCCAGGCTCGTCGGCCGACCCGGACGGCGCGCGGGAGGCTGCAATACGAGGCGCGGTCCGGTGCGTGGCTTGCGCGGCAAGGAAGTCTCGATCGGGATTTACGGCCCGGTGGCGATCCGGAATATCATGACGTATGCCGACGAGCTTCGCAGAACGACTCCGTGCCGCGCAAATCGCGAGCGGCAGCCTGCTGTGCGTCGGCCTCGATCCGGACCCGGCGAAACTCCCGCCGGATCTGGCCGCGCGGCGGCAGCCGCTCCTCGAGTTCAACCGTCGGATCATCGACGCGACCCGCGAATTCGCGGCCGCATACAAGCCGCAGATCGCGTTCTACAGCGCGCAGGCGGCCGAGGCCGAACTCGCGGCGAGCATCCGCTACGTTCGCGAACGGGCGCCGCATGCGATCGTGATCCTCGACGCGAAACGCGGTGACATCGGCAACACCGCGGAAGCGTACGCCCGCGAAGCGTTCGACCGCTACGGCGCCGATGCGGTCACCGTGAACCCCTACATGGGCGAGGACTCGGTCACGCCGTTCCTCGCGCGGCCCGACCGGGGCGCGATCGTGCTGTGCCGCACGTCGAATCGCGGCGCGCACGACTTCCAGGACCTGGCCTGCGATGGCGTGCCGCTTTACCGGACGGTCGCCGCACGCGCCGCGCGATGGAACGTGCATCGCAACCTGATGCTCGTGGTCGGTGCGACCTTCCCGCGCGAGATGGCGGCGCTGCGCGCAGCGCACCCCGACGTGCCGTTCCTCGTGCCCGGGATCGGCGCGCAGGGCGGCGATCTCGACGCGACGCTCGCCGCGGGTCTCGATCGCGACCGGGCGGGACTGCTGATCAACTCCTCGCGGTCGATCATCTACGCGGGCGGCGGCGAAGCGGCCGCGATCCGCGCCGCAGCGCAGTCGCTCGCGTGCGCGATCGAAGCGGGGCGCGCCGGACCGCGGCCGCCACCGGGGACCGCGGGGCCGTGATGCCGGTGCGCTCGGTGACCGCGTACCGTGCACCGGCGCTCGATGCCGAGCAGATCGATTCGCTGCTCCAGGGCTCGGACTTCGGGTTCTGGCAGATCGACGTCGCGCGCGACGAGGTGTACTGGTACGGCGACTGGTGCGCAGCGATGGGCGTCGATCCCTGCCTCGGTCCCGACCACCGGCGACGCTGGGCGGCACGGATCCATCCGGACGACGGCTCGCCGTTCGCGAGGTACAACGACCTGATCGAGGGCCAGTACGACTTTTACGAGACGGAGTACCGCCTTCGCACGCTCGCCGGCGGCTGGCGCTGGGTGATGGTGCGCGCACGGGTCGTGCGCCGGGACGAGCACGGGCGGGCGTTGCGCGTCGCGGGCGTCACGATCGACATCGACGCGCGCAAGCGTGCGGAGCTCGAGCTGCGGGCGGCCGAGGCGCGCCTCGCCACCGCGACCTGGGGCACGCGCATCGGGGTCTGGGAGAACTCGCTGGAGGGGCAGTTTCGCTGGCTGAACGACTGGTGCACGGCCCTCGGCATCGACCCCTGCGAAGGCCCGTCGAACAGCCCGTCCTGGCGGGCGAACATCCACCCGGACGACCTCGATCTGTGCCTGAGCGCGTGGAGCGCGGAAGCCGCCGGGCTCGCGGGCACGTACATCGTCGAGTACCGGGTCCGCACGCGCAGCGGTCGCTGGCGCTGGATCCACGAGCGCGCAATGGTCACCGCGCACGACGAGGCCGGGCGCGCGATCGCCTTCGTCGGCGTGTGCATCGACATCGACGAGCGCAAGCGCATGGAGCTCGAGCTGCAGAGCCAGGCGAGAATCCTCGAGACGATGCGCGAGGGCGTCGCGCTGGTGGATGCCGCCGATCGGATCGAGTTCACGAATCCGGCGTTCGAGCGGATGGCCGGCCGCGATCGCGGCGCGCTGCTCGGCACGCACGTGCTCGACGTGCTCGCCGCGCCCGCGGGCAGCCCGGCGCAGCGCGAAGCGGCCGTACGGCGCCTGTTGCACTCGGACGACCCCCGGGCGGAGCGCTCGGTGCTGCTGCACCGCGCGGACGGCACGCCGTTCGCAGCCGAGGTGCTGTCGAACGCGATCGACTGGCAAGGCGAGCAGAAGCGGGTGATCGTGATCCAGGACGTCTCCGAACGCAAACGCCTGGAACAGGAGATCGCCGAGATCGTGCACCTCGAGCGCCAGCGGCTCGGCTCCGACCTGCACGATGGCCTCGGTCAGGAGTTGACCGGGATCGCGCTGCTGCTGCGTGGAATCGCGCCGACGGTCGCCGCGGCCTCGCCGCCGGCCGCGACCCAGCTCGACGAGATCATCGCGTTGACGAATCAGGCGATCCAGAACACGCGCAAGATGGCGCTCGGACTCTCCCCGGTCGCGCTCGACCGCGGCGGCCTGGTCGAGTCGCTGCACCGGCTCGTCGACAGGACGCGCGCGAACTACGGCGTGACCGTGCGTCTGCGCGGCGTCTCGGACGCCGTACCCGCGATCGAGGAGTCGAGCGCGACCCATCTGTACCTGATCGCGCAGGAGGCGCTGCTGAACGCCTGCGAACACGGGCGTGCCCGGCAGGTGACGATCTCGTTGCGGGCGAATCCTCTGCAGGCCGCGCTGTCGATCGTCGACGACGGCGTCGGGCTCCGGCCCGCGCCACGGCCTGGCCGTGGGATGGGGATGACGATCATGCAGTACCGCGCGCGAGCCGTCGGCGGGAGCCTGCGCATCGAGGGCCGTCGCGGCGGCGGCACCCGCGTCCGCTGCGTCTTTCCGCTCCTCAGCTAGCCCGGGGTCGCTCTCGCCAGTCGAGCCACCACGCCAGCACGAACAGCGCCGCGATCACCGCGAAACCGATCGCGGTGCTCGCGGCCTCCCCGACCGGGTGCAGCTGCAGCACGCTGGTCGCAGCGATCGCGAGCGGGATGTGCGCCGCGAAGATTGCGAGCGAACGCCGCCCGAGCAGCGCGGTCGGCGCGATCCAGCGGTTCGGCGGGTGCGGATTCCAGCTCCACAGGAACGCCGCCCAGGCGAGCGAGTTCAACAGCCGCAACGGCCCGAGCCGCCACTTGCTGGTCCAGAACGGCAAGTTCGGCAGCGCCGCCGGCTGCAGGCCGAGCCGGTGCCGCAAGACCACGCCCGCGACGACGAGCACGAGGGCCGGCACCAGCACGCGGCGCCGATGGCGCGCGAGCGCGCCGGGATCGCGCGCGATGGTGTCGCCGAACGCGAGCCCGAGGATCCACAGCAGCTGCCACGCGAGCACGTTGAACGAGCCGAGTTCGAGCGGCACCCGGTCGCCGAGCGCGCGCAGCGGCGCGCCGAACGGGTGAAACTGCGCGACCAACCACACCCCGGCCGAGACCGCGAGCACCGGGGTCCAGCCGCGGCGCGCGGCGATCCCGAGCCACCACGGCGTGAGCCCGAGGAACAGCACGTAGAGCGGCAGGATGTCGAACAGCGGCGGCTGGTGCAGCAGCAACGGAATCAACGCGAGGCTTTCGAGCGGGTGCATCAGGAACGGATGGAAGTGGTACGCGAGCGGGCGTACCCAGCGTGCGAGCCACCACGCCAGCAGCACCGCGGCGAGCACCAGCGCGAGGTGCGTCTGGTAGATCCGGCGCACCCGCGCGAAGACCCGCGCGCGCATCGCGCGCGCACCCTCGCGCCGACCGATCTTGCCGAACACGAGCCCCGCGAGGCACGCACCGAGGAACACGAAGCCCTCCGCCGCGCTCAGGTACCCGAAGGGCTCGTGCAGCCAGCGCGACAGCGGCGTCGGCACGTGCACGCCGGCCATCACCGCGAGGAAGAAGCCTCGCAGCGCATCGAGCCGAAGGTCGCGCCCGCCGCCGGTCCCTCGCGTCGGTGCCGCCTCGCGCATCGCGCTAGACCGGTGGGGAGCCGTGGCCGGCGAGCGGCCGACCGGTCGCGGTCGCGTGCACGCGCGCCTCGGCGAGGTATTCGCTGCCGGACTCGAGGTGCGCGAGTCGCTCGTCGATCTCGATCTCGACGTGCGGATCGGCCGCGCCCGCGCGATCCGCGGCCGCGAGCGCGAGCTCGGTCGCGATTCGGCGCGCGTGCTCCAGGGCGGCCGCGACGTCGTTGTAGTCTGCATGGCCGGCCGGATCGTGCACCCGGAAGTTGTTCAGGCTCGTCTGGTTCACGAGCACGTCCACCGACTGCGCGACGACCCCGGCGACCGCGCCGACCGCATTGCACACGGCGGCGTGCTCCGGGATCTCGAGTCGCGCGCCGAGCCGGCGGGCGACTTCCGGGTAATAGGCGCCGACCGGCGCGCCGATCGCGACGATCGGCCGCGCGAGCGCGAGGCGCCCGTCGACGAGGTTCGAGAAGCGTTCGCCGGCGACCACGTCCTCGACCAGGCGCTCGCCGAGCAGCCCCCAGCGCTCGCCATGCGCTTCGAGTCCCGGGTCGTTCGCGAGCGCCGCGGCGAGCAGCGCGCGGCCGCTCGCCCGCACGACGTGGTCGAACGCTCGCTCGCACAGGCCGACCGCGGTGTCGGCCCCGCGCGCGGCGCGCGCGTTGCGCTCCTCGACCGCGAGGATCCGCGCGCCGCACTCGGCGGCCTCGCGATTCCAGCCGGACTGCCGCCCGAGCACGTGCATCGCATCCGACGGGGTGAAGCCCGCGATCGCCGCGAGCCCCGCGTCCGCGAGCCGTCGCAGCGCCTCGCGGCCCGCGGCGCCGCGCACGAGCACCGACAGCCGCTGCGGCTCCGGCGTGAGCGCGTCCCAGACGCTGCGCTCCTGGCGCGTCAGATGCGGCGGCGCGTCGCGTTCGGGATTGCGCAGCGCGTACTGCGGCGCGAACGGCGGCGGTCGCTCCTGTTCGGCGAGCGCACGCAGGTCGACGAGGACGTTCGGATGCTGGATCGCGAGCAATGCGAGCGGCATCGTCTTGCGCGGTCCGACGCACAGCCGTCCGTGTCGGTCGATCGCCACTTCGCTGTCGCCACCGAGGCCGCAGGTGCGCACGTCGACCGCCTCGACCATGGTTCGCCAGCCGCCGACCAGGGCGCCGTCCGCGTTGACGACGGGGCGGCCGTTCGAGACGATCGCGATGTCCGTGGTGGTGCCACCCATGTCGGACACGACGAAATCGTCGAGTCCGGTCAGGAAGCCGGCACCGACGACGCTCGCAGCCGGTCCGGACAGGATCGTCTCGACCGGGCATTCCAGCGCCACGTCCGCGCGCATCAGCGAACCGTCGCCCTTGACGATCATCAGCGGCGCATCGATCGACTCCTCCTCGAGCACCCGCGCGAGCGCGAGCGTGAGGTGGCGGATCTGCGGCGTGAGCCGTGCGTTCAGCGCCGCGGTCAACGCGCGGCGCGGCGCGTCGAGCTTCGAGCTCAGTTCGTGCGCACAGGTGACCGGCTTGCCGCAGCGTTCGCGGATCAACCGCCGCGCGGCGAGCTCGTGCGCGGGATTTCGGACCGAGAAGCGCGCGGCGACCGCGAACGCGCCGACCCGCGGCGCATGGCTGTCGACCGCGCGCAGGATCGCGGCCTCGTCGAGGGGCTCGCTCTCGGCGCCGGTCGCATCGTGGCCGCCGGCGATCCGCTGGATCGCGCTCGCGCCGTCGCGCGTGAGGCCGGTTCGCGCCGCCATCGCATCGTCGAACCCGATCAACAACACGCCGATCGGGCTGAATCGATTCTCGACGACCGCGTTGGTCGCCAGCGTCGTCGAGACCGAGACCAGGCTCACCTCGTCTCGCCGCCGGCCCGCCGGCATCGCGCCGAGCACCGCGCGGATCGCGCCGCCGATCCCGATCGCGAGGTTCCAGTGGGTCGTCAGGGACTTCGCGCTCGCGACGACGCGCGCGCCGCCTTCGAGCAGCACCGCGTCGGTGAAGGTTCCGCCGGTATCGAGGCCGAGCCAGAGCTCCTCGCGCTTCATCGGTCGCCCCCCGCCTCGGAACGCAGCGCGGCGAGGAACGCATCGACGTCCTCGGCCTGCGTCGCGTAGGAGGTCACGAGTCGGATCGCGACCGCGTCGCCGAGGTCCCGGTACGGCCACCGATAGAACAGGAACCCGTCGCGCTCCAGCCTCGCGATCGTCGACTCCGGCAGCGCGACGAACAGCTCGTTGGCCTCGACCGGCTGCAGGAGCCGGGCGCCCGGCGCTTCGCGCAGACCCGCCTCGAGCCGGCTCGCCATCGCGTTCGCTTGGCGTGCGTTCGCGAGCCAGAGATCGTCCTCGAGATAGGCGACCAGCTGCGCGCTCAGGAAGCGCATCTTCGACCACAGGTGTCCCGCACGCTTGCGCCGGTACGCGAAGTCGGCCGCGCGCGCCTCGTCGAAGAACACCACCGCCTCGGCGCACAGCGCGCCGTTCTTCGTCGCGCCGAGCGAGAGCACGTCGACGCCCGATCGCCAGGTGACATCGGCCGGCGAGCACCCGAGGTGCGCGACCGCGTTCGCGAAGCGCGCGCCGTCCATGTGCACGCCGAGACCGTGTTCGCGCGCGAACGAGGCGATCGTCGCCACCTCCTCGGGTCGGTACACGGTGCCCCACTCGGTCGCCTGGGTGAGGCTGACCGCGGCCGGTTTCACGTGGTGCACGCCCATGTCGTCGGCGTGCGCGATCTCGGCGTGCAGACGGCGCAGGTCGATCTTGCCGTCCGGCGACGGCAGCCCGATCAGCTTCGCGCCCGCACAGAACATCTCGGGCGCCCCGCACTCGTCGGTCGTCACGTGGGCCGTCTCGTGGCAGTAGATCGCGCCGTACGGCGGCGCGAGCTGCGCGAGGGCGAGTGCGTTCGCCGCGGTGCCGGTCGCGACCGGGAACACCTGGACGGGGCGCTCGAAGACCTCGCTCGCGACCGCGTGCAGGCGCACGGTCCAGGGATCGGCACCGTACGACGGGGCATGTCCCTCGTTGGCGGCATGGACCGCGGCGAGGATCGCGGCGGCGGCAGGGGCGACATTGTCGCTGGTGAAGTGTCGGTTGGGCATCGTCGGTCGGGTGGGGCTCGGGTCGGAAAAGCGCCCATTGTATGCGAAGCGAGCGCCCCGTCGGAGGGGCGGCGGTCGCCGATGCGCGACCGGTCGCGGCCGACCCGGAAAAAGGAGCGGCGCTGCGG
>JAGWPU010000082.1 GCA_028870355.1 Gammaproteobacteria bacterium | reverse complement strand
CAGCACCCCGATCGATTGATCGGCGGGGGTGCTCGGTACCTTCGCCGTGAATACCTCGCCGGAACGTTCGTTGACCAGAAACAGGTCGGTGAACGTCCCCCCGACGTCGACTCCCAGTCGGTATGACATCAGCGCTCCCTCACGCTTGAGCTTGGCCACAAACGGCGATCCCGTCCCGCGGGAAGTTTCCCGCCTTCACCAGCATACCCGGCACCGCCTTGCCGATCTGCTGTTCGAGCCAGCGCGCGGTGTCGATCATCCGATCGATCGCCACGCCGGTCTCGATACCCATCCGATTGAGGAGGTACAACACGTCCTCGGTCGGCACGTTGCCGGTCGCGGCCGGCGCGAACGGACAGCCGCCGATCCCGCCGACGCTCGCATCGATCGCGCACACGCCCGCGCGGATCGCCGCATAGACGTTCGCGAGGCCGGTGTTGCGGGTGTTGTGGAAGTGCGCCCGCAGCGGCATCTGCGGCAAGCGCTCGCGCAGGCGTCCGAACAGATCCTCGACCTGGGTCGGCACCGCGACGCCGATCGTGTCGGCGAGCGCGATCTCGACCGGTTCGCCCTCGGCGCAGCGCAGTGCGACGTCGATCACGTGGTTCGCGTCGATCTCGCCTTCGAACGGGCAGCCGAACGCGGTCGAGATCGTCACGTTCGACGCGATCCCGGCTGCGCGAGCCGCCGGCGCGATCTCGCGCCACGCGGCGATCGACTCCTCGGTACCGACGCCTTGATTGCGCCGGTTGAAGGTCTCGCTCGCGACCACCGCCATCCCGACCGCGTCGCAACCGGCGGCGCGCGCGCGCTCGAACCCCTTGCGGTTCAACACGAGCCCGATGTAGGACACGCCCGGATGCCGCGCAAGTCCCGCGAGCACCGCTTCGGCATCCGCCATCTGTGGCACCCGCTTCGGGTTCACGAAACTCGTGACCTCGAGCCGCCGCAATCCGGCGGCCACCAATCGCTCGATCAGCGCGATCTTCGTCGCCGTCGACAGGATCACGCCCTCGCTCTGCAGTCCGTCGCGCGGACCCACCTCGACCAGTTCGATCTTCATGGCAGCCTCGACCGTTCCTGAACCTGCAGTCCCCGGATCATCATTTCATTTTAGCCCTTATTTGTATACAATTTTCAAGAGTTATTACCGCTCGGCGGCGCCCGCCGGTGCGGGTCATTCTTCGTGTATACAAAGGAACGTCCATGGACCACGCGGTCGAATTTCAGCACGGCGCGCTCGCGGACCTGCGGGTACTCGAACTCGGCACCTTGCTCGCGGGCCCGTTCTGCGGCCAACTGCTCGGCGACATGGGTGCCGAAGTGATCAAGATCGAGGCGCCGAATCAGGGCGATCCGATGCGGGTCTGGGGACGCCAGAAGCATGGCGATCCCTCGCTGTGGTGGCCGGTGATCGCGCGCAACAAGAAATCGATCACGCTCGACCTGCGGCAAGCCGCCGGCCAGGAGATCCTGAAGGAACTGATCGCGAAGTCGGACTTCCTGCTCGAGAATTTCCGTCCCGGCACGATGGAGAAGTGGGGCCTCGACTACGCGACCCTGGCGAGCATCAACCCGCGGCTGATCATGATCCGCGTGTCGGGCTATGGACAGACCGGTCCGTACGCGCATCGGGCCGGCTTCGGCGCGGTCGGCGAAGCGATGGGCGGACTGCGCTACGTGGTCGGCGATCCGTCGACGCCGCCGTCGCGGGTCGGGATCAGCATCGGCGACTCGCTCGCCGCGACGTTCGCGTGCCTCGGCGCGCTCTCGGCACTGCACTACCGGGAACGCACCGGCCGCGGCCAGGTCGTCGACTCGGCGATCTACGAGGCGGTGCTCGCGATGATGGAATCCCTGATCACCGAATACGACAAGACGGGTTACGTGCGCGAGCGTACCGGCGCGATCCTGCCGAACGTCGCTCCGTCGAACGTGTATCCGACGACGGAAGGCTGGGTGCTGATCGCGGCGAACCAGGACACGGTGTTCCGCCGGCTGTGCGAGGCGATGGGCCAGCCCGAGCTTGCGCAGCGGCCGGAGTACGCGAACCACCAGGCGCGCGGTGCGCATCAGCGCGAACTCGACGAGTTGATCGCTCGCTGGACCTCGGGCCTCTCGACCGACCGGGTGCTCGAACTCATGGATCGCCACGGCGTGCCCGCCGGCCTGATCTACCGACCGCCCGACATGCTGAAGGACCCGCAGTTCGCCGCGCGCCACGCGATCGTGTCGGTGAAGCATCCGACGTTCGGCGAGCTCAGGATGCAGAACGTGGCACCGAAGCTGTCGACGACGCCGGGCGGCATCCGTTCCGCCGCGCCCGAACTCGGTCAGCACAACGAGGCGATCTACCGCGGCTTGCTCGGTTACCCGACCGAGCGGATCGCCGCGCTCGCCGCGCAGGGCGTGATCTAGCCCCGGGCGACGAGCGGTGCGCCGCTCAGCCGCCCGCGTTCTCCCGATCGGTGCGCTCGTAGAAGTGCACGAGGTGCGTGCGCAGCTCGGCGAGCGAGGGCATGTGCTCGTAGAGCATGTGTCCGCAGCGATAGAACTCGAGCTGGATGTGCGACCGCAGGTTCGGCGGCAGCCCCATGTGATCGACCGTGTACTCGGTCGCATAGTACGGGGTCGCGAGGTCGTAGTACCCGTTCTCGATCTCGACCCGCAGGTGCGGATCCGTCCGCATCGCGTTCGCGAGATCCGGCGCGACGTTCGTGGCGCCCGGCCAGCCGAAGCCGCTGCCGAGCTGGTGCTTCCAGTCCCACGCCCGGTTCACCGCGTAGCTCAGGATGACGTAGTGACGGTCGCGGCCGAACTTCAGCGTCTGCCGGACGTAGCGGTTGAACGCGGCGGTGTACGCACCCGTGATCGCGTCGCTCTGCGGGTCGCTCTGGGCGAACTCCGCGAGCTCGTCCGCGGCCGCACCCGAATAGCGGCCGTCTAGCCGGCCGGTCACGAGCCCGCGGTTGCGCTGCAGCTCCGCCATGAATTGCGGCAGGCTCACGCGCAGGTTCGCCTTGTCGAGATAGTCGGGCTTCAGCCCGGTGAACTGCGCGAGCTTCGCGATCACGTCGGCACGGCGCGCCGCCGACAGCCGGTCCCCTTGCATCAGCGCGCTCGCGTACTCGCCGCTCGCGAATGCCTGGACCCCGCCGAGATAGCCCGACAGGTCCGTCGGGCACTTCACGACCTTGTGGTAGCACGCGACCGCGGCGTAGCTCGGCAGGTACAGCTCATAGGGCAGATCGTTGCCGGTGTTGAAGCTCGCGGTCTCGAACGTGAGGATCGAGGACAGCAGCATCACCCCGTTCAGCTGGATCCCGTCGTTCTCGAGGTCGTTCGCGAGCACCGCCGAGCGGGTCGTGCCGTAGCTCTCGCCGAGCAGGTATTTCGGCGAGTTCCAGCGGTCGTTGCGGCTGAGGTAATCGTAGACGAACCGATCGAACGCCTTGCCGTCCGCGTCGACGCCGTAGAAGTCCTTGGGCTCGCCGACCCCGCCGTGCGCCTTGTCGATGATCCGGCTGAACCCGGTGCCCATCGCGTCGACGAACACGAGATCGCTCACGTCGAGCAGCGAGTACTGGTTGTTGACGACGTCGAACGGGGCCGGCGGCGTGTGGTGCGCATCGCCGCTGATGACCCGCTCGGGACCGAACCCGCCCATCAGCAACCAGACCGAAGACGAGCCGGGTCCGCCGTTGTACAGGAACGTGACCGGTCGAGACGACGGATCACGCACGCCGTCCTTCACGTACGCGACGTAGAACAGGCTGCCGGTCGGCTTGCCGTCGGCGTTCTTCAGCACGATCGTGCCGGCGGTCGCGGTGTACGCGATCCGCTTCCCGTCGATCGTGACCGTTCCGTGGGTGACCGATTTCTGGTCCTTCGACTTCGACGCCTCGCTCTTCGAGGCCGGTTTCCCCTTCGCGTCCTTCGCCGCCGCGGCCGCGGGACCGCTCGCAAGGATTCCCTGACAGAACGCGCTCGCGCAGATCAGCACGGCAATCCATCGTTTCATCGCAGCGCCTCGTGAGTTGATGATCGGCTGGCCGAAAGCGCAAGGCTAAGCCAATCGGCGCCGCGCGTCATCCGTTTCGCGCGGGCGCAAGCGCGGTGGCGACGCGGAGGTCGGCCCGGTCGAGCTCGATGCGCCCGGGATGGCTCGGCCCCGGACCGGGTCGAGCATCCCGGGGCTTGCGAATTCAGTTGCGGAAGCGGTAGCCGACCTCGATGCCGTACGCACGGCCGGTACCGGAATACACGAACGAGCCGCCGAATTCCGGCGCCGGGATCACCTCGGCGAGGTATTGCTTGTCGCCGAGGTTGCGGCCCCAGATCGTCACGTTCCAGTGCTCCGACTGCATCCCGAGACGCGCATTGTAGAGCTGGTACGGGTCGCGATAGGTCTTCGAGAAATCGCCCGGCACGCCGAACACCGTCTGCACCTGGTTGTCCTGCACGGGCCCGAACCAGGTCTTGCCGACCGCCGACATGTCGACGTGCGCGAGCACCGACCAGTGGTCGTTGACCGGAATCTTCAGGTCCGCCCCGGCGTCGCCGGTGTACTTCGGCGCGTACGGTACGGCGTTCCCGACCGTGTACGGCCGGCCGGAGTACGCATCGATGCGGCTGTCCACGGTGCCGATCCCGGCGAAGAGCGACAGGTAACGGGTGGCTTGCCAGCGCACGTCGCCCTCGACGCCCTTCAGCGTCGCGCGATCGATGTTGGTGACGACCCGCAGCAATCCGAAGGGACCCGCGAAGAAGTTGAAGATCTGCATGTTGTCGACCTTGGTCTGGTAGAGCGCGCCGCTCAGATACAAGGTGTGGTCGAGCAACTCGGCCTTGAAGCCGAGTTCCGCAGCCTTCGAGATCTCCTTCTTGTAGGTGTCGCTGACCCCGTTCGCGAACGTCGGCGTCGCGCCGCAGGTCGGCGTTCCGGCGCCCTGCGCGTTGTACACGACCGCATCGTTCTGGCCGTTCGCGCAGGTGCCGATCGAGGCGACCGGGAGCGCCGGCTGCGACGCGACCGGCGCGCCGTTCTGCACGTAGTGCAAGCCGCCGAATCCGTCGAGCACCGTCGCCGCGCTGCCGGTCGAGTTGAAGCCGCCGCTGCGGAAGCCGTAGCCGTACGATCCGTACACCGACACGTCGCGGCGCAGCTTCCAGTTCAGTGACACCTTCGGCTGCAGCTCGCTGAACGTCGCCGAGCGGTTCGGGATCCCGCTCGTCGCGAGCGTCGGGTTGATCGTGTACGCCGGATTGATGTACGGCTGCACCGCGGTCGCGACCGTGCAGCCCGCGCCTTGCGCGAAGCACGGCGTCTGCGCGAACGCCTGGGCGCCGGTGCCGACCCGGTTCGATGCATCGCGCTGCTCGCGGTCGTAGCGCAACGCGAGCGCGGCCTCGAGGTTCGGGATCACGTCGTACGCAACGTTACCGAACGCGGCCGACACCTTGCTGTGAAAGCGATCGTTGTACTCGAGATCGGTCGGGTTCGGCCCGCCGGTCGGGACGAACGCCTGCGCGAGGAAGCCGTTGCCGTTGTCCGAGCCCTGCGAGACGACGACGTGACGGCGGATGTCGGCGTAGTACACGCCGCCCTGCCAGCGCAGCCGCTGGTCGCTCGGCGAGGTCAGGCGCAGTTCGACCGAATTGTCGATCTCGTCGCGCTGCTGGTACTGGTAGCCGTCACAGGTCGTCGGGCTGTACGCCGGCAACAGATTGAACCCCGGCACGCCGGGTCCGAACTGATTCGCATAGAACGTCGGCGACGGCAAGGGCGCGCCCGGCTCGGCCGCGACCGATACCGAGCACACGTCCGGGCCGACGCTCGTCGGCACGTTCGCATACAGGTTGAATGCGGCGCTGGTGCCGTCGGTGAGGAAGTAGTTCGTCTGATCGTCGTACGCGTAGAACCCGGTCAGGGTACCGACGTCGAGCTTCCACTCGCCGCGGATCGAGAACTGCTTGTTCTTCTGGACGTTCTGCGGAACGATGTTGTTGATGTAATCGAACGGGTGATCGTTCACGTTCTGGAAGAAGTCCGGATTGTTGAACGCCGCGGCGAACGCCGGCAGCGCGAACGCCGCGTTGAAGTTGATCGCACCGCCGCTCACCCGCGAGTACTTCGCCTTCACGTCGAGCTTGGCGTGGTCCCCGAGTCGCACGATCATCCGCGGGGTCGCGCCGATCTCCTCGTAGTAGTCGCCGCAGTGGTCGCAGTGCAGGTAGCTGTTGTAGAAGAACCCGTTGGTCTTGCGGTAGTAGCCGCTGACGCCCGCCGAGATCGCATCGCTGATCGGCCCCGCGACCCAGAAATTCGCGGTCTGCGTGTTCTTGTTGCCGTAGCCGAGCTTCGCGTCGGCGTCGAATTTCCGGCCAGGCTCCTTGGTCTTGATGATGATCGCGCCCGCGACCGCATTGCGACCGTACAGCGCGCCCTGCGGTCCCTTCACGATCTCGATCTGCGTGAGGTTCGCGAGTTCCTGGTTCAGGCTGTACGGATTGACCTGCAGCACCCCGTCGATCACGAGCGCGTAGTTCGTCTCGGCGTCCCGGCCGGTGTTCAAGCCACGGATGCTCACCTGCATGTCGCCGACCTCGGCGGTCTGGACCTGCGAGACGCCCGGGGTGAGCTCGATGAAGTCGGCTGGCCGCTCGATGCCGGCGGAGCGGATGTCCTGCGGCGTGAATACCTGGATCGAGACCGGCACGTCGACGAGCTTCTCCTTGCGCTGGCGGGCCGTGACCACGATCTCGGCGAGATTCTCACCGCCCGCGCCCGCCGGCTGCGCCGAGCGGCTCTGCGCCGACACCGGCGTCGGTGCGAACGCAGCGCCCGCGAACAAGGCGATCGCGGTACCTGCGGAAAACATCGGCAGCAATTTCCTCTGCTTGCTCATGACATCCCTCGATGGTTCGTGATGGTGCCGCGGGCGCGTTCCCCGACGCTGCCCTGCCGTCTGCTCGGTCGTGATTCATCGTCCGACGGATCCCGAAGACCCGGTTCTCGATAGATTGTATACAATCTAGAATCGAATGCATACGAGTTTCGTTCTTTTTCTACGACAATCCGATCGGATATCCGAAACAGCCTGCATATTTCGGAGTTTAATGTTGCCTATGAACAACGACTTTTGCACGGGCGACCGGATCGTGCACCGATAGTACACAGTTGGAACCCGCCTACGGTTCGCCCCGGGTGCCCCGGCGGGTCGGCCCGGCGCGAGCGATCGCGTGCGCGATCAGTCCGCTCGCAGAGTCCGCAGGCGCTGCGCCGCGAATTCGATGAACACGCGGACCGTGGGCGGCACCGGACCGCGGCCGGGGACGACGACGTGCAGGTCCGCGCCGTCGCGGCGATACGCCGCGAGCACCGGCCGCAGCGCGCCCGCAGCGACGTCCGCACGGGCGAGCGCGGTCGGTAACTGCGCGATCCCGAGGCCGGCGAGCGCCGCCTGTCGCAGTGCCTGTACGTGGTTCGCCGCGAACCGACCGGTCACCACGATTTCCTCGAGCCCACCCGGCCCTTGCAACCCCCAGACCGCATGACCGGGCGCGCGCGACACCGTCAGACAGTCGTGACGCTCGAGATCCTGCAGGCGTTCGGGTGCCCCCCGCGCGGCGAGGTAGCTCGGACTTGCATACAATCGAAAGCTTTCCGACCACAACGTTCGCCAGACGATGGCGCCCGCATCGCCGGCCGCGCCGGCGCGAAACGCCGCATCGATCCCGTCGGCGATCAGATCGTGGCGGGCATCGTCGAGCACGAACTCGACGCGCACTCGCGGATGCGCCCTCAGGAACTCGGCGACCCAGGCGAGAGGAAACAGGTCGAAGAAGCCCGCGGGTGCCGCGATCCGCACCCGCCCGTTCGGTGCCCGTCCGTCGTCGGCGAGTTCCAGGGACGCGGCCAGGATCCCGTCGACCGCCGGCGCGCAGCGCTCGAAGAGCGCTTCCCCCGCGCTCGTGAGCGAGAGCTTGCGCGTGGATCGGTGCAGCAGCCGGGTATTGAGCCGGATCTCGAGTTCACCGACGCGGCGACTCAAGGTGTTCGCCGGCATCCCGAGACGACGCGCCGCCTGAGCGAAGCTGCCCGCGCGAGCGACGTGGACGAACAGCCGGATGTCGTTGAGATCCACCTGATTACTTCTATTTATGGATTGCTTTCATCCGATTATACCGACTAGTGTCAGTAATTGGCCGCGCGTATGCTCCGGTGCTCGACACCCTTTTGAACCACGGAGCCGATCGATGCCAAAAGTGCTGGTGCTCTATTACTCCTCGTACGGTCACATCGAGGCGATGGCGCAGGCGGTCGCCGAGGGCGCGCGCCAGGCGGGCGCGAGCGCCGACGTGAAGCGCGTTCCCGAGACCGCGCCGGCGGACGTCGCGAAGGCGGCACACTTCAAGCTCGACCAGGCGGCGCCGGTCGCAAAGGTCGAAGAACTCGCGGACTACGACGCGATCGTCGTCGGGACGCCGACGCGGTTCGGCCGGATGGCCTCGCAGATGGCGAGCTTCCTCGACCAGGCGGGCGGCCTCTGGGCGCGCGGCGCGCTGAACGGCAAGGTCGGCGGTGCGTTCACCTCGACCGCGACCCAGCACGGCGGCCAGGAAGCGACGCTGTTCTCGGTGATCACCAATCTGCTGCACTTCGGGATGGTGATCGTCGGATTGCCGTACAGCCACCAGGGCCAGATGCGCATCGACGAGATCGTCGGTGGAAGCCCCTACGGGGCGACCACGATCGCCGGCGGACGCGGCGAGCGGCAGCCGAGCGCGACCGAACTGGAAGGTGCGCGTCACCAAGGGGCGCTCGTCGCGCAGACTGCCGCGAAGCTCACCGGCCGCTGACCGGCGGCCGCGGCTCTAGTATGCTGCGGGTCGACTGGGCCGCCCGATCGCGGGCGGCCGTCGCACCCGAGGGTCCCGAGGCATGAGCCATCCCACCGACGATGCCGCGCTGCTCGCGAATTACGCGGCCGGCGGATTTCTGCGCCGCCTCGAACCGGGCACGCGGCCCGCGCTGATCGTGATCGATTTCGTGAACGCGTACCTGCTCGAGGACGGTCCGCTGTTCGGCGGCGACGGCATTCGCGCCGCGCACCGGGGCGCGATCGAGCTGCTCGGTGCCGCGCGCCGCGCCGCGATCCCGGTGTTCCACACCAATCTGCGCTACGAGAAGGGAGGCCGCGATGGCGGGATCCTGTACCGCAAGGTCGGCGCGCTCGCGTGCTTCGCGGAGGATGCGCCGGATCCCCGGTTCGGTCGCTTCGTCGCCGGCCTCGAGCCCGCGCCCGGCGAGAGCGTGATCACGAAGCAGTACGCGAGCGCGTTCTTCTCGACGACGCTCGCCTCGACCATGAGCTACCTCGGGGTCGACACGCTGCTGATCGCGGGTGTCTCGACCAGCGGCTGCGTGCGCGCAACCGCGGTCGACTGCTGCCAGCACGGCTTCGTGCCGATCGTCGTCCGCGACGCCGTCGGCGATCGCGCGCCCGGACCCCACGAATCGAACCTGTTCGACCTTCAAGCCAAGTACGCCGAGGTGTTCCCCCTCGCCGGCGCGCTCGAGTACCTCGCGCGCGTCAGCGCTTCGCGGGCCAGCGCTGCGGATAGAGCCTGAGCTTCGCGACGTCGTAGCCCAGCGAGCCGACGACGGCGCGCAGCTTGCGGTATTCGCCGACCGAGATCGTCGGCGTGCGCGCCATGATCCACACGTAGTCGCGCGCGTCCCGCGCGATCACGGTCGCATCGTAGTCCTTGCTGACGTAGGCGATCAGGTACTGCGCGCGGAACGGCCACAGGAACTGCATCCCCCAGCGCGCATTGCCGCCCCGGTCGAGCACGCGGGCGCGGGGCCGCAGCGTCTTCACCGGCCCGTCGAACGCTCCGTCGCGGAACGTATAGGTCGTCTCGATCGTGCCGTCGGGTGCGAGCCGGTACGATTCGACCGCGTCGTAGGCGTTCTTGTCGATGAAAGTCGGCGTCGCGGCGATCACATACCAGTCGCCCATGAATCGATGCAGATCCACGTGCGCGACGGTCGGGATCGGCGGGCGCGACGTCGTGCATCCGGCGATCAGCAGGACGGCGGCTGACGCCGCGACGTTCAACCACGGTCGGGTCATCGGCTGTCGTCCGTCATTCGCCGCCGCCGGCGGCTCGATCGCGCGCGCGCCAGCGCCAGTCGCGGATCTCCGGCAGGTCCTCGCCGTGGCGCTCGATGTAGCGCCGGTGTTCGACGAGCTTGTCCTGGAGCCGCTGTTTCAGGTAAGCGCCCCGGCTGCCGGTATGCGGCACCCGGTCGATCACGTCGATCACGAGATGGAACCGATCCAGGTCGTTGCGCACCGTCATGTCGAATGGCGTCGTAATGGTCCCCTCTTCCTTGTAACCGCGCACGTGCAGGTTCGCGTGATTGTGACGCCGATAGGTCAGGCGATGGACCAGCCACGGATAGCCGTGGAATGCGAAAACGATCGGACGGTCGCGCGTGAACAGCGAATCGAAATCGCGGTCGCCGAGCCCGTGCGGATGCTCGCTCTGCGGCTGCAGCTTCATCAGATCGACGACGTTCACGACCCGCACGCGGATCTCGGGGAGATGTTCGCGCAGGATCGACACCGCGGCGAGTGTCTCGAGCGTCGGCACGTCGCCCGCGCAGGCCATCACGACGTCGGGCTCGGCGTCCTCGTCGTTTCCGGCCCACGGCCAGATGCCGATGCCCTCGCTGCAGTGGCGGATCGCGGCATCGAGACCGAGCCACTGGGGAGCCGGGTGCTTGCCAGCGACGACGACGTTCACGTAGTGGCGGCTTCGCAGGCAGTGGTCCATCACCGACAGCAGACAGTTCGCATCCGGCGGCAGGTACACGCGGACGATCTCCGACTTCTTGTTGACCACGTGATCGAGGAATCCCGGATCCTGGTGCGTGAAGCCGTTGTGGTCCTGGCGCCAGACGTGCGAGGTCAGCAGGTAGTTCAGCGACGCGATCTTGCGTCGCCAGGGAAGCTGGGCGGTCACCTTCAGCCACTTCGCGTGCTGATTGAACATCGAGTCGACGATGTGGATGAACGCCTCGTAGCAGTTGAAGATGCCGTGGCGGCCGGTGAGCAGATAGCCCTCCAGCCAGCCCTCGCACTGGTGCTCGCTCAACACCTCGAGCACGCGACCATCGCTCGCGAGAAACTCGTCCTGCGGGGCGGTATCGCCCAGCCACTGGCGGTTGGTCGCCTCGAACACCGCCTCGAGACCGTTCGAAAGGCTCTCATCGGGTCCGAACAGGCGAAAATTGCGGCTGTCCTCGTTGCGCGCAACGACGTCGCGCAGGTAACGCCCGAGCACGTGCGTGTCGCCGGGACCGGGCGAACCGGGCACCGGTACGTCGAGCGCGTAACCGGCGAAATCCGGCAAGCGCAGGTCGTGCAGCAGCGCACCGCCGTTCGCGTGCGGATTCGCGCTCATCCGACGCTCGCCGCGAGGCGCGAGTGCGGCGAGTTCGGGGCGCAGCACCCCGTGCTCGTCGAACAACTCCTCGGGCCGATAGCTGCGCAGCCACGCCTCGAGCGCCGCGAGGTGCGCCGGGTTCTTCGCCGGATCGGAGAGCGGCACCTGGTGCGCACGGAACGTGCCCTCGACCGGCTTGCCGTCGACGGACTTCGGTCCCGTCCAGCCCTTCGGCGAACGCAGGACGATCATCGGCCAGCGCGGACGAGGGGTGCGGCCGCGCTCGCGCGCCTCCCGCTGAATCTCGAGGATCCGCTGCACGGCGTCATCGAGCGCCGCGGCCATCGCGGCATGCATCGGCATCGGCTCGTGGCCCTCGACGTACAGCGGCTCCCATCCGTAGCCGCGCATCAACTGATCGAGTTCCTCGCGCGAGATCCGCGCGAGGATCGTCGGATTCGCGATCTTGTAGCCGTTCAGGTGCAGGATCGGCAGTACCGCACCGTCGGTCGCGGGATTCAGGAACTTGTTCGAATGCCATGCGGTCGCGAGTGGGCCGGTCTCCGCTTCGCCATCACCGACGACGCAGGCGGCGACCAGCCCGGGATTGTCGAGCACCGCACCGAAGGCGTGGCTGAGCGAGTAGCCGAGCTCGCCGCCCTCGTGGATCGAGCCCGGACATTCGGCCGACGCGTGGCTCGGTATCCCGCCGGGGAACGAGAACTGCGTGAACAGACGCGTCAGTCCCGCCTCATCGCGGCCGACCTCGGGGTAGATCTCGCTGTACGTGCCCTCCAGGTAGGCACCGGCGACGACCGCGGGGCCACCGTGCCCGGGACCGGACAGATAGATCATGTCGAGGTCGTAGCGCCGGATCACCCGGTTCAGGTGGGTATAGATGAAGTTCTGGCCCGGCGTCGTACCCCAGTGACCGAGCAACATCCGCTTCACGTGGGACAGTTCGAGCGGCGCCTTCAGCAACGGATTGCCGCACAGGTAGATTTGCCCGACCGACAGATAATTGGCCGCGCGCCAGTACGCGTCGAGCCGGCCGAGCGTCGCCGGATCCGCCCCGTCGGTGTCCGCCGTCACGGTCGTTCGCTTCGTCATCGTCCGACACTCCTGGCGGTCATCCCGCGCCGTCCCGGGATCCAAGCAGCGCGAACGTCGCACGCGCGATCATCCGTTCCTCGTCGGTCGGTACGATCCGCACCGCGACCGGCGCCTGATCCGCAGAAATCCGCGGCGCGTGCTGTTCGTTACGAGCCTCGTCGATCCGTACGCCGAGGAAACCGAGGTCCACGCAGATTCGCGCACGGATCGGCGCCGCGTTCTCGCCGATCCCACCGCTGAACACGAGCGTGTCGAGGCCGCCGAGCGCGGCCGCGAGCGCGCCGATCCCCTTGCGCGCCTGATAGCAGAACACCGCGAGCGCTTCGGCCGCACGAGGGTCGCTGCGCTCGCGCGCGAGCAGGTCGCGAACGTCGGCGCTCGTGCCGGAGATCCCGAGGAGGCCGGACTGGTGGTTCACCAGCGCCTGGAACTGCTCCGAATCGAGGCCCGCGCCGCGCAGCAGGTAGTAGGCAAGCCCGGGGTCGATGTCACCGGTGCGGGTCCCCATCACGAGACCGCCCGCCGGGGTGAAGCCCATCGTGGTGTCGATGCTGCGCCCGTCGCGCAGTGCCGCCAGGCTCGCCCCGTTCCCGAGATGCGCGAGGATCACGCGGCCACGCACGATCGCCGGATCGCCGAGCCGCGCGAGCTCCTCGCGCAGGTACGCGTAGGACAGTCCATGAAAGCCGTAGCGACGCACGCCTTGGTCGCCGTAACGGCGCGGGATCGGCAACCGGACCGCGTGCGCGGGCATCGTCGCGTGGAACGCGGTGTCGAAACAGGCGATCTGCGGCCGCTGCGGCCAACGGGCCGCGAAGGCCTCGATCAAGTCGATCTCGCGCGGCAGATGTTCGGGATCGAACGCCGCGAACCGGCGCCACTCGGCGAGCCGTTCGGGCGTCGCCTGCACGGGTTCGGTTCGCCCCATCCCGTGGACGACGCGGTGGCCGACGCCGGCGATCCCCGCGGCGAGACCCGCCGAATCGAGGCGCTCGATCACGGCGGCGGCGGCCGCCCCGTGATCGGTGGCGGCGATCTCGCGACGCTCGGGCGGGCGGTCCACGAGGCCCCACTCGACGGTGGTCCCGGATGCGCCGATCCGGTCGATCTTGCCGCGGAAGAGCCGCGAGGAACCCGCTTCGAACAGCGCGAAACGCACGCTCGAGGAGCCCGCGTTCACCGCGAGCACCGTCGGCACGGCGCGTTCGCCGTTCACGCCACGCTCACTCGATCGGGCCGAGGAAATCGCGCTTGCCGATCTCGACGCCGCCCTCGCGCAGCAACGCGTAGGCGATCGCGCAATGGAAGTAGAGGTTCGGGAACGCGTAGAGGTTCAGGTAATCGAGTCCGGTGAAGCGCAGGGTTCGCGACGGGAACTTGAGCTCGATCTCGCGCCGCTCGGCGTCGCGCATCCGCTCCCCGTCGATCGACTCGAGGAACCCGATCGTCTTCGCGATGCGCCCCTTGAGCTCCTCGAACGTCTTCTCGGTATCCTCGTGCTTCGGCACGTCGAGGCCCGCGAGGCGAGCGGCCGCGCCCTTCGCGTTGTCGCACGCGATCTGCACCTGCCTCGAGAACGGCAGCATGTCGGGGAACAGGCGCGCCTGCACGAACACCGAGGGGTCGATCTTCTTCGCTTCCGCGTGCGCGCTCGCCTTGTCGATCAGCGTCGACAGATTCGACAGCGCGTGGATCATCGGCGGGACGGAAACCTCGTACAGGGACACGCTCATCGGACGGACTCCTCGAACAGCTCGCCGCGGACTCGCGGCGACTTGCATGATAGCGCGTCAGTCCCGCAGGAAGTACGGGACCGCCGAGATCACGACGCCGACCGCGACGAGCAGGTAGACGTTCGAGATGAAATAGACGTACGCCATCAGCGCGATCCCGCAGATCAGCGGGATCAGCGACCCCTGCTTCTTGCCGTAGATGAAGTACCCGACTCCGATCGAGCTGAACAGCATCCCCCAGAGGAGCTGCGCCGCCATCGCCGTCTAGCGGCGGCCGCGCTGCCACCGGTCGAATGGCCGACGGCTCGTCACGACGCGAGGTACCGCGCCGGGGTCTTCGCGCGCACGTCCTCGCCGCTCACGCCCGGCGCCGTTTCGATCAGACGGAACGGTGACTGTCGCGACTCGCGCGCGAACACCGCGAACTCGGTGATCAGCATGTCGACGACGTTCGTCCCGGTCAGTGGCAGCTCGCACCGGGGCTTGAACTTCGGCGATCCGTCCTTCGCACTGTGCTCCATCACGACGACGACCCGCTTCACCCCGGCGACCAGGTCCATCGCACCGCCCATTCCCTTGACCATCTTGCCCGGCACCATCCAGTTCGCGAGGTCGCCGTTCTCCGAGACCTCCATCGCACCGAGCACCGAGAGGTCGATGTGCCCGCCACGGATCATCGCGAAGCTGTCGGCGGAGGAAAAGTACGAAGTGATCGGCAGCTCGGTCACCGTCTGCTTGCCCGCGTTGATCAGGTCCGGATCCTCGTCGCCTTCGTAGGGGAACGGGCCCATGCCGAGCATTCCGTTCTCCGATTGCAGGACCACGCGCATCCCGTCCGGAATGTAGTTCGCGACCAGCGTCGGGATGCCGATCCCGAGGTTCACGTAGAAGCCGTCTCGAAGCTCGCGGGCGGCTCGGGCCGCCATCTCCTCACGCGACCACGCCATCGGCGCCTCCCGGACGCTTGCGCGTCGTGCGTTTCTCGATCAATCGCGAATAACTCGTGCCGACGACGAGGCGCTGCACGTAGATCCCGGGGGTGTGGATCTGGTCCGGATCGATCGCGCCCGCCTCGACCAGATGCTCCACCTCCGCGACCGTGATCCGCCCGGCGGTCGCCATCGGCGGGTTGAAGTTGCGCGCGGTCTTGCGGTACACCAGATTGCCCTCGGTATCTGCCTTCCACGCGCGCACCAGCGAGATGTCCGCGGTCAGGCCCTTTTCGAGGATATAGGTCTCTCCGTCGACGACGCGCTGCTCCTTCCCCTCGGCGACCAGCGTGCCCGCGCCGGTGCGCGTGTAGAACGCGTAGATCCCGGCGCCGCCGGCGCGAATCCGCTCCGCGAGCGTGCCCTGCGGATTGAACTCCAGTTCCAGCTCGCCCGCGAGATATTGCCGCTCGAACTCCTTGTTCTCACCGACGTACGAGGAGATCATCTTGCGGATCTGCCGCGTGGCGAGCAGCACGCCGAGCCCGAAGCCATCGAGGCCCGCGTTGTTCGACACGACCGTGAGGTCGCGCGCGCCGAGCGTCTTCACCGCCGCGATCAGGTGCTCCGGGACGCCGCACGCGCCGAAGCCGCCCGACATCAGGGTCATCCCGTCGCGCAGGATGTCGCGCAGCGCGCTCACCGCGTCGGGATAGACCTTGCCGTGCAACGCGTTCATCGGCCCTGTCCCTTCACGATCGCCTCCGCCGCATCCAGCGTGTTCGACAGCAGCATCGCAATCGTCATCGGCCCGAGGCCGCCCGGCACCGGCGTGATCGCACCGGCGCGGCGTGCCGCCGTCTCGAACTCCACGTCACCCACGAGCCTGCCGTCGTCGGTCCGGTTGATCCCGACGTCGAACACGCTCGCGCCCTCGCGAATCCACTCGCCGCGAACCATCCCCGGCTTCCCGACGGCCGCAACCACGAGCTCCGCCCGCTCGACTTCGGCGGCGAGGTCCCGCGTGCCGGTATGGCAGACCGTGACCGTGCACCCCGCCAGGAGCAGTTCGAGCGCCATCGGCCGCCCGACGATGTTCGATGCGCCGACCACCGTCGCGCGCAGCCCCCGCAGCTTCATCCCGTACTCCTGCGCGAGCCGGATCACGCCGAATGGCGTGCAGGGACGCAGGCGCGGACGCTTCTGCGCGAGCAGGCCGGTGTTCTGCGGATGGAAGCCGTCGACGTCCTTGCGCGGATCGATCGCATCCATGATCTCGTTCGCCTCGAGGCCCGCCGGCAGCGGCAGCTGCACCAGGATTCCGTCGACCGCGGAGTCCGCGTTCAGGCGCGCGACCAGTGCGAGCAGCTCGCCCCGACCGACCTCGGCCGGCAGATCGTGCGCGAACGAGCGGATCCCGGTTTCCTCGCAGGCCTTGCGCTTGCTGCGCACGTACACGCTCGAGGCCGGATCCTTGCCGACCTGAACCACCGCGAGGCCTGGCGCCCGGCCGTGGCGCGCGGCGAACGCCGCGGCCCGGGCCGCCACCTCGCCACGCACCTTGGCCGCAACGGCCTTGCCGTCGAGCAACGTCGCTGTCTGGGTCATCGATCTTCAGTACCTGTAGTGATCGGGCTTGAACGGTCCGCGCTTCGCGACACCGATGTAGCGCGCCTGCGCGTCGGTGAGCTCGGTGAGCTCGACGCCGAGCCGCGAGAGCTGCAGCCGCGCGACCTTCTCGTCGAGCGGCTTCGGCAATACGTACACCCCGACGGGATATTTCGCGGTGTTCGTGTACAGCTCGATCTGCGCGAGCACCTGGTTCGCGAACGAGGAACTCATCACGTACGACGGGTGTCCGGTCGCGCAACCGAGGTTCACCAGCCGGCCCTCGGCGAGCAGGATCAGCCGCTTGCCGTCGGGAAACACCACGTGGTCGACCTGCGGCTTGATGTTCTCCCAGCGATACTGGCGCAGCGCCGCGACCTCGATCTCGTTGTCGAAGTGCCCGATGTTGCAGACGATCGCCTGATCCTTCATCCGTCGCATGTGCTCGTGCGTGATCACGTGGAAGTTCCCGGTCGCGGTCACGAAGATGTCCGCCTTGTCGGCCGCGTAGTCCATCGTGACCACGCGATAGCCTTCCATCGCGGCCTGCAGCGCGCAGATCGGGTCGATCTCGGTGACCCACACCTGTGCCGACAGCGCGCGCAACGCCTGCGCAGAACCCTTGCCCACGTCGCCGTAACCGGCGACCACGGCGACCTTGCCGGCGATCATCACGTCGGTGGCGCGCTTGATGCCGTCCACCAGCGATTCGCGGCAGCCGTACAGGTT
>JAGWPU010000081.1 GCA_028870355.1 Gammaproteobacteria bacterium | reverse complement strand
GGGGTCACCGTGAACGCGGTCGCGCCCGGGATGGTGCTCACCGAGATGGCGCTCGCCGCACCTCCCGAAGCAACCGATCGCGCGCGCGCGGAAGCCGCGTTGCCCCTGCTCGCGAGCCCCGGGGACATCGCCGCCGCGGTGCTGTTCCTGCTGTCCGACGCGGCCCGGGTGATCACCGGGGAAGTGCTGCGCGTCGACGCCGGGCAGTACATCTAGCGCGCAGACGCGATCAGCGCGTGCCGCGACCCTCGCGCGCGGCGGCGATCAGACGCAACAGCTCGGCACGCCCGACGACCCCGGGCACGAGCGTGCGGCCGATCAGCAGGCCCGGGGTGCCCTGCAGCTCGAGCGCGCGTGCCTCGTCGTCGTTGCGATCGAGCACGTGGCCGATCGCGGCCGCGTGTCGCTGCAGATCGCCGAGCATGCGCGGAACGTCGATCCCGGCGCGGGCGAGCACCTGCTGAACCTCGGCGTCGCTCGTGAGGCGCGGGCCACCGAGCAACGCGTCGTGTGCCGCCAGGTACTTGCCTTGATAGCCGGCCGCGAGCGCGCAGCGCGCGGCATACACCGACGCCGGCCCGAGCACCGGCCAGTCCTTGTAGATCAACGCCAGGCGGGGTCCGGTCGCGACCACCTGCCGCAGCATCGGCGTGATGCGCCGGCAGAACGGGCAGTTGTAGTCGAAGTACTCGACGATCGTGACCTCGGGGTCGCGCGCACCGATGCGCGCCGGCCCCGGAGCGCGCGTGATCGCGATCTCGGCCGAGCGGGTCACCTGCGGGTAGGCTTGCGCCGTCGCGGCGCCGGTGAATGCGATCCCCACGACCGCGACGATTGCGCCGATCGCTCCGGTGAGATCGCCGAAGAACGACCGACGGCGCGTCGCCAGCGGTCCCCGTCTGCCGTTCGTCATTTCTGCGTCCATGGGGCGAGTATTGCAGAAAACCGCCCGACCGCGGTCAACGGCGTGCCGATCCGCCCGTTGTCACCGGCAAGGGACGCCATGCGGAGGCGGGGCGATGGTCGTGGAAGCGCTGCGGGCGGCGACGAGCGCCGCAAACCGGTTCGGGCTCGGCGCTCGTCCCGGCGAGATCGAGGGCATCGCGGATCCGCGCGCATGGCTCCTTGCGCAGATCCGTCGCCCGCCCGATGGCGCAGAGGCGTTCGTCGGGTTGCCGAGCAGCCTCGAGTATCTGCGGCGGGAGGCCCGCCTCAGGCGCGAGCATCGCCGCCTGCAGCACCGAGCCGTCACCGCGGCATCGAACGCCGCGCGCAATCCGTTCGCACGCCGGTTTCGCCAGACGTTCGGCGACGATCTGCGCCGGGAGGCCGTCGCCCGCTGGCAGATCGCCGCGACCACGACGACCCCGTTCACCGAGCGGCTGGTGCGCTTCTGGTCGAATCACTTCGCCGTGTCCGTCGACAAGGGGCCGGTGCGGCTGGTTGCGGCGCCGCTCGAACGGGAGGCGATCCGGCCGCATTTCGCGGGGCGCTTCGCCGATCTGCTGCTCGCGGTCGAGACGCATCCGGCGATGCTGCGCTACCTCGACCAGGCGCAGTCCGTGGGCCCGGATTCGCCGTTCGCCCGGCGCGTCGACCGACGCCTGGCGCGCCGCGCCGGGCGCCGCGACCTGCCGGTCCGGTCGCTCGGGCTCAACGAGAACCTCGCGCGGGAGATCCTGGAACTGCACACGCTCGGTGCGAACGCGGGGTACACCCAGGCGGACGTGACCGAGTTCGCGCGGGCGTTGACCGGCTGGAGCCTGCCGTTCCCGGCGCAGCTCGCGCGCGGCACGATCGATCGTGCGTTCCTCTATCGGGCGGCCGCGCACGAACCGGGATCCCGGGTCGTCCTGGGTCGCCGTTACCCGGACACCGGCTTCGAGCAGGCCCGCGCAATCCTGCTCGATCTGGCGGCGAGCCGCGCGACCGCGCGGCATCTGGGGTTCGAGCTCGCGCGACACTTCGTTGCCGACGAGCCGCCGCCCGCCCTCGTCGATCACCTCGCGGCGGCCTACCTCGACGGCGGGGGCGAGCTGTCGGTGGTGTATGCGGCGCTGATCGACGCGCCGGCCGCGTGGTCGCCGAGCGCCCGCAAGTTTCGATCGCCGCAGGATTTCCTGATCGCGGCACTGCGCGGTGGGTCGATCGTGCCGGGGGCGCGACCGCAGCCGTTCGAGGGGCTCGCGGCGCGATTGGGCGAACCGACGTTCATGCCGCGCGCGCCTGCCGGATTCAGCGATCTCGCGGCCGACTGGATCGGACCCGATGCGCTGTGGAAGCGGGTGCAGGCCGCAGAGGGTCTCGCGGCGCACGTGCCGCGCGCGGCACTCGATCCGGGTTCGCTCGCGCGGTCCGTGCTGGGTTCGGGATTCGACGCACCGACACGGACCGCGATCGACCGCGCGGAAGCGCCTCGACAGGCGGTCGCGATGCTCTTCGCGAGCCCCGCGTTCCAATGGAGGATCTGATGGTCACGCGGCGAGAGCTCCTGACGATGATCGGTTGCGGCCTCGGGGCGGCGACCTGCGCGGGCTGGGCGCCGGCGAGCGCCGCCGCGGCACCGGCCGGACCGCGGCTGCTCGTGGTGCTGCTGCGCGGCGGTCTCGATGGCCTCCATGCCGTCCCGCCGGTTGGCGACCCCGGATATTCCGCGCTGCGTGGTCCGCTCGCGTTGTCGCCGGACGGCGCGACCGAAGCGGGTGGCGCTGCGCTGAGGCTCGACGGGACGTTCGCCCTGCATCCGTCGCTCGCGTTCTGCGCGGGGTTGTACGCGCGACACGAATTCCTGCCGATCGTCGCCGCCGCACCGCCCTACTGGGGGCGGTCCCATTTCGAGGCGCAGGACTGCGTCGAGAACGGCAGCGATTCCCCGTCCGGGGCCGAGACCGGCTGGCTCAACCGGGCGGTCGGTTGCCTGCACGACGGCGGCCTGTCGGCGACGACCGTGATGCCGTTGATCCTGCGCGGCCCCGCGAAGATCGACGAGTGGTCGCCGCCGTTGCCGAATCGCGTGAGCCCGATCCTGCTGCAGCGGCTCGAGCCGCTGTACGGCGAGGACTCGGTCCTGGCCGCGCCCTTCGCCGAGGCGATCACCGAACGGGGCGAGGATGCCGGGATCGACGCGCACCTCGCGGGCGCGCGCATGGTCGCCGGCCGGCGGTTGCCGACGATCGCTGCGGCGGCGGGCGCGTTCCTCGCGCGCCGCGGCGGGCCGCGGATCGCGTTCGTCGAGGACTATGGCTGGGATACCCACGCGAACCAGGCGCCGATCCTGGCGCGCAAGCTCGCCGAACTGGATCACGCGGTGCACGCGTTCCATGATGCAGTGCGGCCGGCCTGGGGGCGCACGGTCGCGGTCGTCGTGACCGAATTCGGCCGGACGGCGCGAGCGAACGGCACCGCGGGCACCGATCATGGGACGGGGGGTGCGATGTTCGTGTTCGGTGGGGCGGTTGCCGGGGGACGCGTCGGCGGGCAGTGGCCCGGGATGCGCCCGGCGGAGCTCTATCAGAATCGCGACGTGCACGCGACCACCGATCAGCGCGCGGTCTTCAAGGGCGTGCTCGGCTCGCACTTCGGCCTGTCGGCGGAGGTGCTCTCGCGGACGATCTTTCCGGGAAGCGGGGCGCTGCGGCCGCTCGGCGGGCTGTTGCACCAGCGCGTCGCGGCGGCTCGAGGTGAAAAAAATGCGGCGCGAGACGATTGAGCGCTCGCGCCGTTGGATGTTCGCGCCGACGGGGGAGTTGGCTGGCTTGCCGGGGCGAATGGATCCTAAACCGTGTTCCCTGGGGGTGCAGGCCTCGGGAACGGGAGGCATGATGCCAAAATCGACCGCGGCGCTGGCGTACTCTTTCTCACTGTCAATGAAATAATTTTCAACTCGAACCGGCTTCGGGCTCACGCAGTCGAGTCGCCGTTGCGCCGTAGACGCCGCTGACCCCGGCGGCGCTCGGGTCGTTCAGGCTCGCGTTCAGGGCGTCTGCGAGCTCAACCGGTGGGCATCGCCCGCCGGTGCGGTACCGTGCTCGTACGGGCGCGCGGAGACCATGTAGAGCAGACCGAGCGCGAGCACCCCGATCGTGGTGACGATCATCGCGTCGTTCGCGTACCACGGTTGTCCTGGATTTCGCGGCCACAGGATGTTCGCGATCGCCGAGACGCCGTACGCGAGCGCGAGCGCGTTCACGATCCAGCCCTT
>JAGWPU010000080.1 GCA_028870355.1 Gammaproteobacteria bacterium | reverse complement strand
TGTGCATCCGCTCGATCACCTGCTTCATCACCTCGGTGGGGCAGGGGGCGCCCGCCATCACACCGGTGCGCAAGCTGGAGAGGTCATACGAGGCGAAATCAGGCTCGGCGAGCTCGGCGATGAACATCGTCGGGACCCCGTAGAGCGCGGTGCAGCGCTCCTCGGCGACCGCGGACAGGACTTCGAGCGGATCGAATGCCTCCGACGGAAACACCACGCTCGCCCCGTGGGTCACCGCGCCGAGCACGCCCATCACCATTCCGAAGCAGTGGTACAGCGGCACCGGGATGCACAGCCGATCGGCCTCGCCGAGGTGGATCCCGCGGCCGACGAAGTAGCCGTTGTTCACGATGTTGAAGTGCGTCAGGGTCGCGCCCTTCGGCGCGCCGGTCGTGCCGCTGGTGAACTGGATGTTGATCGGGTCGTCGGGGTCGATGTCGACCGCGAGGTCCTCGAGCACGTGCGCGGGGACGGTCTCGCCGAGCGCGCCGAGCCGATCGAACGGCAGGAATCGCGGCGCGACGTCGGATCCGAGGCAGATCAGCCGGCGTAGCTCCGGGAATCCGGGATTCTCGAGCACGCCGTCGCGTCGGGGCGGCGCGGCCGCGAACAGCTCGTCGAGCATCGTGACGTAGTCGCTCGCCTTGAAGCGCGGCGCGAAGATGAGCGCCCGGCAGCCGACCTTGCGCAACACATAGGCAAGTTCGGCGGTGCGGTATGCCGGGTTGATGTTCACGAGGATGAGTCCCGCGCGCGCGGTCGCGAACTGGGTCATCACCCACTCGAGATTGTTCGGCGACCAGATGCCGATGCGCTCGCCCGGCACGAGCCCGAGCGCAAGGAGGCCGCGCGCGAGCCGATCCGCTCGGTCCAGCAGCCCCCGGTAGTCCAGGCGCACGCCCTGGTGGCGCACCACGAGCGCGGTTCGATCGGGCCAGCGCGCCGCCGCGTCGACGAGCACGCCGCCGATGCTACGGTGAATCAGCGGCGATTCGCTGGTTCCCGATACGTAACTGCTTTCGACGCTCATCACGCGCGATTCGATCGCGTCCGCTCCCCGTCCGGTGCCGGCTCAGAACTTGTACGTCACGTCGGCCCCGTAGGTTCTCGGCACGCCCCGGTGGCGATAGTCGTAGCCGAGGCCCTGCAGGTCAACCGCGTTCGTCAGGTAGAACTTGTCGGTCACGTTGTTGCTCCACAGCCCGAGATCCCAGCGGTCGTTCGGCGAATGCAGGTCCGCACGCAGGTTCAGCAGCGCGTAGGTGGGCTGCGAAATCGCCTGTTCCTGCGGGAGCGCGAGGTATTGCCTCGCCGCGAACGACAGATCGAAGTGCAAGCGCAGGCCGACCGACGGCGTCGACCAGGCGTCCCAGTCGCCGCTCGCGGTCCCGGAGATGCGCGGTGCGTTCGGGAGTTGCTGGCCCACGATGCTGCCGGTCGCGAGCGCGCCTTGCTGCACCTTCGAGTCGAGCATCCCGATTCCGATGCGGCCGGTGAAGCTTCGTACCGGACGCGCGACGATCTCGAGCTCGCCGCCGACGATCCGCGACCTGCCGAGGTTGATCAGCGGTTGCTGGCCGGTCGGATAGACGTTGATGATCTGCTGGTTCTTGTACTGGTAATGGAAGATCGCACCATCGACCTGCAGCCGATCCGTGAACCAGGTGGTCTTGAACCCGGCCTCGATCGAGTCGAGCGTCTCGGGCTTCACCGTCGTGAAGTCGCTCTGCGTGAACAGGAACTGCGCGTTGAACGCCGCGGAGCGGTAGCCGCGGCTGTAGCTCAAGTACAGCAGGCTGTCCTTGGTCGGCGTGTAGTCGATGCCCGCGCGGCCCGTGACGGCGGAGTTGCTGTACGACTGGCTGAATTCCTGGTTGATCAGCGACGAGTAGTTCGGCGAACCCGGCAACAACAGGACCGGCGTCGCGTTCGCGAGGATGTTCGCGATCGGCACCTCGTCGGGTCCGCGCAGTTGGTCGAGCGCGTTCTTCTGGGTCCCGATGTCGTGGTTGTAGCGGGCGCCGAGGTGCAGTTTGAACTTGCGGCTGAGCTTGTAGCTGCCGTCCGAATACAGCGCCCAGCTGTTCTTGATCTGATCGAACTGGTTGTAGTAGCGGCAGGTCGCATTGATGAAGATGCCCGCCGCATAGCCGGAACCGGGCGTGTTGAAGCTCGAGTCGGCGCAATCCCGGTAATTGATGACCCCGTCGCCGTTGTAGTCGAGGAAGTTGTAGAACTGGTTCTCGGTCGAATTGAACACGACCTCGCGCTGGTAGTACGCGCCGGCGATGAAATTGAGCGGCCCGTGCAGGTTGCTGGTCACGCGCAGGTCCTGCGCGAACTGCCGGGTCTTCCCGATGTAAGGTATCTTGAAGATGTCGATCGCCGCCCCGTCGGTGCCTTCCGGATTGAACAACGAACCCTCGTCCCAAGAAGTGATCGAGGTCAGTGTATAGGCCGACGACAGGTTCCAGTCGATCGTGAGCGCCGCGCCCTGGTCGTCCTGGCGGCGTCGGGGCGTGTAGTTCTGTCCGACCTGCAGGTTGCTGAGCGGCGTGCCGGTCGCGGTGCCGTTCGTCGTCCGGTAGTACCCGACGAAGCCGACCCCCTGCGGACTGACCCGCCCGTCGAGAATCGCGTAGTTATACGGGTCCTGCATGCTCTTGGAGAGCCGCAGGATCGCTTTCAGGTCGTCGTTGACCCGGAACAGCACGCTGAGCCGCACGCCGTACTGATCGATTCCCTCGAGGTTCGGGTGCCCGGGCAGCACGTTCTGCATGAAGCCGTCGGCCTTCGTGTAGGTCGCGGCCACGCGGAACGCGACGTGCTCCGGGATCACCGCGGTCTGGAACGCGCCTTCGAACTCGCGGCGGTTGTAGTTCCCGAAGCCGACCTTCACGTATCCGTCGGTATCGAACCCGGGCTTGCGGGTGATGAAGTTGATCGCGCCGCCGGTGGTGTTCTTGCCGTAGAGCGTGCCCTGGGGTCCGCGCAGCACCTCGACGCGTTCCAGGTCGAACATCTCGACCCCGAACAGCACGAAGTTCCCCTTGTAGACCTCGTCCACGTAGCTCCCGACGGGGCTGTCCTGGCTCAGGCTGTAGTCGAACATCGAGACGCCGCGCAGGGAGAACAGCGGGGACCCTTCGCCGACGATCCCGTTGACCTGCAGATTCGGTATCTGCGTCGCGAGCGAGGAGGGGTTGTCGAGCTTCAGCGCGTCGAGTTGCGCGCTGGTCAGCGCAGTGACCGAGACCGGCACGCTCTGCAGGGGCTGCTTGCGCTTTTCCGCGGTGACGACGATTTGCGCGAGCTCCGCGATGCCGGCCGTCGCCGAGTCCGGCGCGGCGGCGAGCGCGGCGTGCGCGCCGCACAGCGGCCCGGCCAAGAGCAGCGCGGATCCTGCGCACGTGATCGTTCGGTTTCGGTGTCGTTGGTTCACGGCATTCCCCTGTCGAGCCATTGGAAAGATCGCGGCCGATGCGTTGCCGGCCCGCGTGCAGCCGAGTATTCCCGGCGGCGGCGTCGGCGTACATGGGTCTTTCGGCGCAACGCGCCCTAATACCTTAGTATCGGCGGCGCACCGCCTAGGCCCCCGCCGCGTGCGCGGCGTAGAATCCCGGGCATGGAAATCGACTCGATCGCGTTCGCAGCCGTCGCGAAGCGGGTGTTGATCGCGGACGACCACCCGCTGTACCGCGACGCGCTGCGGGCGATCGTCCCTCAGGCCTGCGCCGCGGCCGATTTGCGCGAAGCGGCCTGCCAGGACGAGGTGCTGCGCGAGGTCGCGTCGGATGCGTCCTTCGACTTGATCGCGCTCGATCTGAAGCTGCCCGGGGCGGTCGGACTGTCGTGCTTGAGGGCGATCCGCGAGCGCGCGCCGTTCACGCCGGTGCTGATCGTGTCCGCGACCGACGATCCGAGCACGATGTCCGAGGTGATGAAGGCAGGGGCGACGGGCTTCGTCCCGAAATCGGCGCATCGGCAGATGCTGATCGATGCGATCCGGGTCGTGCTCGGGGGCGGCACCTACTTGCCGCTCGCGGGCATGAGCGCGCTGCGCGAATCGCCGCCGGCGGCGCGGCCGGGGGATCGCCGGTCGAGCGTCGGCGCGTTGACCTCGCAGCAGCGGCGGGTGCTCGACCTGCTCGCCCAGGGACAGTCGAACAAGCAGATCGCGGGGCAGCTGCAGATCAGCGAGATCACCGTCAAGGCGCACGTGTCTTCGATCTTGAAAAAGCTCGGGGTGAGCAACCGCGTGCAGGCCGCGATCGAGGCGCGCAAGGCACACCCCGAGGACTGACGGGCCTCGTCAGGGGCTCGCGCGCCGCAGGCTCTCGAGCATCGCGCGCAGCTTGCCGAGGTTCATCGGCTTCGGGAGCACGGTGAGTCCGCTGGGCTGCAAGCGGTCGCGCAGCGCGTGATCGGGGTCGCTGGTCATGATCAGCGCCGACACGTCGACGTCGAGCTCGCGCCGGATCTGGCGGATCGCCTCGTCGCCCTTCACCCCGTCGGCGAGGTGGTAGTCCGAGATCACGAGATCCGGCGGCCAGTCGGCGGCGATCAGCTGGACGATCGCGTCGATCGCGGTCGGCGCGCAGATCGCGCGATGGCCCCACTTCCCGAGGATCGCCGCCATCGCCTGCAGCACGTCCGGATGGTCGTCGATCACGACGACGTTCAGCGCTCGCGCGCCCGGGCGTCCCTCGGCGTCGAGATGCCACGGCGCCGCGGCCGGGATCGGCCGGCGGCCGGTGCGACTGTACGGCACGCGAACCGAGAAACACGAGCCTGCGCCGACCTTCGATCGCACGGTGCACTCGAGCGACAACAGGCGCGCGATGCGATTCACGATCGACAGGCCGAGACCGATCCCGGCGTCGCGGGGACGGTCGGCCATCGGTACTTGATAGTATTCCTCGAAGATCCGCGGCAGGTGCTTGGACTCGATCCCGATCCCGGTGTCGTGCACCTGAATCACCAGACCCTCGCGACGCCGCCGGCATCCGACCAGCACGCGGCCGCGCGGCGTGTATCGGATCGCGTTGCTGACGAAGTTGCGCAGCACCGCCTCGAGCAGGTGCACGTCGGTGTGGATCCACGCACCGCAGCGGACGAACTCGAGATCGATCCCGGCCGCTCGGGCGACCCCGGCGAATTCCGGGCCGAGCCGATCGAACAGGTAGGCCAGCGGAAAGTCGCTCGCGCGCGGCGTGATCCCGCCGGTATCGAGCCGCGCGCTGTCGAGCAGCGTACCCAGCAGGTTGTTGAGCGACGCGAGCGCGACCTTCGCGCGCCGGGCGAGTTCGCGATTCGATGCCGTCATCTCGCGCTCGTCCAGCGACTCGAGGAACAACAGCGCCGAGTTCAGCGGCTGGCGCAGATCGTGGCTCGCCGCGGCGAGGAAGCGGGTCTTGCCCTGGTTCGCGATCTCGGCGGCTTGCTTCGCCTGCTTCAGCGCGAGCTCGATCTCGCGCCGCGCGTCGAGCTCGCGAGTCAGTCGCGCATTCAGCGCCTCGTACTGCTCGGTCCGCAGACGGACGGTGTCCTCGAGCGTTGCGGCGGCCTGGAACCACGAGAACGCGGTCGCGTTCTGATCGACCGCGTGCTCGACGCGCTGCATCAGCGCGCGCACGGTCGTGCGCAGCGCGCGGTTCTCCTCGCGCAGCTGCCGCCAGCGCGCGGTCGACTCGGCGCCCGCGGGCGCGCGCCGGGCGG
>JAGWPU010000001.1 GCA_028870355.1 Gammaproteobacteria bacterium | reverse complement strand
TCATTCGGCGTCATGTCCCACTGCACGCCGAGCTTGCCCGAGAGATTCGAGTGCGAGGTGCTGGCGCGGCCCTGGAATGGCAGGCACAGCGGCTGCGGCGAGCAGTTCGCCGAGATCACGCCACCGCCGCCCACTGCCGACAGGTTGTAGTCGTGGTACATCGCCAGTTCGTCGTGGGTCTCGCGCAGGCCGATGATTCCGCGGAACGTATGGGTGAAGTGCAGCGTGCCCTGCCCGTACGCGGCGACGTTGATCGAATTCGCCCCGAAGGTCGCGTTCGCCGACGGCGTCGCGTAGGTCGACAGGCCCGGCATGCACGGCGTGGCTCCGGTCGCATCCGGCGCGAGCGTGCTCGCGGTGCAGACGACGTCGTCGCGCTCGAAGTAACGATTCTGGACGTTGTGGTAGTAGAACAGACCCGCGACGTACTCGAAGAACTGATGCGCGGGCGAGGTCAGACGCATCTCCTCGGTGAACGTCGAAGTCGTCTGCGGTCCGATGTCATGAACCTGGGTGAACGCGCCGCCGACGTACGGTGCCGTGACCGCGAGGTTGTCGCCGTCGCGGATCTCGTTGAACCACCAGTAGCGATACGCCGCGATGTTCGTGAGCGTGTAACCGTTGAGGTCCCAGTCGGTCTGCAGCGAGAGCCCGCGCTCGCGCTCGAGGCTCCGCGTGACCATATTGGTGTTCACGGTGCGCGTGCGGTCGCCCTGATAGCCGATCGGACCGAGCAGATTGGTCAGCGCGACGCTGGTCGGCGAGGTCCCGCCGGGCGGCGTACCGGGCGGCGTGCCCGGAACGAACGCGCAGCAGTTGTCGTCGGACTCGCGCCAGAAGCCGATCGCGGTGAACGTCAGGTCGTCGGTCGGCATCCACTTCCAGATCGATCGGATCCCGCGATGGTCGTAGCCGTTGATCTTGCCCATCGGCGAGTTGGTGGACTGCTGGTACAGGTTCGTGATGTTGCCGTCGTAACGGCCCGCGAACACCGTCGTGCGGGTCAGCAAGTGGTCGGTGATCGGCAGATCGAGCGACGCCTTGCTGCGAACCTCGTTGCCCTCGAAATAGGACAGGTCGAAGTCACCACCGAAGTGATGGCTCGGCATCACCGACACGACGTTGATCACGCCGGCGGAGGAGTTCTTGCCGAACAGCGTACCCTGCGGTCCCGGGATCACCTCGATGCGGGCGACGTCGACCAGATCGCCAAACGCCTGGCCCGACGTTCCCATCACGACGCCGTCGACGACGTAGCCGACGCTCGGTTCCGCGCCGAGCGCGAAGTTGATCGTGCCGACGCCGCGCAGGAACAAGGACGTGTTGAAGGGGATGTCGCCCTTGTGGAACGTGACGCCCGGCACCTGGTTGAGCAGGCCTTCGATGTTGACGGCCGCGGCGCGGCCGAGTTGCGCCCCGGTGATCACCGAGACCGCTGCCGGCACGTCTTGCAGTTTCTCCGAGCGCTTCTCGGCGGTGACGACGATCGCGGCGAGCGGCGCTTGGGCCGCGGGCCCGGTGGACGCCGCTGTCGTCGCGGCGATGGCCGCGCCCCCACCCGCGCCCGCGAGCGCGGTCACCATGCAGATCCACGACCGGATTCGATTGCTCATTACTACCCCCACTGACAGACCCCCGTGGCACGCCCCGTCGCGGAGCGTACGTGTGTCGGTACCGCGCAACACGCGCGTTCCGTTGGTTTTCAGCCCGAGCCTAGCATGTTTGTCCTATGTGATACAACTCTGTTATAAGAGTCTGCGCATCGGCCGGGGGAGCGCGCCGGAGCGGAGCTGTTAGAGTGGCGCGAACGCCCGCGGAGAGGACACGATGAGCGAAGGGACGGTCTCGATGCCCACGACGCCCGGATCGCCCGCCGCCAGCGGAACCGCGACGCAGACCCGCGCGGCGATGACGCTGCGCTGGGTTTTCCTTGCGCTGGTCGTCGCCGGCAACACGATCAATTATGTCGATCGCGAGATCATCGCGCTGCTGAAGCCGCTCCTCGAGACCCAGCTCCACTGGACCGATCTCGACTACGGCCGCGTCGTATCGGCGTTCCAGTTCGCGTCGATCGTCGCGTACCTGGGCGCCGGCTGGTTCCTCGACTGGGTCGGCCTCCGGATCGGCTATCCGATCGCGGTCGGGGTCTGGAGCCTGTTCGCGATGCTGAACGCCGCGGTGCGTTCGGTCGCGGGCTTCACCGGGATCCGCGTGCTGCTCGGCGTCGCCGAGGCCGGCCAGACCCCGGCCGCGGTCAAGACGATCGCCGCGTGGTTCTCGCAACGCGAGCGCGCGCTCGCGCTCGGCTTCATGAACGTCGGCTCGAATCTCGGGACGATCATCACGCCGTTGATCGTGCCGCCGCTCGCGATCGCGTTCGGCTGGCGCGCGTCGTTCCTGATCACCGGCGGACTCGGCTTCCTGTGGGTGATCGGCTGGTTCGCCGCGTACCGCGCGCTGCCGGCAGCGTTGCACCCGCACCAGCGCGTCGCCGCGTCGGCCGCGCCCGCGGCCCGCGCGCCGCGCTGGAGCGCGTTGCTGGTCGATCGGCGCGCGTGGGCGGTCGCGGGCGCGAAGTTCCTGAGCGACGCGGTCTGGTGGTTCCTGCTGTTCTGGCTGCCCGATTTCCTGCATCGCGAGTACGGTCTGAATCTGCAGACCTTCGGCCCGCCGCTCGCGGTGATCTACGCGCTGGCCTCCGTCGGGGCGCTGTTCGGCGGCGTGCTGCCCGCGCGCATGCTGAGCCGGGGCGCGAGCCTCAACGCCGCGCGCAAGACCACGCTGTTGCTGTGCGCGGTCACGGTCGTGCCGGTGGTGTTCGTACTGAAGATCCACAATTACTGGTACGCGGTGCTGCTGGTCGGCACCGTGCTCGCTGCCCACCAGGGATTCTCGACCAACGTGTTCGCGCTGGCCGCGGACCTCTTCCCCGAGGAAGCGGTCGGCAGCGTGATCGGCCTCGGCGCGCTGCTCGGCAACCTGGGCGGACTCGCGATCCTCGAGTTGACCGCGCAGGTGCTCGTGCGCACCGGCAGCTACCTGCCGATGTTCATCTACTGTGCGTGCGCGTATCTGCTCGCGCTGCTGGTCGTGCAGCTGCTGGTGCCGCGGATCGAATCGCCGGCACGACCCGCGGGGCTCTAGCGACGCGAGACGGGACCCTGGCCGGACCCGGACGGCCCCCGCTCGGCTATAATCCTGCGATGCGATTGATCAGCTTCATCGCCGCCGGGCGTGCCGGTTTCGGCGTCTGCGACGACCGCGGCGTGATCGCGCTCGGCCCCCGGCTCGGACCCGAAGTCCAGGACCTGCGCTCGCTGCTCGCGCGCGACGGCGTCGCGCAGGCGGCGAGGGTCGTGCGCGGCGCGACCGCGGACTACCGTCTCGACGAGGTCGAACGGCTGCCGCCGATCCCGAATCCCGCGAAGATCCTCTGCATCGGACTGAACTACGAGGATCACCGCGTCGAGACCGCGCGGCCGAAGTCGGCGTATCCGACCGTGTTCACCCGGTTCCCGGACACCCTCGTCGGACCGGGCCGGCCGATCGTGAAGCCGCGGCACTCGGACAAGCTGGATTACGAAGGCGAGCTCGCGGTGGTGATCGGCCGCGGCGGACGCGACATCGACGTGGCGCACGCGGACGCGCACGTCGCGGGCTACGCGTGTTTCCAGGACGCCTCGGTCCGCGACTTCCAGGGGCACACCACACAGTTCACGCCGGGCAAGAACTTCCCCGCGACCGCCGGCTTCGGCCCCTGGCTCGTCACGGCCGACGAATTCGGCCCCCCCGGCGCGCAAACGCTGCGCACGACGGTGAACGGACGGGTGATGCAGGAAGCGCCGCTCGGCGACATGCTCTTTCCCATCGCACGACTCATCGCCTATCTCTCGTCGTGGACCACGCTCGCCGCGGGCGACGTGATCGCGACGGGCACTCCGGGCGGCGTCGGCATGAAGCGGGTCCCGCCGGTGTGGCTGCGCGACGGCGACGAGGTCGTCGTCGAGATCGATCGCATCGGCGCGCTGCGCAACCCCATCGTCGCCGAAGGCACGCCGTCCTGAACCCCACTGCGCCGATGCACTCCGCGCTGTCGCACCTCACGGTCCTCGACCTGTCGCGGGTCCTGGCCGGCCCCTGGGCGAGTCAGATCCTCGGTGATCTTGGCGCGACGGTGTACAAGATCGAGCGACCGGGCAGCGGTGACGACACCCGCTCCTGGGGCCCCCCGTTCCTGCAGGATCCGGCCGGTGCCCGGGGCGATGCCGCCTACTATCTGTGCACCAACCGCAACAAGCGATCGATCACGGTCGATTTCACGACCCCGGAGGGACGCGAGATCGTCCAGGCCCTGGCGACGCGCGCCGACGTCGTGCTCGAGAACTTCAAGGTCGGCGGCCTGCGCGCCTACGGCCTGGACTACGAGACGCTGCGCGCGCTGAACCCGCGGCTGATCTACTGCTCGATCACCGGCTTCGGCCAGACCGGCCCGTACGCGGCACGTCCGGGGTACGACTTCCTGATCCAGGCGATGGGCGGCCTGATGAGCATCACCGGCGCGAAGGACGGCGACCCGGGAGCCGGTCCGCAGAAGGCCGGCGTCGCGCTCACCGACATCCTCACCGGGCTGTACGCGACGATCGGGATCCTCGCCGCGCTCGCCCACCGCGAGCGCACCGGCGAGGGACAACACATCGACGTCGCGTTGCTCGACGTCCAGGTCGCCTGCCTCGCGAACCAGGCGATGAACTACCTGGTCGGCGGCAAGCCGCCGGTCCGCATGGGCAATGCCCACCCGAACATCGTCCCGTACCAGGATTTCCCGACGGCCGACGGGCACATGATCATCGCGGTCGGCAACGATGCGCAGTTTGCGCGACTCGCGGTCGAGTTCGGACGGCCCGACTGGGCTGCGGATCCCCGGTTCGCGACGAACGCGGCCCGCGTGGCGAACCGCGAGACCCTGATCGCCGCGATCCGCGAGGTGTCCGCGACCCGACCGACCGCCGACTGGGTGCTGCGGCTCGAGCGTGCGCAAGTGCCCTGCGGACCGATCAACACGCTGGATGCGGTGTTCGCCGATCCGCAGGTGCGCGCCCGCGAGCTGCGCCTCGATCTGCCTCACCCGGTCGCGGGTCAGGTACCACAGGTCGCGAGCCCCTTGCGCCTGTCGGCCACGCCGGTCGCCTATCGCAACGCCCCGCCGCCGCTCGGCGCCGATACGCGCGCCGTGCTCGGCGAAGTCCTCGGGCTCGGCGCGGCCGAGATCGATGCGCTCGCCGCGAGGAAGATCGTCTAGCCCGCCTCGCGGCGATCGCTGGCGCGGCGATCGCTAGGGTGGCGCGGCGATGTACACGTCGACGAGCTCGCCCGGATAGAGCGTGATCCCCTTCGGTGGCGTGAACCGGAACACGATCGGCAGCACCCGGACGTCGACCTTCTCGAGCCGCGCGTCGGAGAGCTCGATCTTCGGCGTCACGTACGGCTGGATCCGGACGAATCGCAAGGCGACGCCGACGTCGTGGGTACCGCGGATGAACATCGTCGCCGAGATCCCCGGCGGTGATGGCAGGCGTGGCACGAGAATCTCGTCGAGATAGGCCTTCACCTGCAGCTGCGCTCCCTGCGGTCGCATCACGATCACCGGATCGATGGTCTGCGAATAGGTATCGAACACGCCCTGAGGCGACACGTAACTGCCGACCGCCGCCACGTCGCGCAGCACGACGCCGGCGACCGGCGCGCGCAGCACGTACTTCGCGAGCAGCGTCGCGTCCGCGGCCCGGGTCGCGATCACGACCCGCAGATTCTCGCGCGCGACGGCGACCGCGTCCCGAGCGCTCAATTGCGCGGCCCGGCTCACGGCGCCCGCATCGAGCGCCGCCTGCCGCTCGAGGATCGCAAGCTGGTGCGCCTGCGCGGCGAGCGCCGCCCGCGCCGCCGCGATCTTCGCGACGTCCTCGTCGACGATGCGTCGCTGCAGGTCGTCGTCGATCGCGAGGAGCGGGGCGCCACGCGCGACGGATTCGCCCTCGTTCACCAGGATCCGGGTCACGGGACCGGCCACTTGCGGATAGACGTTGACGTCGTCGCCGCTTGCCTGGGCGCTCTGGACGATGCCCGTGGCGTACAGTCCCGAGGGATAGGGATCGCGCGTGACCGCGACCGGCGTTCGGGTCGGCACGCGCTGACGATACAGGTACGCGCTCACCAGTCCGGCGACCAGCCCGACCAGCGCGATGCCGAACGGGAGCTTCTGTCTCATGCGACCGCCTCCGCAGGGGCGACGATCCGCCCGTCTTCCATGTGGATGATCCGGCTGGCGTACTCGTAGATCCGATCGTCGTGGGTCACGACGATGATCGCGCGATGCGCGTTCAGGATCCGGTCCTTCACGAACCCGACGATCCGCTTGCCGGTATCCCCGTCGAGCGACGCGGTCGGCTCGTCGAGCACGAGCACGTCCGGCTCGGCGACGATCGCGCGGGCGATCGCGACCCGCTGCTGCTCCCCGCCGCTCAGGCGCGGCGGCGGCAGATCGGCCTTCTCGGGCAGCCCGACCACCTCGAGGACCTCGCGCGCCTTGCGCAGGGCCTCGCGCCAGCGCACGTGCCGCAGAACCAGCGGAACCGCAACGTTCTCGATCGTCGTCAGACGAGGGAACAGATGGTAGTCCTGGAACACGAAGCCGAGCGTGTGCAGGCGGAAGTCCGCGAGCGCGTCCACGCTCAGATTCCAGATGTCCTTGCCCTCGACGGTGACCGTCCCGTCGTTCGGCCGCAGGATCCCCGAGATCACGCTGAGCAGTGTGGTCTTCCCCGAGCCCGACGGCCCGACGATGTAGAGCATCTCCTCGTGATCGACCGCGAAGCTCACGTCGCGCAACGCGTAGGTGCGCGACGGCTCCTCGCCGAACCACTTGGTCACCCGGTCGACCGTGAGGATCATCGCTCAGCTCCGGAACACGACGAACGGATCGATGCGCAGGATCCGGCGAATGCCGATGTAGGCCGACACCACCGAGATGATCAGCACCATCACGAGCGCCATCGCCAGGTTCTGGTAGGTGATCACCGCCGCATAGTTCGGAATCCGCCACTTCCCGAACGCGATCAGACCCGACGCGAGCAGCACCCCGAACCCGAACCCGAGGAAACTCACGACCAGCGACTGATAGAAGATCATCGCGACGAGCTCGCTGCTGCGCGCGCCGATCGCCTTCAACGCGCCGAAGCGCTCGAGGTTGTCGAGCACGAACATGTAGAACGTCTCGCCGGCGATCGACAACCCGACGACGAAGCTGATCAGCGTCATGATCAGGATGTTCATGCCCATTGCGGTCTGGAACTCGTAGAAACGGTCGTTCCGCGTCGTGAACTGCGCCGCGGTCAGCGCCCGATACCCGAGCGCCTGCACCGCGCGCTGGATCCCCGCGACGGCGGCCGGCGACTTCGGCTGGACGAGGATGAACGACATCACGTAGCGCGTCGACGGGAGGTCCTGGGTCGCCCGTTCGTAGGTCGTGTACAGCGTCGGCAGTCCGAACAGGCTCCCCACCGCGACGCTCGCGATCCCCGCGATCACGCCCCGATGGTCGTTGATCTCGAAGGTCGTGCCGAGCCGGGGACTGCCGAGCTTCGCGTAATTCGCATCCCGGACGACGAAGAACGCGTTGTTGCGGTAGATGTCCGAGAGCCGCCCCTCGGCGAGCGTCGGCCGGCCGAACAAGGTCGCATCGTCCAGACCGACGACGGTTGCGCCCTGATAGTTCCCGTTCTCCAGCCGCACGAGCCCGCCGCCGAGATACAGCGGTACCGCGTAATCGACGCCCGGGATGCTGCGCACCACGTCGAGCACGTAATTCGGCATCGGGATGCTGTTCTGCGGCGTCTGGACGTTGGGGTCCATCACCCAGACCTCGGCGCCGATGTTGATGATGTTCGCGGCCGAATGCTGGATGATCCCGAAGAACATCGAAGTCATCAGCATCATCAGGAACACCGCGAAGGTGATGCCGATCACGAGGGTGTAGAACTTGCCGCGATCGCCGAGCAGCAGCTTCAGCGCGAGCGAGAGCACGCCGCTCATGACCGAGGCTCCGCCGCCGTCGCGGCACCGGGGGCCGCATCCGCCGGCCAGGCGCCGCCGAGCGCGACCAGGAGCGCCGCGCTGTCCTGCAATCGCGTCGCGAGGATTCGCGCCGACGTCACGCGCGCATTGCGGTACGCGATCTCGGCCGCGATCGCCGCACCCGCGTCGGTCGCGCCCGCACGGACCCCGACCTGCGCGAGCCGCCACTCGGCCCGCAGCGCGTCCTCGAGGCCCCGCTGAGCGCGCGCTGCGGCCCCGTCGTGCTCGAGCGCGCGCAGTGCGTCGGCGACCTGCTGGAACGCCCCGAGCACGGTGCCGCGGTATACCGCGCGCGCCGTATCGTACGCGGCGCTGGCGGCGCGCGCCTGGGCGCGCAGCCTCCCGCCCTCGAAGATCGGCTGCGCGAGCGACGCACCGAGACTCCAGACCCGGCTGGACGCGTCGAACCAGCGTGCCGCATCGAGCGCACTCGTACCGCCCGCGCCCGTGATCGTGACCAGCGGATAGAATTGCGCCTTGGCGATCCCGATCCCGGCGAGCGCGTAACGCATCTGGTCCTCGGCAATGCGGATGTCCGGGCGCTGCCGCAGGAGCGACGACGGCAGCGCGACCGGAATCCGCCGCGGCAGCGCCAGCTCGCGCAGCGTGAACGGCGCGGTGGCGTCGCGGCTCGGCGCCTCGCCGAGCAGGACCGCGAGCAGGTGCCGCTCGACGGCGAGCTGCTGTTCGAGGGGCGGCAGCTCGGCCTCGCTCGCCGCGAGCTGCGCGCGTTGCGCGAGCAGGTTCGCGACGCTCGCGCCGCCGCCGCGGTACTGAGCCTCGGCGAGCCGCAGTCCGCGTCGCTCAGCCGCGACCACGCGGCGGATCGCGTCGATCTGCGCCCGAAGTCCCGCCTCGCCGATCGCGGCCTCGACGAGGTTGCCGCAGAGCGCCCAGCGGGCCGCATCGAGCGCATCGCGCTGCGCGCTCAGCTGCGCTTCGCTGCTGCGGTAGACGAGGTGGTTGATCCCGAAGAAATCGGGGTAATAGCTCACCGCGAGACCGCCGGTGAACAGCGAGAACGTCGACCCCGGAACCCGCCCCCCGAAACTCGCCCCGGAATTCTTCGCACGCGAGGCGCCGAGCGCCGCGGACACCTGCGGATAGAACAGCGCACCCGTGACCGCGAGGTTCGCGCGGGCCGCACGCAGCTGGCTGCGCGCAGCCGCAACCGAGGGACTTTGCTGCAGCGCCCGACGGATGAGCGCGTCGAGCCGCGGTGATCGATACAGGCGCCACCACCGGTCGGCGAGCGCCCCGCCGTACACCAGTCGCTGCGCGACGCTGCCCGATCCGGCATCGACGCGACGCGGCGCGGGCGCCGCGGTGAAATCCGGCGCGCTCGGGACCGATGGCAGGCGCAGCGGCGGCTCGAACCGGCACCCGGTCAGCGCGGCGCCAACCACGAGGCCACCGACGCCGGCCAGGCCGGCGAGGGTCCGCTGCAGTCGTCGAGGGAAGGCGGCTCCCGGTATCGGTCGGCGAAACACAGAGCACCTCGCGGCGGGCCGTGGCAGACCTGCCTCGCGACACGGCCCCCGACGCCATGCTCGCGCGGAGGCGACCCGCCGGGTATACGCGGATCCCGAATCGGGACCGGCCGGCGGACCGACAGCCGGCGGCGAGGCTTGCGGCGCGACGCGTCTTCGATTGAAATGGGCCAATCGCCCGACCCTCGAGGAGCGCATCATGAAGATCCTGTCGATCGGTGCCGCGATCGCGGCTTTGAGTCTCGGCGCGGCCGGAGTCGCGACCGCCGGCAATGCGGCGATGACGGCGAGCCCACCCGCCACCCACGCCGCGGCGGTGCTCGGCAAGCATTCGATGCCGGGCAAGGTCACGCGGATCGATCACCGAAGCGGCATGGTCCACGTGAACTCGTACGGGATGCACCTGGTGGTGCATTTCCCGCCGAGTTCGATCGCCGGACTGAAGGTCGGCGACGCCATCGTGTTGCACCTCGGCTATTCGAAGGCTCACTGATCGCGCACCGGTCCCGCGGCGCGCGACCGACGGCGAGACGTCATCGGCACCGGCTCGGCGGCCGGACCCTCGAGTGCCGACACCTCGGCGCCGGCCAGCCCTCGAGGCCGACGCTCGTGTTCCTCCACGAGGGACTGGGCTCGGCCGACCTGTGGCGTGATTTCCCCGACCGGCTCGCGGCCGCATCGGGGCTCGATGCGATCGTGTACTCCCGCCATGGGAACGGCCGCTCGTCGCCGCTGCGCGAGCGGCGGACGGTCACTTACATGCACGAGGAGGCGCTCGACACCCTGCCGGCGGTCCTCGCGCTCCACGCCATCGAACACCCCGTGCTCGTCGGCCATAGCGACGGCGCGTCGATCGCACTGATCCATGCGGGCGAATTCCCCGACCGACCGGCCGCAGTGATCGCGATTGCGCCGCACCTGTTCGTCGAGTCGTTGACCCTGGCGAGCATCGCAGCGATTCGCCCCCGTTACGAATCGACCGCGCTGCGCGAGCGGATCGCACGTCATCATCTCGACGTCGACCGGACCTTCTACGGCTGGAACGAGATCTGGCTGCATCCCGCGTTCGCCGACTGGAACATCGAGGCGTACGCGGCAAGAATCCGCTGCCCGACGCTCGCGATCCAGGGCGTCGACGACGAGTACGGCACGATGCGCCAGATCGAGCGTCTTCGGGAGCTCGCCGCCGACGTGCGGCTCGTGCGGCTCGATGCGTGCGGCCACTCCCCTCATCGCGATCGGCCCGAGCCGCTGCTCGAGGCCTGCGCCGATTTTCTGCGCGACCGCCTGGATCGCTCCCGGTAGTCGGCGGCGCGCCGGCGGTGAAACCGAGACCTGCGTCGCAATTCGCGCACTTACTCGCGCCCGCGACTCGACCCGGCGCGGGAAAAGTCGATCTACTCGACGAGTACGAGCCGCTCGTACCGGTACAAGTCAACCAGAATGAGCATCCGGGTCAAACTGCTGGCTACGCTCGCGCTGCTGTTCGCGACCTTGATCGTCGCCGCGATCGTGATCCAACTGCAGGTCGTGATGCCGAGTTTCGCGCGTCTCGACCAGGATCACGCGCGCACCTCGATGACCCGCGTGCACTTCGCGATCCAGCGCGACCTGCAGATGCTTCGGGTGGACGCGACCGATTGGGCCAATTGGGGCGAGGTCTACGCGTTCGCGCAGGGCCGTAATCCCGGGTTCGTCGCGACGAACTTCACCCGCACCGCGCTCGATCAGATCCAGATCGACAGCGTGCTGATCGTCGACTTGCAGGGCCGCGCGCTCGCGTGGACCGGCGACGTGATCCCGACGAGGCTCAGCCTGCAAGGGAGCCTCGAGGACGGCGGGGCCCTGCCCGCGAACTTCCCCTGGCGGAAGGACCTCGGCAGCAGTCGCGCGGTCAGCGGATTCGTGAAGACGAACCTCGGGGTGATGATGATCGCCGGGTCGCCGATCCTGAACGGCACGGGCCGTGGACGGCCACTCGGGATGGTGATCATGGGCCGCCTGCTGACGCCGGCGCGCCTGCGCGATCTCGGGTCGCGCACGCAATCGGATCTTCAGGCAGTGAATTCCGCGGTGGCGCCGGCGACCGCGACGCTGGTCGGCACCCCTCGCGAGATGCGCGTGTACCGTTCGTTCGACGACATCTATCATCACCCGGTGATGACCTTGCGGGTCGATGTGCCCCGGCGCATCGAAGCGAGCGGACTCGCCGCCGTTCGCTACGCGTCGGTGTCGATCATCGTGGTCGCGGTCGTCGTCCTCGCGCTGGTGGTGGTGCTCCTGAATCGCATGGTGCTGACCCCGCTCACGCAGATGACGCGCCATGCGGTCGCCGTCGGCGAGAGCGCGGACCTCTGTGCCCGCCTGAACTTCACCAGTCGGGACGAGTTCGGGCAGCTCGGCAGAGAATTCGACCGGATGGTCGGGAAGTTGGCGGATGCGCGCCGTCAACTGGTCGACCGCTCGTTCGAGGCGGGCATCGCCGAAATGGCGAAGGGCGTGCTGCACAATCTCGGCAATGCGCTGACCCCGCTCGGTGTGCGGGCGGATGCGCTCGCGAAGCGCATCGACACCGTGCCGCTCGACGACCTGGAGCGGGCGGCGGCGGAGCTCGCCCAGGACGCAAGCGACGCTGGCCGCCGGACCGAACTCGCGCAATTCATCGAGCTCGGCTGCGGCCACCTCGCCGCGGTGCTGCGCGAGTCGCGCACCGATCTCGGCGTGATCCGCCGGCAGGCCGATGGAATGCGCGCGGCGCTCTCCGAGCACTTGCGGACTGCGGCCCAGGCAGGCCCGGTGCTCGAGACCGTGAAGCTCCCGGACCTGATCTCGCAGTCGCTCGACATCGTGCCGGATTCGAGCCGGGCCCGACTGCACATCGCGTCCGACGAGTCGCTCGACGCGCTCGGGCCGGTCCGGATTGCACGGACGGCGCTGCGGCTCGTACTGCAGAACCTGATCATCAATGCCGCCGAGGCGGTTCGGGACGCCGGCAGGACCTCGGGCACTCTGCGGCTGTCGGCCGAGGTTCGCCGCGAGTCCGATCACGACCAGCTGCACCTGCAGGCCCAGGACGACGGGGTCGGGATCCGGCCCGAGAATCTCGATCGGATCTTCGAGAAGGGCTACACGACGAAATCCCCGAGCACGAACCACGGGATCGGATTGCACTGGTGCGCGAACGCGATTAAGGCGCTCGGCGGGCGGATCTGGGCGACGAGCGAGGGGCCGGGCCGCGGGGCCGCGATCCACGTGATCCTGCCGCTCAGCGACGGCGTACCTGGGCAGCGCGGCTTGACGATGCCGGTTTGACGACACAGGAGAGTAGTAATGACCGATCGCGCGAAGGCGCCCATCCGGATCCTCGTCGCCGACGACGAAGCCGACGTACGCGATGCCTACCGGCAGATCTTCCTCGGCGGCGCCGCCGACGGCGGGTTCGAGCGAATGCGCGAGTTGCAGGCCCGCCTGTTCCATGGATCGCCCGGCGCCACGGGAGGGATTGCGCTCGCGACCCCGCCGGCGTTCGATGTGGTGTTCTGTCAGGACGCCGAATCGGCGGTCGCCGCCGTGCGTGACGCGCTCGCTGCGAACGAGCCATTCGCAGTCGCGTTCCTCGACATGCGCATGCCGCCCGGCCAGGACGGCGCCTGGGCGGCCGCGGGAATCCGGGCGCTGGATCCTGCGATCGAGATCGCGATCTGCACCGCGTACTCGGATACCGATCCGGCCGTGATCGGCCGCCTCGTGCCGCCTGAAGAGAAGCTGTCGTATCTACAGAAGCCGTTCCATCCCCACGAGGTCCGCCAGATGGCGATCTCGCTCGCGAGCAAGTGGCGGGCGGAGCACCGGATCGTGAAACTCGCTTATTTCGACCCGCTGACCGGCCTCCCGAACCGATCGCAGTGCACGAGCCGCTTGCAGAGCGCGCTGCTCGCCGCGAGCCGGGCCGGAACGCCGATGGCGGTCCTGTTCCTCGACCTCGACCACTTCAAGCGCGTGAACGACTCGCTCGGCCACGGCGTCGGCGACGAACTCCTGTGCCTGGTCGCGGCGCGGCTGCGGCGCACGCTCCGTCACGACGATCTCGTCGAACCGGCTGGCGCGGCCACATCGACGTCGGCTTGCGTCGCACGGCTCGGCGGCGATGAATTCGTGGTGGTGCTGCCCCACCTCGCGAGCGCCGAAGACGCGGGCGTGGTCGCGTCCCGGTTGATCGACGAACTGCAGGCACCGATGCAGCTCGCACGGCACTCCCTGGTGATCACACCGAGCATCGGGATCGCGGTCCATCCGACCGATGGAACGGACGCGGAATCCCTGCTGCGCAACGCCGATCTCGCGATGTATTTCGCGAAACGCCGCGGACCCGGCAGCTACGCCTATTTCGATCCGCAGATGAACTCGGCGGTACGCCACCGCTTCGCGATCGAGGAGAAAATGCGCGGCGCATTGCAGCGGGGCGAATTCTCGATCCATTATCAGCCGCAATTCGACGTCGCGCGGGGGACGGTCGCCGGGCTCGAAGCCCTGCTACGGTGGACCAACCCCGAGCTCGGCGTGGTGTCACCCGCCGATTTCATCCCGGTCGCCGAGGAAACCGGATTGATCGTCGAGCTCGGCGAGTGGGTGATCCGCACGGCCTGCCTGCAGGCCAAGGCCTGGCGCGACCAGGGATTGCCCGCGATCCGGATGGCGGTGAACGTCTCCGGCCAGCAATTCGCGTCGCGGGAATTCCCCCAGCGGGTCGCCGCGATCGTCGCCGAGACCGATATCGAGCCCGCGACGCTCGAGCTCGAGATCACCGAGTCGGTGATCATGAAGGACGAGACCTGGGCGCAGAGCGCGCTCGCACAGCTCAAGCAGATCGGTGTGTGCCTCGCGATCGACGACTTTGGCACGGGATACTCGAGCCTCGGGCGCTTGCGGCATTTCGTCGTCGATCGACTCAAGATCGACCGGTCCTTCGTGACCAACCTGATCGATTGCGCCGAGGACCGCGCGATCGTGATGGCGATCCTGTCGCTGGCGAAATCGCTCGCGATCGACGTGACCGCCGAAGGGGTCGAGAACTTCCCGCAGTTGATGTTCCTGCAGGAGAACGCCTGTCAGGAAGCGCAGGGATTCCTGTTCAGCCGTGCGCTACCGACTTCGGACGCCGATGCGCTGCTGCGCCGCGCGGCGCAAGCCGCCGACGGATCGCGCACCATGCGCTTGCGCACGCTGATCGGCTGAGCGCGGAGCGAAGGATCGGCAAGCCCTTTTCGGGCACGGGGGTCACAGGGGAGTGGTGGGCCGTGTAGGGATCGAACCTACGACCAATTGATTAAGAGCCTGCTCAAGGAATTTTTCGTCTCGATTGATTGCTGTTGATTTCAATTGAAGTATCAGTGAGATACGCGTACTTTCGGACTCATGCGCGTTCCCGCTGATTCGCCGTTATTCCGTTCGATCGTAATCTCCCGCGTAGCACGAAAATTCCAGACGACGCCTGTCGACTGCGCGTACTGCCGTCGTGCTGATCCCGCGGTCGTTTCGGCCCGTCGTGCACCCAGTGTGCACCCGGTACACCCCCCGATCTCCTATAGGCCCCACTGATGGCTGAGCGCCTACATTTCACCAAGGCGGCAATCGCCGCGCTGCCGCCCGCTCCGCACGGTAAACGCGCCTATTACCGCGACGACAAGGTGCGGGGCCTGCAACTCGCGGTCACCGATCACGGCGCCAAGAGCTTCATCCTCTACCGGCGCATGGACGGTCGGCCAACCCGCTACTTCCTTGGCCACTTTCCCGACCTCACCCCAGAGAACGCGCGTGCCAAAGCCGAATCGATCCGCGGTCGCATGGCCATGGGCGAGAACGTCGTCGTCGGCGACCGCACGGCGCGCGCGCAAGCGGTCACCGCCTGGGAAGTCTTCCAGCGCTACAAGGCCGCGCGCTCGACCTTAAAGCCCCGTACCCTCGCCGGCTACCAGCGGTTCCTCGAACTCGCCTTCCCCGCCTGGAAGGATCGCCCCATCGCGGCGATCACCAAGGATGCCGTCGGTCAGCGCCACCTCGAACTCACCCAGAAACACGGACCCGCCTACGCCGACGGCGCAATGCGCTTTCTACGCGCGCTCGTCAACTTTGCGCTCGCGCAGTACGAAGCCCCGGACGGCACCCCGCTCCTGCCCGATAACCCCGTAAAGCGGCTCTCGCAGACGCGCGCCTGGAACAAGGTGAAGCGACGTACGACGGTCATCCGGCAAAGCCAGATCAAGGCGTTCGTCGGCGCCCTCCTCGAGCTCAAGGCCGAGCCCGCGCGGCTCAACGTCCCCGATACGCAAGGCGCGCTCGTCGCCGATTACGTGTTGCTGCTTCTGCTCACCGGCCTACGCCGCTCCGAGGCCGCGAGTCTGCAATGGGCGGAGATCGATTTCGTGGCCCGCACCCTCACCGTTCGGGACACCAAGAACGGCGACGATCACACCCTCCCCCTGTCGGACTACCTCTTCGAGCTGCTCCAAGCCCGGCGCGAAATTACCGACAGCCGGTATGTGTTCCCCGGATCCGGGGTGCTCGGGTATCTCACCGAGCCGCGGCCGCAAATGGTCAAGATCTCGAAGGCTTCCGGAGTGTCGTTCACCCTGCATGACCTGCGGCGCACGTTCGCAACCATCGCCGACGCCCTCGATACGCCCGCCTACGCCCTGAAACGTCTACTCAATCACCGTATGGCGAACGACGTCACGGCAGGCTACATCGTGCCAAACGTCGAGAGATTGCGACGGCACATGCAGGCGATTACGGACCTCGTACTCACAACCGCGGAAGTTCGGTTACCGAACTCGGTCGCCACGAGCACCGACACGAGCATATGACCAAAGCCCCGCGGCGCCCCACGGCGCATACGAGCAACCCCGTAATTCCCGAGCGCCTTGGCCCGTCCGAGCCGGATAGCGCGTCCATTACCGACATACGGAAGCGGCGGCCTGGTCGAACGTCCGGGATGGAGCTACTTGAGACATTGCGCGTCGCAATCGCCTTTCAAATC
>JAGWPU010000079.1 GCA_028870355.1 Gammaproteobacteria bacterium | reverse complement strand
GCGGAACGCGCCCTCGGTGAACTTCATGATGTTGCCCTTGTGCACCAAAGTGACGCTCTTGCGCTGGTTTTTGATCGCATAGCTGATCGCGTTCCTCCAGGACGAGATGGGCGTTACCAAGATCCGGTTCCCCGAGACCTCGGGGATCGGGATCAAGCCGGTCTCCCGCGACGGCACCGAGCGCCTGTTCCGCGCTGCCGTCGAATACGCGATCGCAAACCGCCGCAAGAGCGTCACGATCGTGCACAAGGGCAACATCATGAAGTTCACCGAGGGCGCGTTCCGCAACTGGTCGTACCAGCTGGCCGAGCGGGAGTTCGGGGACCGGGTGTTCACCTGGGAACAATGGGAGCGGATCAAGGCCTCGGACGGCGAGAAGACCGCGAACGCGGCGATGGACGAGGCGAAGAAATCCGGCAGGATCGTGATCAAGGATGCGATCGCGGACATCACCCTGCAACAGGTGCTCACGCGGCCGGACGAGTTCGACGTGATCGCGACCTTGAACCTGAACGGCGACTACCTGTCCGATGCGCTCGCCGCGCAGGTCGGCGGGATCGGGATCGCGCCGGGCGGCAACATCAACTACGTGACCGGCCACGCGGTGTTCGAGGCGACGCACGGCACCGCGCCGAAGTACGCCGACCTCGACAAGGTGAACCCGGGGTCGCTGATCCTCTCCGGCGAGATGATGCTGCGCTACATGGGCTGGGTCGAAGCGGCCGACGCGATCATTACCGCGATGGACCGCACGATCGAGCGCAAGACCGTGACCTACGACTTCGCGCGACTGATGGCCGGCGCGACCGAAGTGAAGTGCAGCGAGTTCGCGGACCAGATGATCCGCAATTTCTGAGAGCGCCCGGCGGCGCGCTACGCGGCGAACGCCGCGTCGAGCGCGCCGCCGAGATCCTCGATCAGATCCCGGGGATCCTCGACCCCGATCGACAGACGCACCGTCCCCGGCTCGATCGCGGCGGCCGCGGCGAGTGGACCGGCGACGCGAAAGCCGCCGAGCAGCCGTGGCGGCATCACCAGCGACTCGGTCGAGCCGATGCTCGCCGAGATCGAGAAGTAGCGCAGCGCGTTCGCGAACCGGTCCCCTTCGGCGATTCCGCCGTCGAGATCGAAGGACACGACCGCACCGAAATCCCGCATCTGGCGCTGCGCGAGCGCGTGCCCCGGATGATCCGCGAGACCCGGATAATGGACGCGGCGCACCCGCGGGTGCGCCGCGAGAAAGCGCGCGACGGCGAGCGCGTTCGCGCATTGGCGCTCGTAGCGCAGGAAATAGGTGCGCATGCCCCGCTGGATCAGGAACGCGGCGTGCGGATCGAGGGTGGGCCCCAGCATCGTGACGTCGCGCCGCATCCCCGTGATCACGGAGGCCTCCGCGATGATCGCCCCGCCCATCACGTCGCCGTGCCCCGACGCGTATTTCGTCAGGCTGTGCAGGTACACGTCGACCGGCTGCGCGCCGTGGTTGTGGAAGCCCGCGAAGGTGTTGTCGAGCACGGTGAGCGCGCCATGGCGCCGCGCCGATTCGCTGATCCGTCCGATATCCGCGATCTTGGTGATCGGATTCGTCGGACTCTCGAACACGACGAGCCGCGTCGGCTGCTCGGCGAGCGCGCGTTCGATGCCGTCGAGATCGTCGATCGACAGCAGCCGGTGGCGGACGCCGTAGCGTCCGAGCAGACCCTGCACGAGGTAGCGGGTCGGTCCGTACGACTCCGCGAACAACAGCACGTGGTCCCCGGCCTTGCACAGCGCGAGCAGGCAGGCGGCGATCGCCGCCACGCCCGATCCGGTCAACAGACAGTCGGTGCGTCCCTGGAGCTCGGCGAGCAGGCGCTCGAGTTGCCGGAGCGTCGGATTCGACGAACGGCTGTAGAAGAATCCCTCGCGCTCGCCGCGCAGGTACCGCTCGGTCTCGACGGAATCGTCGAACGAGAATTTCACCGATTGGTAGATCGGACCGACCAGCGGCCGGTTGTCGGGCGCCAGTTCGACTTCCGGGGGGTGGTTCACGCGGGTGCTCGGATCCATGGGGGTCACGATAAACGAGCCCGCGATGCAGGGAAAGCGAGGAGCGCCCGGAATCGTTAGAATCCGATCTGTGAACGCCGTGACCCCCATTGCGCCGCCCGCGCCACCCGAGTCCTCGGAGGCCGAACCGCGGCTGCGCGAGATCCCGTACAACTACACCTCGCTCGCCGATCGCGAGATCGTGATCCGTCTGCTCGGCGAGGACGCGTGGCATACACTCGAGGAACTGCGGGAGGAGCGGCGCACCGGTCGGTCGGCGCGGATGCTCTACGAGGTGCTCGGCGACCTCTGGGTGGTGGATCGCAACCCGTTCCTGCAGGACGACCTGCTCAGGACGCCGCGACGACGGCGGCTGCTGGTCGAAGCACTGCACCATCGCCTGCGCGAGGTCGAACGGCGGCGACGGCCCGCCGACGGCGCGCGCGACGCCAAGGTGGCCCGCCTGCTCTCGCTCGCCCGTACCGCGGTGGAGCGCTTCGAGCGCCACTTCGACGAGCTGGCGTCGATGCGCCGCCGCGCGCGACGGCTGCTGTGCCGCCATACCCGGGCCGACAACGTGCGCTTCGACGCCGTCGCGCGCATCGCCCACGTGACCGACGCGACCGACTGGCGGGTCGAGCTGCCGTTCGTCGTGCTCGTGCCCGACCGCGAAGCCGAGATCCCGCAGCTCGTCCGCGACTGCGCCGCGCTCGGTCTCACCGTGATCCCGCGCGGCGGCGGGACCGGCTACACCGGCGGCGCCGTCCCGTTGACGCCGTGGTCCGCGGTGCTGAACACCGAGAAACTCGAGGCGATCGGCGACGTCGCGCTGTGCGATCTGCCGGGTCGCGACGCACCGACCCCCTGCGTGCTGACGGAGGCAGGCGTCGTGACGCGACGCATCGCCGAGACCGCCGAGCGCGCCGGCTTCGTGTTCGCGGTCGACCCGACCTCGGCCGACGCGTCCTGCGTCGGCGGCAACATCGCGATGAACGCGGGCGGCAAGAAGGCCGTGCTCTGGGGCACCGCGGTCGACAACCTGGCCTGGTGGCGCATGGTCGATCCGAACGGCGACTGGCTCGAGGTCACCCGCGTCGGCCACAACCTCGGCAAGATCCACGACGTCGCGCGTGCGGTGTTCGATCTGGTGTGGAAGGACGGCCGGGAGAGCGCGGATCGAGCGCGCGAGCTGCGCCGCGAGCGACTCGAGATCGACGGCGCGACGTTCCGCAAGGTCGGGCTCGGCAAGGACGTGACCGACAAGTTCCTCGGCGGCTTGCCGGGGGTGCAGAAGGAAGGCTGCGACGGCTTGATCACCGCCGCGCGCTGGGTGTTGCATCGCCTGCCCGCGCACGCGCGCACCGTCTGCCTCGAATTCTTCGGCCCGGTTCGCGACGCGATCCCGACGATCCTGGAGATCAAGGACTTCCTCGCCGGCGGCGACCGCGCCGGTGGCGCGATCCTCGCCGGGCTCGAGCACCTCGACGAGCGCTACCTGCGCGCGGTCGGCTACGCGACGAAGGCGAAGCGCGGCGCGCTGCCGAAGATGGTGCTGCTCGGCGACGTCGTCGGCGACGACGACGCCCGCGTGGCGGCCGCCGCGTCCGAGGTCGTCCGGCTCGCGAACGCACACGGCGGCGAGGGCTTCGTCGCCGCGAGCGCCGAGGCGCGACGCACCTTCTGGCTCGACCGTGCCCGGACCGCGGCGATCGCGAAGCACACGAACGCGTTCAAGATCAACGAGGACGTGGTGATCCCGCTCGAGCGGCTCGGCGCGTACACTGACGCGATCGAGCGAATCAACATCGAGCTGTCGATCGCGAACAAGCTCGGGTTGCTCGACGCGCTGGACGGCTACCTCGCGAACGCGCCGCGAATCGGCAAATCCGGCGACCCGGAGCTCGACCGCGCCGCCCCTCGCGAAAGCCTCGGCTACCGAATCGAGCTCGGACGCGCACTGATCGCGCAAGTGCGCCGCCGCTGGCGATACCTGCTCGAGAACCTGGACACCCCGCTCGACGCCGCGGACCCCGCGTGGATCGGCGGCGTCGATCGCGACGGCGGTGCGCGGGTGATCGACCGCCTGCAGGACCGTTCGCTGCGCGTGAGCTGGAAGCGCGAGATCCGGACCGAGTTCCAGCGAATCTTCACCGGCGCGCAGTTCGCGCCGGTGATCGCCGATTGCGAGGCGCTGCACCGCCGCGCGCTGCACGGACGCGTGTTCGTCGCCTTGCACATGCACGCGGGCGACGGCAACGTGCACACGAACATTCCGGTGAACTCCGACGATTACGCGATGCTGAAGACCGCGAACGAGGTCGTCGCACGCATCATGCGGATCGCACGCGAGCTCGGCGGGGTGATCTCGGGGGAACACGGGATCGGGATCACGAAGCTCGAGTTCCTGGATGAGACGGAGATCGCCGAGTTCAGGGCATACAAGCAGCGCGTGGATCCGCGGGGCCGTTTCAACGACGGCAAGCTGATGCCCGGTGCGGATCTGCGCCGGGCCTACACGCCGAGCTTCAACCTGCTCGGCCACGAATCGCTGATCATGCGGCAGTCCGACATCGGCTCGATCTCGGATTCGATCAAGGACTGCCTGCGCTGCGGCAAGTGCAAGCCGGTGTGCGCGACCCACGTGCCGCGCGCGAACCTCTTGTACTCGCCGCGCAACAAGATCCTCGCGACCTCGATGCTGATCGAAGCGTTCCTGTACGAGGAGCAGACCCGGCGCGGCGTGTCGAGTCATCACTGGGACGAACTCGGCGACGTCGCCGATCATTGCACGGTGTGCCACCAGTGCGCCGCGCCCTGCCCCGTCGACATCGACTTCGGCGACGTATCGATGGCGATGCGCGACCTGCTGCGGCGCATGGGCCGGCGGCGCTTCAATCCCGGCACCGCCGCGGCGATGATGCTGCTGAATGCGACCCGGCCGCGAGCGGTTCGGGCGACCCGCCGGCTGATGGTCGCGTTCGGCTATCGCGCCCAGCGCGCCGCGAGCCGCGCGCTCGGCCGCTTCGGGCGCGCGCAGACGCGTGCGCCGCCGGCGACCACCGGCCGACCCCGGCTCGTCGAACAGGTCGTGCACTTCGTGAACAAGCCGCTGCCCGCCGGCGTCCCGTCCCGGACCGCCCGCGCGCTCCTCGACGTCGAGGATCGCCGCTACGTGCCGATCATCCGCGACCCGGTGCGCACCAGCAGCGACACGGAAGCGGTGTTCTACTTTCCGGGCTGCGGCTCGGAACGCCTGTTCTCGCAGGTCGGGCTGGCCGCGCAGGCGATGCTCTGGCACGTCGGCGTGCAGACCGTGCTGCCGCCCGGGTACCTGTGCTGCGGCTACCCGCAACGCGGCACCGGCGACTTCGCGAAGGCCGAGCAGATCGTGACCGACAACCGCGTGCTCTTCCACCGGGTCGCGAACACGCTGAATTACCTCGACATCCGCACCGTGATCGTCAGTTGCGGGACCTGCTTCGATCAGCTGCAAGGCTACGAATTCGACAAGATCTTCCCCGGCAGCCGCATCCTCGACGTGCACGAGTACCTGATGGAGAAGGGTGTGCGCGTCGAGGGCGTGACCGGCGTGCGGTACCTGTACCACGACCCCTGCCACTCGCCGATGAAGCAACATGCTCCGCTCGCGGTGGTCGATGCGCTGATGAACGCCGAGCGCAACGGACCGGCCGAACTGAACGACCGGTGCTGCGGCGAGTCCGGCACGCTCGCGCTGTCGCGCCCGGACGTGTCGACCCAGGTTCGCTTCCGCAAGGAGGCCGAGCTGCGCCGCGCCGAGGCACGAATCCGCGACGGTGGTCACGCCGGCGAGGTGAAGATCCTCACCTCCTGCCCTTCCTGCCTGCAGGGACTCGCCCGCTATCGCGGCGACGTCGCGCTCGACGCCGACTACCTCGTGGTCGAACTCGCGAAGCACGTGCTCGGACCGGATTGGCTCGTCGAGTACGTGCGCCGCGCGAACGCCGGCGGGATCGAGCGGGTGCTCGTCTGAGGCTCAGGCGACGGCCGCCGCCGCGCGGCGGCGCGCTCGCGCCGCGAGCCAGCTCGCACCGACGACGAGGATCGTGACGAGGGTGATCGTCAAGGTCGCGAGTGCGTTGATCTCTGGGTTCACGCCGAGACGCACCATCGAGAACACGACCATCGGCAGCGTGTTGCTGCCGGGGCCGGCGGTGAAGCTCGAGATCACCAGATCGTCCCAGGACAGCGTGAACGCGAGCAGCCAGCCGGCCATGATCGCGGGGAAGATGATCGGCAAGGTGATCACGAAGAACACCTTCACCGGTCGTGCGCCGAGGTCCATCGCGGCCTCCTCGACCGACCGGTCGAAGGTCGCGAGGCGCGACTGCACGACGACGGTCACGTAGGCCATCGAGAACGTCATGTGGCCGATGATCATCGTGCCGATCCCGCGGCCCGCTGGCCAGCCGATCGTCTGTTCGAGCGCGACGAACAACAGCAGGAGCGAGAGCCCCGTGATCACCTCCGGCATCACCAGCGGCGCGGTCGTCATCGCGGTGAACGCGAAGCGGCCCCGAAACCGTGGAAAGCGCGCGAGCCCGTAACCCGCGAGCGTGCCGAGGATCACCGACCCGGTCGCGTTCGCGATCGCCACCTGGAGCGAGATCCACGCGGCCCCGAGGATCTCCTGGTCGTGCAGCAACGCGACGAACCACTTCAGCGTCGGCGAGTTCGCGTGGTCCCAGACGGTGACGAGCTGCGAGGCGTTGAACGAGTAGACCACCATCGATGCGATCGGCACGTACAGGAATGCGTACCCGAACGCGAGGCAGGTGATCACGAACGCCGAGCGGCGGCTCATTGATCGCTCTCGCGCGACTGGATGCCGAGATAGGCCATCATGCAGGGCACCAGTACCAGCAGCATCACGATCGCGATCGCGCTCGCGACCGGCCAGTCCCGGTTGCCGAAGAATTCATCCCAGAGGATCCGACCCATCATCAGCGCGTTCGGACCGCCGAGCAGCGTCGGGATCACGAATTCCCCCGTCGCCGGGATGAACACCAGCATCGACGCGGCGAGGATGCCATTGCGCGACAGGGGCAGGGTGACCTTGTAGAACGCCTGCCACGGGCGGCAACCGAGGTCCTGCGCGGCCTCCACGAGCTGCCAGTCGAGCTTCTCGAGGTTTGCGTACAGCGGCAGGATGACGTACGGCAGGTAGGAATAGACGATGCCGACGTACATCGCGAACGGCGTGAACAGGAGCGTGAGCGGCTCGTGGATCACGCCGAGCGAGAGCAGCGCCTGGTTGATCAGGCCGTTCGCCTTGAACAGGCCGACCCAGGCGTAGATCCGCAGCAGCTGCGAGGTCCAGAACGGCAGCACGACGAGCAGCAGCAGGAAATTTCGCGCGCGAGCCCCGGCCCGGGCGATCCCGTAGGCCATCGGGTACCCGATCGCGAGACTGAAGATCGTCGACAGAAACGCGACCTTCAGCGAGTTCAGGAACGCATCGCCATAGAGCCGGTGCGAGAACATCGCGAGATAGTTGCCGAGGTCGAGCCGGATCTCGAGCACCGACCGCGAGGTCCACACGAGCAGCGGCCGGTACGGCGGGATCGCGAGCGCCGTGTGCGAGAACGAGATCTTCAGCACGATCAGGAACGGCGCGACGAAGAACGCGATCAGCCAGAGATAGGGCAGCGCGACGACGAGACCCCGGCTCGAGATCCGGGTTCGCTCCAGGCGGCGCCGCAGCCGGTCCATCGCTCAGCGCGTCACGACGACCGGGCTGGCCGCGTCCCAGCTGAGATACACCTCGCTGTCCCTCTCGACCGGCTCGGCGTGCCGCGCGGTGTTCGGGCGCGTGACGCGCACCAGCTTGCCGGTCGGCAGGCGCACGACGTAGATCGACAGGTCGCCGAGATAGGCGACGTCCTGCACGATCCCCCGCGCGACGTTCTCGGTCTGCGGTGGAGCGCCGCGGCTCATCGCGATCTTCTCCGGGCGCAACGCCGCCCACAACGTCGCCTCCGGCGCGGAGCTGATCCCGTGACCGACGAGGATCGTCCCGCCGAGCTCCGCGGAGGCGATCCGCACGCGCTCGGGCTCGTCCTCGACGAGCCGCCCCTCGAACAGATTCACCGAGCCGATGAAATCGGCGACGAACTTGCTGTTCGGGAATTCGTAGATCTCGGCCGGCGTACCCGCCTGCACGATCGTTCCGCGATCCATCACCCCGATCCGGCTCGCGAGCGTCATCGCCTCCTCCTGATCGTGGGTCACGACGAGGAAGGTCACGCCGAGCTTGTCCTGCAGGCCGATCAGCTCGAACTGCGTATGCTCGCGCAGCTTCTTGTCGAGTGCGCCGAGCGGTTCGTCGAGCAGCAGGAGCTTCGGGCGCTTCACGAGTGCGCGCGCGAGCGCGACGCGCTGGCGCTGACCGCCGGAGAGCTGCCCGACCTTGCGCTTTGCGTACTCGCCGAGCTGGACCATGTCGAGCATCGTGGCGACGCGCTCGCGGATCTCGGCCTTCGGTACGCGGTCCTGCTTCAGGCCGAACGCGACGTTCTGCTCGACGTTCATGTGCGGGAACAGCGCATAGGACTGGAACATCATGTTCACCGGACGATCGTACGGCGGGACGTCGGTCACGTCCTCGCCGTCGATCAGGATCCGTCCCTCGGTCGGGGTCTCGAAGCCGCCGAGCATCCGCAGCAGCGTGGTCTTGCCACAGCCCGAGGCTCCGAGCAGGCAGAAGATCTCCCGCTCGTAGATCTTGAGGCTCACGTCGTCGACCGCGGTGAAGTCGCCGAATTTCTTGGTGACCCGGCGCAGCTCGACGTAAGGCCTCGCGTTCGGATCGTTCCAGGGTTCACCGGCCTCCCGGCGCCCCGTCGCCGCCACCATGACTCAGCGGCCCGTCTTGAACCGTTCCCACATGCGCGTCAAGGCACGCGTGTGCGCCGGGGTGTCCGCGAGTTGCACCGCGAGATCGTGGATCTGCTCGGCGGTCGGATAGATCGCCGGGTTCGATTTCACGTCCTCGCGCACGTACGGCTGCGCGGCCGCGTTGGCGTTCGCGTAGCGCTTGTAGTTCGAGACCTCCGCGATCACCTTCGGATCCATCATGTAGTTGATGAACGCGTAGGCGCTCGCCGGATGCGGCGCATCCTTCGGGATCGCGAGCATGTCGAACCAGAGCACCGAGCCCTCCTTCGGGACGACGTACCGGACGTCGATGCCGTTCTTCGCCTCGCGGGCGCGATCCCGTGCCTGCATCACGTCGCCGTTGTAACCGAGCGCGACGCACAGATCACCGTTCGCGAGCGCCTGGATGTATTCGGACGAGTTGATGTTGCGGATGTAGGGCCGGACCTTCATCAGCACCGCTTCCGCCGCGTCGAGATCCGCCGGGCTCTGCGAGTTCGGATTGCGGCCGAGGTAGCTCAATACCGCCCGCACGACGTCCGCGGGCGTGTCGAGTACGCTGATCCCGCACTTCGAGAGCTTCGCGGCGACGGTCGGATCGAAGATCATGCGCCAGCTGTCGACCGGCGCGTTCGGCATCGCCGCCTCGACCATCTTCGGGTTGTAGCCGATCCCGTCGGTGCCCCACATGTAGATCACGCCGTGCGCGTTGCCGGGATCGAACTCCTGCACACGGGCCATCAGCCGCGGGTCCAGGTTCTTCAGGTTCGGCAACTTCGACTTGTCGAGCCGCTGATACACGCCCGCCTCGATCTGACGCGCGAAATACGACGAGGTCGGCACGACGACGTCGTAACCGCTGTGCCCGGCGAGCAACTTCGTCTCGAGGGTCTCGTTGGTGTCGTAGTAGGAGACGTTGACCTTGATGCCGGTGCGCTTCTGGAAGTTCGAGAGCGTGTCGGGCGCGAGGTAGTTCGACCAGATGTAGAGATTCAGCACCTTCGCCGAGCTCGCGTCGCCCGACCCGTGCGTCCCGCAGGCGGCGAGCAGCGCCGCCGCGAATGCCACTATCGTCGCTCGAACGAAGGTCTGCATCTCGACCACCTCAAACGTTCAACAACAGATGCTCGCGTTCCCAGGAGCTGATCACTTGCGCGAAGGTCTCGTACTCGGCTTCCTTGACCGCGGTATACGCGAGCACGAAGCGGTCGCCGAACACGTCGACCAGCGCCTTCGACTCCCGCAGCAGTCGCAGGCTCTCGGCGAGCGAGCGTGGCAGCGCGATCGCGAGATCGTACGCACTGCCGGTGATCGGTTCGGTCGGCTTCAGCCCCTCGACCATTCCGAGGTAACCGCACGCGAGCGACGCCGCGAACGCGAGATACGGGTTCGCGTCGGCGCCGCCGACGCGATTCTCGACGCGCCGCGCGTCCGGTCCGGACATCGGCACTCGCAGTCCCGCGGTGCGGTTGTCGTAGCCCCAGTGCACGTTGATCGGCGCGGCCGAGTAGCGGCTGATCCGCCGGTAGCTGTTCACGTTCGGCGCGAACAGCGACATCGCCGCCGGCAGATAGCGCTGCAGTCCCGCGATGTGGCCGAAGAACAGCGCCGACGGCGAGCCGTCGGGGTTGCTGAAGATGTTCTTGCGGGTCTTCGCGTCGACGATGCTCTGGTGCAGATGCATCGCGCTGCCGGGCTCCTTCGCCATCGGCTTCGCCATGAACGTCGCGTACATCTTGTGGCGCATCGCCGCTTCGCGCGCGGTTCGCTTGAACAGGAACGCCTGGTCCGCGAGGTTCATCGGGTACCCGTGCAGCAGGTTGATCTCCATCTGCGCGGCGCCCGCCTCGTGGATCAGGGTATCGATCTCGATGTCCTGCGCCTCGCAGAACGAGTACATGTCGTCGAACAGCGGATCGAACTCGTTGACCGCGGCGATGCTGTACGCCTGGCGGCCGATCTCGGGCCGACCGGACCGGCCGACCGGGGGCTTCAGCGGGTAATCGGAGTCGGTGTTCGGCTCGACCAGGAAGAATTCGAGCTCCGGCGCGACCACCGGCTCCCAGCCGTGCGCTTCGTACAGATCGAGCACGCGCCGCAACACGTAGCGAGGCGCCATCGTGACCGGCCGGCCATCGCCGTAGAAGCAATCGTGGATCACCTGGGCGGTGGGCTCGGCGGCCCAGGGCACGACGCGCACGGTCTTCGGATCGGCCTTGAGCACGATGTCGATGTCCGACGGATTCATCGCACTCTGGTCGTCCGGGAAGTCGCCGGTCACGGTCTGCAGGAAGATCGCTTCGGGGAGTCGCATCCCCTCCTCTTCCGCGAACTTCTCCGCCGGCATCAGCTTGCCGCGCGGCACGCCCGCCATGTCCGGGATGATCGCCTCGACCTCAGAGATGCCGTGCTCTTTCAGGAACTGTTGAATGATGCTCATCGGTTCACCTTGCGCTGCGCGTACTGCCGGCTCGCCTCGCCGAACGCCACGAACAGCGCGCGCGAGAAAGGATTGCTCGCGAAGCGCCATTCCGGGTGCCACTGCACCCCGAGCGCGAAGCCCCGGGCCTCGTCGACCCGGAACGCCTCGATCACGCCGTCCGGCGCGCGCGCTTCGACCGCGAGACCGCGGCCGAGCTCCTGGATTCCCTGCCAGTGCAGGGAATTGACCGAGAGCCGGTCGCGATCGGACATCGTTCGCAGCACTCCCCCAGGATCGAGCAGCACGTCGTGCGCCGGCCCGTACTGTTCGTCGAGCGGCAGCGAGCCGTCGTCGCGATGATCCAGGTGACCCGGCACCTCGTGCAGGCGCTGCCAGAGCGTGCCGCCGTAGGCGACGTTCATTTCCTGGAAGCCGCGGCAGATCGCGAGCACCGGCAGGCCGGCCGCGACCGCGCGCGGGATCAGCGGCAGCGTCGTCGCATCGCGTTGCGGATCATGCAGCGTGCCCGGCGCGCTCGCCGGCCCGCCATAGCGGTGAGGCTCCACATTCGTCTCGCTGCCCGTGAACAGGAGCCCGTCGCACAGCCCGAGCAGGTCCTCGAGCGCGAGCGCCGGGCCGAGCGCCGGAATGAGCACGGGAATCGCGTCCGCGCCGTCAGCGACGGCGGCGATGTATTTCTCGCCGACCATGTGGAAATGGTGCTTTCCAAACAGCCGGCGATCGGCCGGAATTCCGATGAGCGGCTTGCGAGACATGTTTAATATATTGAACGCGCTGGGAGACACCCAGCCCTGATTACTGCAGTCATTAGACCACACTCCCGCGAACCCGTCCCGCCCCCCGGGCGCCATCGACACGAGATTCAGGCGTTTCCAGGACTTAGCCAAGGATATTGCGATGCGTCAACGCCGGGAAGCCCCCCGTCAGCCGCGGCGCTTCACAAGCCACGTCGGGTGTCAAGCGAATCAAAATCCTAAACGCCCGGCTCTCGTCCCGGTCCGGTTGCTGCACCGCGGTTCGCGGACGGCGCCGCCGTTCGCGGGCGGATCAGGAACGTCCGATGGATCCGCGGGTGGCGCGCGAAGTCCCGCGGCAGGGTCCGCGCACTCAGGTCCTCGATATCGCAATCGGCGAGCGCCGCGGCGTCGATCTCGAAACGACTGAAGTTCGTCGAGAACACGAGGCGTCCGTCGGCCCGCAGGAGCCTGGCCGCGGACCGGATCAGCGCCGGGTGGTCACGCTGCACGTCGAGCACGCGCTGCATGCGCTTCGAGTTCGAGAACGTCGGCGGGTCCAGGAATATCAGGTCGAACGCGGCCCCCTCGGCGGCAGCGCTCGCGAGCCATTCCAGGCAGTCGGCCCGGACGAAGCGGTGGCGCGGGCCGGCGAGGCCGTTCAGCGCCAGGTTGTCCTGGGCCCAGGCAAGATAGGTGTTCGACAGATCGACGCTGACGCTCGACCGGGCGCCGCCCGCGGCCGCGTACACCGTCGCGGTCCCCGTGTAACAGAACAGGTTCAGGAAGTCGGCGTCCTTCGCCCAGTCGCGCAGCAGCGCCCGGGTCGGCCGATGATCGAGGAACAGGCCGGTATCGAGATAGTCGCGGAAATTCACCCAGAACCGCAGTCCGCCCTCGCGCACCGCGTGCCGTTCGGCGGTCGTCGCGCGCTTTTCGTACTGCGCGGTCCCCTTCTGCGGGCGTCGGGTGCGCGAGTGCACCTGCGCGAGCGGCAGGCCGAGCACCGCCGGAAGCGCCGCGAGCACCTCGCGCCGCCGCTCCCGCGCCTTCTCCGGGTCGACGGTCGCCGGCGCCGCGTACTCCTGCACGAACGCATGTCGCGGCTCGCAGCCGTACAGATCCACCGCGAACGCGTACTCCGGCATGTCGGCGTCGTAGACGCGATAGCACTCGATCCCGGCGGCGCGCGCCCAGGGCTCGAGCTTCTCGAGATTCTTTCGCAGCCGGTTCGCGAACATCTGTGCGCCGGGCCGCGCGGCCCAGCGGCCTTGCGTGACCGACGCCGGCTCCGGCTCCGCCGCCGCGCCGACGTCGAAGCGCAGCAGGCGGCACTCGATCGCGCCGTTGAACAGCCGATGGCTGCGCTTCGCGAAGAGCCCGAGATGACGGGCGAGCGGCGGGTTCCCGGTCAGGATCGCCGCCTGCCAGCCCGCGAACTCCTCGCGCAGCACCCGCCCGAGCTCGGTGTACAGCGCCGGCAGCGTCGCCTCGGCGCCGAGCCGCTCGCCGTACGGGGGATTGCACACGAGCAGCCCCGGCGGACCCGGCGGGCGCCGCTGCGCGGCGAGCGCGCGCCGTTCGACGTGCAGCCACGGCTCGAAGCCGGCCGCGGCCGCATTCGCGAGCGTCGCGCGCACCGCGTCCGCGTCCGCGTCGAAACCGAGGATCGCGCGCCGCACCGCGCGCGCGGCGCGCCGTTCGAGGGCCTCGCGTCGCAATTGCTCCCACAGCGCCGGCAGGTGGCCGCGCCACCCGCTGAATCCGAAATACGCCCGGTCGAGACCCGGCGCCGCGTCGGCGGCGATCGCCGCGGCTTCGAGCAGGAGCGTACCGGTCCCGCACATCGGATCCACGAGTGGCCCGCCCGCTGCGCAGATCGCGGGCCAGCCGGCCCGCAGCAGCACGGCGGCTGCGACGTTCTCCTTGAGCGGCGCCCGCCCCCCCGCGACGCGATAGCCGCGCCGGTGCAGGCTCTCGCCGGAGAAATCGAGCGAGAGTTCCGCGCTCGTGGCCTCCACGTGCAGGTGCAGCAGCACGTCGGGTCGATGCGGTCGCACGTCGGGGCGCGTGCCGGTGGTCGCGCGCAACCCGTCGCAGACCGCGTCCTTCAGCCGTTGCGCCGCATAGAGCGTGTGGCGGAGCGCCGCGTTGCCGCCACTCGCCGAGCACGCGAGGGTCGCGCCCGGACCGAGATGCTCGCGCCAGTCGATGCGCTCGAGCGCGGCGTGCAGGCTCGTCGCGGACGTGGCATCGACGCGGTCGAGCACGAGGTACACCCGGGTCGCGGTGCGCGACCACAGGCAGGTCCGGTACCCGACCTCGAGCGGGCCGTCGAACCGCACGTCGCTGCGGCGCTCGCGCACCGCGGTCGCACCGACCGACGCGAGCTCCTCCGCGAGCACCGACGCGGCCCCGACCGGGGCGGTCGCGATCCAGGTGAGACTCTCGGTGCTCACGCGCGGCGCCGCGCCGGCCCCGCGGGCAACGCGATCCAGTCGAGCCGCGGGCTGCGCTCGAGATGCCTCGCGAGGATCCGGTAGACGTCGACGTCGAACGGCGGGCGCGGAACCGCCGCCACGAGCGCCGCAAGTTCCTCGTCGGCGCGCGCGGTGCCGAGGTGTACCCAGCGATCGACGACGTGCCACTCCACCGCACCGTCGGGATCGCGCTCGCGCAGCGCGATCGGCCCGGGGAACGGCCACTCCTTCAACCGGATCGACGCGAGCGCGAGCTGCAGCCGCACGCCGTGCAGCGCGGCGCTCTCGCGCCCGATGCACGCACCACGGCAGCGACCGAGCGCGTGGCCGAAGCACGAACCTTCCCCCGCCTCGAGTCCCATCGCCTTCAGGCACAGCTGGTGTGCCCGCGCGATCTCGGTCAGGGCACGCAGCGCCTCGCGCGGCGATCGATACAGGCCGTAGCACCGCGACGACACGCCGTCGTCGAGATCCGTGAGCGCGAGAACCTCGATCCGATCGGGGCGGTCGGCTGCGATCCGGCACGTCACCGCGTCGCCGCCGCCGCGCAGGCGGCGGTTGTAGACGGGCTGCTGCGCCTTGATCCACGCCGCCTCGGTCAGCAGCGCACCGAGCTCGCCCGAGGTCTCCCGCCAGTCGATCCGGCGTACCTGCTGCGCGAGCCGCCGCTCCTTCGGCTCGCGATGCTCGGCGGCGAAGTGCGCGAGGATCCGCGCGCGCAAGCGGCGGCTCTTGCCGATGTAGAGCGGCGCGTCCGCTTCGCCGAGGAAGCGGTAGACGCCGGGACCCTCGGGCAGCTCGTCGACCAGCCCCTCGGGCAACTGCGCAGGCAGCGCGGGCGCGGCGAGCACCGCGTCGATCGCCGCCGTGAGCTCGGCCGCCGTCCGCTCGCGGCGCAACCGCAGCCACCAGTCGGCGAGCACCCGCGCGTCGCCGAGCGCGCGGTGGCGCGCATCGCACTCGAGGCCGTAGCGCTCGATCAGCGCGTCGAGATTGTGCCGCCGCTCGTGCGGCGCGAGCCGCCGCGACAGCTTGACCGTGCACAGCGTCTTCGCGACGAACGGCCGACCGAGGCGGCGCAGTTCGCGGCGCAGGAACGAGGCATCGAAGCGGGCGTTGTGCGCGGCGACGAGCGCGCCGGAGAGCTTCTCTTCCACGGTCGCGGCGAGCGCGGCGAACGGCGGCGCCGACGCGACCATCGCATCGCTGATGCCGGTGAACGCCTGGATCGACGGCGGGATCCGGCACTCGGGATCGACGAGCGCGCTCCATTCCTCGACGATCGCGTCGTCGACGACCCGGACGATCCCGATCTCGATGATCCGGTGATGGGCTGCGTTGCCGCCAGTCGTTTCGAGGTCGACGAACGCGATCGCGCGGGGCAACGCCGCGTCGTCAGGAACGTCCATCGAACGACAGCAGCGACCGGTACAGATCCGGCCGCCGGTCGCGGAACAACCCCCAGGCCTCGCGGTAGCCGCGCACCTCGTCGAGGTCGAAGCTCGCGACCAGCACGGTCTCGGTCCGGCGGTCCGCCTCGGCGAGCTTCTCGCCGGTCGGCGACGCGATGAACGACGAGCCGTAGAACTCGAGCTCGTATTTCTCGCCGCGCTCGACGCCGATGCGGTTCGACGCGACGACCGGGAGCGCGTTCGCGGCCGCGTGGCCCTGCATCGTACGCTGCCAATGGCCGCTCGAGTCGAGCGCCGGCGCCTGCGGTTCCGAGCCGATCGCGGTCGGGTACAGCAGGTACTCCGCCCCCTGCAACGCCATCGCGCGCGCCGCCTCCGGGAACCACTGATCCCAGCAGATCGCGATGCCGATGCGGCCGAACGCGGTCGGAAACACGCGAAATCCGGTGTCGCCGGGCGAGAAGTAGAACTTCTCGTGGTATCCCGGCCCCTCGGGAATGTGCGATTTGCGGTAATGGCCGCGCACGCTGCCGTCGGCGTCGACGATCACGACCGTGTTGAAGAACGCGTTCCCGGCACGCTCGAACACGCTGACCGGCAGAACGACGCCGAGCTCGCGGGCGATGCCGCGGAAGTGCTCGACCGCGGGGTGCTCATGGAGCGGATGGGCGAGGTCGAAGTGCCGCGGATCGTGGTCCTTGCAGAAGTACGGGGTCTCGAACAATTCCTGCAGCAGCACCACGTTCGCGCCGAGCGCCGCCGCCTCCCGGACCAGCCGTTCCGCGCGCTCGACGTTCGCGTCGCGGTCCCATTCACAGGCCATCTGCGTCGCGGCCAAGGTCACCGTGCTCATGTTGCGAACCATGGTACCCGAAAATCGCTAGAACGTCGGCGGGGCGCTCGCGCTCACGATCTCGCACTCCTCGCGCGAAACGTTGCGGAAGCGATGCGGCAGGTTGCTGCGGAAGTAGTATCCGTCGCCCGCGCTCAGGCTGCGCGTCTCGCCGCCGACCGAGAGTTCGATGCGGCCACGGACGACGACGCCGCCCTCCTCGCCGTCGTGGGTCAGCATCTCCTCGCCGGTGTCGGCGCCGGGTGCGTAGAACTCGTGCAGGATCGCCATGCTGCGCTTCGCGAGACTGCCGCCGACCAGGTGCAGTGCGACCCGGCCGGCGCCGATGTTCGGCAATTCCGCCTTCGGGAAGAACACCTGCGGTTTTTGCGCGAGGTCGAGGGTGAAGAAGTCCGCGAGCGCCATCGGCACGCCGTCGAGCACGCGCTTCAGGCTGCTGATCGACGGGCTCACCCGATTCTGTTCGATCAACGAGATCAAGCCGTTGGTCACACCCGCGCGCTTCGCGAGTTCACGCTGGCTGAGCCCGTACATTTGCCGCACGGCCCTGAGGTGGGCGCCGACGTCCAGAGTCATGGTGTCTAATATATTAAACGCTATCCGGGTTATTTCGCGCCCGTTTGAGCATCCTGTCAATTTTTCTTATCATCTGCCCCACCTACTCCCCAGCACCAAGGGACCCTGAAGACCTATGAATGCCAAACCGTCCGCGACGCCCGCCCCGAGCGAACTGCAGTCGTTCTGGATGCCGTTCACCGCGAACCGACAGTTCAAGGCGAACCCCCGCCTGCTCGCGCGTGCGCAAGGCATGCATTACTGGACTGCCGACGGCCGCGAGATCCTCGACGCGGTCGCGGGGCTCTGGTGCGTGAACGCCGGGCACGGACGCCGCGAGATCACCGAGGCGATCGCCGCCCAGGCGGCCACGATGGACTTCGCGCCGACGTTCCAGATGGGTCACCCGATCGCGTTCGAGCTCGCGAACCGGCTCGCGGCGATCGCGCCGCCGGGACTCGACCGGGTGTTCTTCACGAACTCCGGCTCCGAATCCGTCGACACCGCGCTCAAGATCGCGCTCGCGTATCAGCGCGCACGGGGCCAGGCATCGCGGACGCGGCTGATCGGGCGCGAGCGCGGCTACCACGGCGTCGGCTTCGGCGGCCTGTCGGTCGGCGGGATCGTGAACAATCGCAAGTTCTTCGCCGCGTCGATGGTCCCCGGCGTCGATCACCTGCCGCACACCCTGTCGATCGAACACAACGCGTTCTCCCGCGGCCTGCCGGCTTGGGGCGCGCACCTTGCGAACGAGCTCGAGCGCCTGATCGCGCTGCACGATGCCTCGACGATCGCGGCGGTGATCGTCGAGCCGATCTCCGGCTCCGCGGGCGTGCTGCTACCGCCGGTCGGCTACCTGAAGCGGCTCCGCGAGATCTGCGACAAGCACGACATCCTGCTGATCTTCGACGAAGTGATCACCGGGTTCGGCCGCATCGGCAAACCGTTCGCCGCGCAGGCCTTCGAGGTCACGCCCGACCTGATCACGACCGCGAAGGGACTCACCAACGGCGCAGTGCCGATGGGCGCCGTGTTCGCCTCGCGCAAGGTCTACGACGCGTTCATGCAGGGACCGGAGCACGCGATCGAGCTGTTCCACGGATACACGTATTCCGGACATCCGATCGCGAGCGCGGCCGCGCTCGCGACCCTCGACATCTATGCGCGCGAGGGTCTGCTGACCCGCGCCGCCGACCTCGCGCCGGCGATGGAGAGCACGGTGCACGGCATGAAGGATCTGCCGCACGTGATCGACCTGCGCAACTGCGGGCTGATCGGCGCGATCGAACTCGAACCGCGGCCGAACCGGCCCGGCACGCGCGGCTACGACGTGTTCCTGAAGTGCTTCGAGCGCGGGGTGCTCGTGCGTCAGACCGGCGACATCATCGCGCTGTCGCCGCCGCTGATCGTCGAGCCGGCGGACCTGGCCCGCATCGCCGAGGTGCTCGCGGAAGCGATTCGCGAAGCGGCCTGAGCGCGCGCTCAGGCCGCCCGCTCGAACACCGCATACCACTTGCGGCACGGCGCGAGCACTTCCCAGGTCCCCTCGAAACCGGCCGGGACGACGAACGCGTCGCCCGGCCCGAATTCCCGGGATTCCCCCGCCGCGGACACGATCCGCACGCGGCCGTCCAGGATCACGCAGAACTCGTGTTCGGTGTAGCGGACCCGCCAGCGGCCGGCGGTGCAATTCCAGACCCCGCAGAAGAATTCACCGCGCTCGTCCGCGTACTGGTTGGCCGCGCGGGCGACCGGCGTCCCCGCGAGGATCGTCTCGGGGCGCGGACCAGCCCCCTCGCCGACCGCCGCGGGGTCGAGCACGATCAAGGAACGGGACGATTGCATCGACTCAAGCCTCCAGCGAGAACGGCGTGAAGTTGGTACCGACGTCGTAGTAATCCTCGTTCTCCGCCCGCTTCAGGAACGCGACCACGCGATAGGTCATCGGCGCGACGAGGATCTCCCAGCCACTCTTCAGGACGTACTGCGTGAACAGCAAGCCCTGCAGGTGCGGCCACGACATCCGCCCGTAGAAT